>JBFLKP010000250.1:0-8019 GCA_040883225.1 Candidatus Limnocylindrales bacterium | reverse complement strand
CGACTCGCGCTACCGGTGAAGCGGGCCCCGCAGCGCGGGGCCCGCTGCTTCCACCACCACCACGGGACACGATGAACCCCGCCACGACGAGCACTAGCGGAGCACGGAACGGATGACGGCCACGACACCGCCGCAGACCTCCGGCCTGGATCGCGCCATCAGCCTAGGCAAGCGCATCCTGATGTCCGAGTACCTGATCCTGTACCTGTGCATCGCGATGTTCATCGGGCTGTACCTGCTGTCGCCCACCGTGGCCACGCCACGGAACATCAGCAACCTGCTCAGCAACATGTGGCCGCTGCTGGTCATCGCGGTGGGCCAGACCTTCGTGCTCATCGTCGCCGGCATCGACCTCAGCCAGGGCGCGGTGGTCTCGCTGGCCAGCGTCGTCGGCGCGGCCTTCATCGCCGAGTCCGTCCAGCCCATCGTCTTCAGCAAGAGCCCGCTGTGGGAGGTGATGCTGTTCGAGGACGGCGCCATCCTCAGCGACAGCATCATCGGCGTGCCGGTGGCCATCATCGCCATGTTGCTCGTGGGCTTGCTCATCGGGGCCTTCAACGGGGCTGCGGTGGCCTTCGCGCGTATCCCGCCGTTCATGGTCACGCTCGTGACCTCGATGTTCGTGGGCGCGCTGGCCATCTACATCGTCAAGACCGAGAACATCATCGACCTGCCGGACGCATTCAGCGTCATCGGCGACGACTTCGCGCTGCCGATGTTGAGCGACTTGGAGTTCTTCTCCGTGGCCATGGGCATCGCCATCGGCATCTCGCTCGTAGCGCATCTCGTGCTCTCGCGAAGCATCTTCGGACGCTGGCTCTATGGCATCGGCAACAACCCCAGGGCCGCGCTCGTCTCGGGTGTGCCGGTCAAGAAGGTCATCGTGGCTACGTACATGTTCAGCAGCGTCTGTGCTGCGGCTGCGTCGATCATCTACACCGCGCGCGTGGACCAGGGCCGCCCGACGCTCGGCGCGCCACTACTGCTGGACATCATCGCGGCCGTGGTCATCGGCGGCACCAGCCTCTTCGGCGGACGCGGCAAGATCATCTGGACCGTCTTCGGCGTCGTGTTCCTGGTCCTGTTGGGCAACGCGCTGTCCTTGCTCAACGTGCCCTTCTTCTACGTCGCCATCGTGAAGGGCTCGGTCATCCTGCTGGCTGCGCTGCTCGATGTGGTGCGCCGCCGCCTGGCGCTGCAACAGGCGTGATGGGAGACACCATGAGCGACCTGATCCTGCAGTTCGAGGACATCCACAAGGCGTTCTTCGGGGTGCCGGTGCTCAAGGGCATCGACCTCGACATCGAGCGCGGCACCACGGTCGGCCTGGTGGGCGAGAACGGCGCCGGCAAGTCCACCCTCATGAACATCCTCGGCGGCGTGGTGCCGCCCACGTCGGGCCGCATGCTGCTCGACGGAGCGCCGTATGTGCCCGAGGACCCCGGGGACGCCGACCACGCGGGCATCGCCTTCATCCACCAGGAGCTGAACCTCTTCACCAATCTCAGCATCGCCGAGAACTTCTTCATCAGCGACTTCCCCACCGTCGGCAAGAAGGTGCCGCTGCTCAACCGGCGCAACCTCAACCAGCGTGCTCGGCAGTACCTGGAGCTGGTCGACCTCGAGCTCTCGCCCGACATGAGCGTCGAGCGACTGGCCCCCGGTGAGCGCCAGCTGGTCGAGGTCGCCAAGGCGCTCTCCATGGACGCCAACATCATCATCTTCGACGAGCCCACGACCTCGCTCACGGCACGCGAGACGGAACGGCTCTTCGAGCTCATCGGGCGCCTGCACGATGACGGCAAGACCATCATCTACATCAGCCACATCCTCGGGGACGTGATGCGGCTGTCGGATGCGGTCGCCGTGCTGCGCGACGGCAACCTCGTGACCAGCGGGCCGGTCGAGGGGTTCACCGTGGACCGCATGATCAGCTCGATGGTCGGCCGAGACATCGAGAACCTCTACCCGGAGCGATCGAAGCCGCCGACCGAGGAGCTGAAGCTCGAGGTGCGCAACCTGAGCAAGGCCGGCATCAGCCACCAGATCGACCTGCAGGTCCACAAGGGCGAGATCCTCGGTGTGTTCGGCCTCATGGGCTCCGGCCGCTCCGAGCTGGCCGAGGTCATCTTCGGGCTCGAGGACTACGACGAGGGCCAGATCCTCATCGACGGCGAGCTGGTCGAGTCGCTGAGCCCGGCGCGCAACATCAAGGGGGGCATGGCCTTCGTGACCGAGAACCGTCGCGAGGAGGGCCTGATGATGGAGGCCACGGTCTCCGACAACCTGACCCTCGCGGCGCTGCCCGACTACACCTCTCGCTGGCTCAAGCGAGTCAAGTCGAGCAGCATGGTCAAGGCCGTCAGGGAGACGGTCGAGGTCCTCTCGATCAAGGTCAACGACGCCTTCCGCAACGAAGCCAAGGGCCTCTCTGGCGGCAACCAGCAGAAGGTCGTGCTGGGCAAGTGGCTGATGACCGAGCCCTCGATGCTCATCATCGACGAGCCCACCCGCGGCGTGGACGTCGGGGCCAAGTACGAGATCTACGAGATCATCGATCAGATCGCGGCACGGGGGACCGCGGTGCTCTTCATCTCGTCGGAGATCGAGGAGCTCGTGGGGATGTGCGATCGGATCGTGGTCATGGGCCAGGGAGAGGTGCTCGGGGCCTTCGATCGCGCCGACTTCGACAAGGAGTCCATCCTGCGCACGGCCTTCCGCGAGAACGGCGAGACCGCGGGGAGCGCGGCATGACCGGCAACCGACTGACCATGCCGATCCTGCGCAACATGCCGCTGATCCTGTTCGTGCTCGTGTTCGTGCTCTTCAGCCTCCTCGACGAGCGCTTCTTCCGGCTCGACAACTTCTCCAACATCGTCGAGACCTCGGCCTTCGTGGGCCTGTTGGCCGTGGGCATGACGGCCGTGCTGCTCACCGGCGGCATCGATCTCTCGGTCGGCGCCACGATGTACATCACGGCGGCCGTCGTGGGCACGCTGCTGCAGCAGGACGTGTCCTACCTCATCGCCATCCCTTGCGGCATCGTGGCCGGCACGGCCTGGGGCTTGGTCAACGCCGTCCTCATCGCCAAGGTCGGACTGGTGCCGTTCGTGGCCACGCTGGCCACCTTGACCGTGGGTAGAGGGATCGGCCTGCTGCTGACCGAGTCGCGCCAGTTCATCCTGCCGCCGGAGATGGCCTACGCCGCCTCAGACGTCTTCGGCATCCCGCTACCCGTCTTCGTCCTGGCCATCGTCGTCGTGGCCGCCGTGGTCTTCCTGCGCTTCACGCCCATGGGCCGCCAGATCTATGCCATGGGCAATGACCGCGAGGCGGCCATGAAGGCCGGCCTGCACGTCGTCCGCCTGACCGGCTCGGTCTATGTCATCAGCGGTTTCTGCGCCTCGCTCGCGGGCGTCATCGCCATCAGCCAGCAGGGCAGCGTCAGCGCCGGCATCGGCGAGGGCGTGGAGTTCCGCGCCATCGCCGCGGCCGTGCTCGGTGGCACCAGCCTCTTCGGTGGTGTGGGCGCGGTCTTTCCCGGCACCATCATCGGCGTGCTGCTGGTGCAGATGATCTCGACCGGCCTGGTCTACCTGCAGGTCGACCTCTACCTGCAGGACATGGTCGCGGCCTCGGTCATCTTCTTCGCGGTCTTCGTCGACGCCCAGCGCATGCGACTGTTGCAGCGACTGGAGCGCCGCAACATCCGCGTGGAGAAGGGCGAGACGGCACCAGATGCGAGGGCTGCACCGGCCCCGCCATAGCGGGGCGCGGAGCGGAACCGGGCGGAACACGGTCGCCGGAGGGGAGACATGAACCATCGAGAGCGCGTCGTGGCCGCGCTGGAGCACAAGACGACCGATCGCGTGCCGATCGACCTCGGCTCCACCATCGTCACGACGGCCACCCGCATCGCCTACCAGAACCTGCTCGAGCACCTGGGCCTTCCGCCCGACGACGAGCCGAACATCTCGCACCGACAGATGGACACGGTCTACCCGCGCGAGGACCTGCTCCAGCGCTATGGCGCCGACGCCCGTGCGGTCTACCTCAAGGGCCCCTGGGCCTTCGAGACCAAGGAGCTGCCGGGCGATCGCTTCGTCGACGAGTACGACCTGACCTGGCAGAAGGCCTCCTTCTACTACGACGTCGTCGAGCGCCCCTTCGCCGACCTCGAGCGCCCATCCGACCTCGAAACGATGCAGTGGCCCGACCCGTACGATCCAGGGCGCGTGGCCGGTGTGCGCGAGGAGGCCCGCCGCCTGCACGACGAGACCGACTACGCGGTGGTGGCCGACATCATGTGCCTGGGCCCCTTCGAGGGTGCCTGCTTCATGCGCGGCTACGAGCAGTTCTGCATGGACCTCTACTGGAACCGCGACATGGCCCACGCCATCCTCGACAAGATCACCCAGACCGACATCGCGCTGTGGGACCTCTTCCTGCAGCAGGTGGAGCCGTACGTGCAGGTCGTGGCACAGGGGGACGACCTGGGGACGCAGAAGGCCACCTGGATCGCGCCGGAGATGTTCCGCCAGGACGTGAAGCCGTACCTCAAGGAGCTCTACGACTTCATCCACGGCCAGACCGAGGCCACGGTCTTCATGCACTCGTGCGGCTCGGTCTTCGACCTCATCCCCGATCTCATCGAGTGCGGGGTGGAGGTGCTCAACCCCATCCAGCGCAGCGCGGCAAAGATGGACATCGCCGAGATGAAGCGGCAGTTCGGCTCTGAGCTTTCCTTCTGGGGCGGCGGCATCGACGTACAGCAAGTGCTACCCACCGCGATGCCCGACGAGATCCGGCGCGAGGTCGACTACAGCATCGAGACGCTCGGCCGCGATGGCGGCTACGTCTTCTGCGCGGCGCACAACCTGCAGCCAGACGTCTCGCCCGATCGCATCGAGGCCATGTACCAGGCGGCTTTGGCTCACGGCGCCGTGAACGCATGACGGCGCTCATCGGGCTGGACGTCGGCACCACCGGCTGCAAGGCCGTGGTCTTCGCCGAGGACGGTGTGCTGCTGGCTTCCGCCGCTCGCGAGTACCCCGTCGAGCTGCCGCAGCCGACATGGGCGGAGCAGGACATCGAGGCTGTCTGGGAGCTGGCGCTGGCGTCGATCGGCGAGGCCGTGGCGGCCGCCGGCACCCGCGAGGTGGCGGCCATCGGTCTCTCGGTCCACGGGGAGGCGGTCACGCCGGTGGATGCCTCACTGCGGCCGCTGCGCCCGACGATCCTGGGCATGGACACCCGGACCGATGCCCAGAACGATCGGCTGCGCGACCGCTTCGGGGCCCAGGCGCTGTTCGAGCGCACGGGCATGCCGGTCCACACGGTCAACACGCTGCCCAAGCTGCTCTGGATTCGCGAGCACGAGCCGGAGGTGTGGGCCGCGGCCGACCGGTTCCTGCTGGTCGAGGACTTCCTCATCGCGCGCATGACCGGCTCGCCGGCGATCAGCTCCTGCCTGGCCTCGAGGACGCAGCTCTTCGACCTCCAGGCCGGCAGGTGGTCCGATGAGATCCTCGACGCCATCGGGCTCAGGCCCGAACAGCTGGCCGAGGTCGTTCCGTCGGGCACGCTGGTCGGCCGACTGAGCGAGGAGCTGGCCGAGCGACTCGGGCTGCGTACGGCGCCGGGTGTCGTGACCGGCGGCCACGACCAGGCCTGCGGAGCGCTGGGCGTCGGCCTGACTCGGCCGGGTCTGGCCATGGTCTCGACCGGCACCGCCGAGGTCGTCGAGGTCGCCCTGGGCTCGCCCGTCGTGTCCGAGCCGCTGTACCAGGGCAACGTCAGCGTCTATCGGGCGACCGTGCCCGGACTCTTCCTGGCCATGACCCTCAACCACAGCGGTGGGCTGGCCCTGCGCTGGTTCCGCGATGGTTTCTGCGAGCCGCAGGTGGCCCGCGCGAGCCAGTCGGGAGACGATGCCTACGACCTTATCCTCGACGGAGCCGCGGCCGACCCCACAGGCGTGCTGGTGCTGCCGCACTTCGCCGGCGCCGGCACGCCCACGTTCGACACCGCGTCGAGGGGCGCGATCCTTGGGCTCACCTTCTCGACCACGCGAACCGATCTGGCCAAGGCCATCCTCGAGGGACTGACCTACGAGCTCCGCCTCAACCTCGACCTGCTGCGTGATGGGGGAGTGGGCATCGACGTGCTGCGTGCCATCGGCGGTGGCGCTCGCTCCCGACTGTGGCTGCAGCTCAAAGCGGACATCACCGGCATCCCGGTCGTAACGCCACGCATCACCGAGGCGGCCGCCTTTGGCGCCGCCTTGCTGGCGGGCGCGAGCGCGGGGCTGTGGGCATCCGCTGCGGAGGGGGCCACACGGTTCCTCGAGCTCAGCGATACGTACGAACCGGACCCGGCGCGTCATGCGGCCTACTCCGAGGTGTACGAGCGCTACTGCGAGGTGTACCCGGCCGTGGCGCCGATCTCGCGGCGCCTGTCGCGCTAGCGGGGCTTCAGGTCGACGTAGATCTCAGCCTTTCGCTCGTTGCCGGTGGCGGCCTGGCTCCAGACGGGGACGCGGACCTCGTAGCAGATGGCCGCTGGGGTGGTGATGACCGCGGTATAGCCGCCGCTGCTCTTGAAGATCGAGACCTGTCGGATGTAGTCGAGGCTGCTGGGCCGGAAGTTGAAGAGGGTGGGTGCGTCGTCGATGCCATCGATGCCGAGCACCACGGCGAGCTTGCCCTTCGTCGGCCTCGGTGCCTTGGGGTAGTCACGGCGCAGGTTCTTCACGGCGACACGCGAGACCGTCGTGCGAGTCGCCTTCCGTGAGCGGTTCTTGCCGGTGCGCTCGAGCTGAAGGACGACGCGCTCGTAGCCCCTCTCGTTCCTGAAGTTGACCTTGGTGATGTTCCAGGTGCGATCGAACTCGTCCGGGATGGGGTCGATGGACGCGCTGCAGGTCGCGTTGCGAGGCTTGCCCGGCACTCGGACCAGCTTGCGCTTGGCATCGTCGTTCTCGTTCTTGCTCGGCTTCGGCGCCATTGTCGCCTTGGGCTCGTCCGGCACGTCTTCGCTGTCGCTGGCCGGGCGCCCCAGCGGGCGGGCGTTCTCACGCCACCACTGATGGAGCGACTCGAGGTCGTCGGTTTCGCTGCGGGCGACGCCGAAGGTGCCGCTCCGCGTGTCGGTCCAGCGGATCTCGGCCCGGCCGTCGCGCACGCCGCAGACGAGGTTGCCGAAGCCCCACTTGTCGGCGCCCGGTGTGGCGTTCTCGCAGACCACCTCATCGACCTCCAGGTCGGCGACCACGTCCGCGTCAGCCTGCCACGCGTCTCGAAGGTCGGTGGTCTCGTCGAACGTCTGTAGCGTGAGCTGGCCGATCGAATCGTCTGACGTCTCGCAGAGCTGGGTGGTCGTGACGCCGGAGCGCTGGTCGCGAGCAGAGGTCTCGCCCGTCGTGCATGTCAGCCCGGCAGTCGGTTCCGTGGTCACGCCGCTCGTGGTCAGGTCGGGCGTGGGCGTGAGCGTCGGCTCTGGCGTCGGCTCCGGCGTCGGCTCGGGCGTGGGCGTGGGTGTCGGCTCCGGCGTCGGCTCGGGCGTGGGCGTGGGCTCCGGCGTGGGCTCCGGCGTGGGCGTGGGCGTGGGCGTGGGCGTCGGCTGCGGCGTGGGCTCCGGCGTGGGCGTGGGCGTTGGCTCCGGTGTGGGTGTGGGCGTGGGCGTGGGCGTTGGCTCCGGCGTCGGCTCCGGCGTGGGCGTGGGCTGCGGTGTCGGCTCCGGCGTGGGCTCGGGCGTGGGCGCCGGCGTCGGCTCCGGCGGGGGCTGGGGGGTCGGGTAGGGCGTGGCCGTCAGGCCCACCACTTTCACAGCCGGGTTGCACACCTTCAGATCGGCCAGAAACGTCCCGTATCGCGTCGAGGTGTTTTTCGGCACCAGATGCGCCTCGTCGATCAACACCAGATCGGGCGGCGGCACCATGTTCTCGGCCTGCTGCCAGACCGACTGAATCCCCGCAAAGGTCACCTGCCGATCCAGCCGCTTCTGGCCAATGCTGGCGCT
>JBFLKP010000249.1:0-25148 GCA_040883225.1 Candidatus Limnocylindrales bacterium | reverse complement strand
GCGTCGCGGTTGGGGCCGTCCTGGGCCGGCTCGAGCGCCAGCCAGTGGCCCATCGGCGCGGGCTCGGTGGCGGTGCCGGCACCGGCGTTGCGCCAGACCTCCGCCGTATCCCCGAGGTTCACCTCCACCACGTCGAGCAGGCCGTCGAGGTTGAGGTCCACGAGCGCGGCACCGCGGGCGCGGGCCTCGTTGGCCAGCCCGCTCTCCGCAGCACGTTCGACGAAGGTCCCGTCCGCCGACCCCAGCAGCAGACTGCTGGGGTCGATGATGGCGTTGTCGGGCGAGGCGTCGAGGTTGCCCTTCGACACGTACAGGTCCACTAGCCCGTCGTTGTTGACATCGTCCCACTCCGGGTGCCACGAGGTCGATGGGCGCGTGTCCGAGCCGGCGACCGCCCGACCGTTCGAGGCCCCGACATCCCTGGCGATGTCTCGATACTCGGGGCCATCAGCACCGTCGACGAGGGCCTGGAGCCTGTTGTGGCCGATCGACGTGAGATAGACCTCCGGGCGACCATCACCGGAGATGTCCTGGCTGGCGATGCCCATGCCGAAGAGCATCACCCGGCCCCACCCGTCGTCGGGGCCGTAGGCGTGGGGTGGGACACCAGGCTCCATCCGCCAGAGCTGCTCCTCACCCGCGGTCACGTAGTACTGGCGATCGTTGCTCGCGCGCAGGTCGCGCCGGCCGGAGCGGTCCCAGTCGCTGAAGAGCATCGAGAGCGTGCAGTGGCCGGGGCCCAGGTCCTCGACCGGCCCATAGCCTCGTCCATCCGCGGTCGGTCGCAGCAGGCGATGCTCGGCGCAGCGGCCGGGCACGAGCTCTCCGTCCTCGTCGAGCGCCTGATAGTTGCCGAACACCATCGTGGGTATGGCGGCGCCCGGCTCCCATGTCGCGCTGAAGGCCGTCGTCCAGTCGGAGCCACCCGGGACGCCCAGCTCGGCGGCGGCACCCTCGAAGCGACAGTCGCCCAGGCCGCGCAGCAGGGCGTTCTCGCCCCGCCGCAGCACGGCCAGGTCGGTCACGCCGTCGCTGTCGACGTCGATCGGATATGCGCCGGTGACATGCGCCAGGTCGGTTACGGGGCTTTCGAGCGGCTCGAACGCGAGCGGCCCGCCGAGCGTGCTGGTGTTGCGATAGAGGCTGGCCGGCGAGCTGCCTCCGGCGAGGTAAAGGTCCGGCAGCTCGTCGTCGTCACAGTCGAGCACGGCGAGGCCGCCCCCCACGATGTACTCCCAGCCACCGTCGGGGCTCTGCGGGGTGGCCTCGTAGGTCGACACGTGGTCCAGCCCCGACCTGAGCGTCTCGTCCACGAACGTCGGGATCTCTGGCTCTGCGGACTCGGCGAGATCGGCGGCCATCGCGGGAGCCGCGCTCGTGGCCACGATCATGGCCAACGTCAGCGCGACCGGTGTGCCCGGACGGTACTTCATGCGGCCGCTCGCTTCGAGCGCACCGGCAGCGACCGCACGCAGCGGAACAGCGCCTTCTCCGACTGCCATTCCACGGTCTCCGACAGCGGTCGCAGGTCAGGCCAGCGGTCGAGCACCGCGCGCAGTGCCAGCCGCGCCTCGAGCCTCGCGAGCGGCGCGCCGATACAGAAGTGCACACCACTGCCGAAAGCGATGTGGCGGTTCGGCTTGCGCATCACGTCGAACTCGTCGGGGCGTGGGAAGCGCTCCGGGTCGCGGTTGGCCGCTCCCAGCAGCTGGATCACGATCTGTCCGCGTCGCATCTCCTGCCCGCCGTACTCGGTGTCCTCCGTCACGCGTCGAAAGGTGCGCTGGATCGGGCTGTCGAAGCGCAGGCTCTCCTCGATGGCGCCGGCGAGGGCCAGGTCGTCGCGACGCGCCAGCTCCAGCTGATCGGGGCGGCGCAGCAACGCGTGCAGGCAGTTCGCGATGAGGCTGGTGGTCGTCTCGTGCCCCCCGATGAGGAAGGTCACGCAGGTCGAGTAGATCTCCGCCTCATCGAAAGCGCCACCGTCGCGAGTGGCTTCCACCAGCGCGGTCAACAGGTCGTCGCGCGGCTGCAGGCGGCGCTCGGCGAGCAGCTCGGAGATGTAGCCGCGCATCTCGGTCACCGCTTGCGCTGACGTGGGCACGGCTTCCGCGATCGCTCGCCCCTTTCCCTGGAACGCCACGATCCCATCGGACCAGCCCTTGAAGCGATCGCGGTCCTCGGGACGCGCACCGAGCAGCTCTGCGATGACCGTGGCCGGCAGCGGATAGGCGAGGTCGGCCACGACATCGAAGCCTCGTTCGGCATCCACACCGTCGAGCAGCTCCGCCACGATGCCCTTGATGCGCGGCTCGAGAGCGGCGATGACACGCGGTGAGAAGGCCTGCTTGAGCACGCCACGCATGCGGGTGTGGTCTGGCGGGTCCGAGTGGATGAGTCCGGTCGTGGCGAAGTGGGCGCGCAGCGGCTCGGCATCCGCGCGGGTCTCGGCCGGGAGCCCGTCGATCATCTCGACCAGGCGGTCGCGGCTCGAGAACCGCCCGTGGTCTCGGAGGGTGGCCACGACGTCGTCGTAGCGCGTCAGTACCCACGCCTCCCACGTCGGGCTCCAGTGGACGGGCTCACGCTCCCGCAGCTCACGGTATGCCGCGAACGGATCGCTGCTGAGGTCCGCCTCGGCGAGGATCCTCTCGGTCGCCGTCTGTGCCATCGCTCCTCCCGGTGGGGAACCGGTAGTGTGGATGCTAATATACATACTCTTGTCATCCGGCTCTCCGATGGGCCTCGTGCCGCGCTCCGGGTCAGCCCGTACGGGGGGACGACATCCCCCGCCGCGACGGGCCGGCCGTGGATGGCAGCTCTGCACCTGGCTGGTCGTATCGACCCGGGCCTGCTCCGCGGTCGCGAGTTCGCTCTCTCTGACGCCCCCGAGGCCCTGCGCACGCTCGCCGGTGGGCCCGCCAGGTCAGTCATCGTCTTCGACTGACCCTCGGCCGACGTCGGGCTCAGAGGGCGATCGGGTAGCCACCGACCTCGAGTGCGGCCTCGAACATGGCCACCACGTTCTCCGGCGGTACCTCGGCCTGGACGTTGTGCCCCGGAGCCAGGACGTAGCCGCCACCGGGGCCGAGCGTCTCGATCCGCCGGCGGACCTCATCGCGGACCTCCTCCGGCGTCCCGAAGGGCAGGATCCGCTGCGTGTCGATGGCGCCCCAGAACACGAGGTCGTCACCGAATTCAGCCTTGAGCGCCGCGGTGTCACCCATGCCTTCGGCCGAGACCTGGACCGGGTTGAGGGCCTGCACGCCGATCTCGATGTAGTCCCCGAGCATCTCGTGGATGGCTCCGTCGTTGTGCATCATGATCACCGCGTCGGTCTTCGCGCGGACGCGCTCGATGAAGCGAGCGTGGTACGGCTTCACCAGCTCGCGATACATCTGAGGCTTCATGTAGGGCTTGTCCTGGAAGCCCATGTCGTCGGCGAACCAGAACACGTCGATCTCCTGCCCGACACGATCGAGCGCGCGCTCCGCGATGGCCGAGATGGTATCGACGACCTTCTCCATCATGGCCTCGGCGCGGTCGGGAGCGAGCACGAGATCCATAAGCCACGGCGCGAACCCGCGCAGGCGCTGACACTCACGGACCACGCCGTAGTGGAAGTCGAAGACGATGGCGTAGTCGGTCGTCTCGCGGATGCGACGCACCCGCTGCTCCATCGTGGGATAGCGACGGGGGTCGTCGGGCACCGGGTAGCCGTCCCAGTCGAGGATCTCCTGGGCGGTGATGTCGTCGCGCTCGAGCGGGCCGGCCAGTGCGGCTGGCTCACCGTCGCCCGATCGCACCCACGTCACGCCCCACTCATCGAGATAGTGGTTCTCCTCTTCGAGCGGCTCCCAGGCCTCGAGGCTCTCGAGACCGATATCCACGAAGTCCGCCCCTACCCGATGGCGGAAGGCATCGCCGGGCACCACGAGACCCGAGGCCGTGAACGTTCCTACGTCCGGCTCGGTGCCCAGTCCAAGGAGCTCGCGCGCGCCATCGTACGGCTCGCGACGGATGAGGCTGGCCCCGTGCGATCCAAGGTCGATGGGCACCCGATCGGGCTCCTGGTGCCGCAACGCTGCTTGCGCCCGCTCCCGGCTCGTCATCCCGCCCATCCTGCGCCCTCCGTATACCTTCGACAGGTGGCGTCGGTGCCTCATCGCTTCTGAGCGCGACCCACGTCCGGCATCGAGTGTATCGTACCGATGATGTTGACATACACACCACGGGGGTGCGGTCGTCCGCGGATGGATCGTGCCGTGCGACATGTCGGCTGAGGCGGCAGGGCGGTCGCTGCGGGTCTGCATCGTCGGTGACTCGATCGTCAGCGGCACCGGCGACGACGCCGCGCTCGGCTGGACTGGACGCGTGGCCGCTGCGGCGCTTGGGGGTGGCGCCGACCTTACGCTCTACTCCCTCGGCGTGCGCGGTGACACGTCTCGCGAGGTGGCCGCGCGCTGGCGAGCCGAGGTCGGGGCGCGCCTGCCGGCGACGTTCCCGCGGGCGCTCGTGTTCGCCTACGGGCTGAACGACTGCGCGGTCCGAACCTGGGACGATGGGCGGCAAGAGCGGCGTGTGCCGCAGGCCGAGACCGAGGGCATCACCAGGACACTGCTCAGGGACGCGGGGGCCGTAGGTCCGGTCGGCTTCGTCGGGCCCGCACCGGTCGATGACGAACGAGACGGACCACAGCTCGTGCCTGGGGTCCGCCAGCGCGTCAGCAACGACGAGGTCGAGGCCATGGACCGGCGGCTTGCAGCGATCGCCTCCGAGCTCGATGTGCCCTATCTCGCGGTCTTCTCGACCCTGCGCCACGAAGCACGCTGGCAGGCGGCGCTTCGGGCAGGCGACGGGGTCCACCCCACAGCCATCGGATACGCGGCCCTTGCCGAGCTTGTCGGTGAGTGGTCGTTCTGGACCGCGTTGCGGTCGATCACCACGGGAGGTCAGGGATGACGATGCAGGTCCAGGGCGCGGTCTTGCGCGGAACCGATCGGCCGCTGACGCTCGAGCGCCTCGAGCTCGCTGATCCCGGCCCAGGCGATGTGCTCATACGCATGGGCGCCGCGGGCCTCTGTCACACCGACCTGGAGGTCATGCGCGGCGCCATCGCCATGCCTCTGCCGATGGTCCTCGGGCACGAAGGCGCCGGGGCCGTCGAGGCGGTTGGCGATGCGGTCACCGGGGTCGAGGTGGGCGACCACGTGGTGCTCTCGTGGAACCCCGCGTGCGGCCGCTGCCATTTCTGTTCCCGCGGGCAGCCGCTTCTCTGTGAGCCGTGTGGCACCGCTGCCGGAGCCGGCTCGCTCCCCGACGGGCGACGCCCCTTGAGCCGCGACGGCGAGGCCGTGCATCAGTTCATGTTCATGGGCTCCCACGCCGACCACTCGCTCGTGACCGCCGCGGCCGCGGTGCCGGTGCCACGCGATCTGCCCTTCGGCATCGGCGCCGCCATCGGCTGCGGCATCACGACCGGCTTCGTGCCCGCTCGCCGTGCCGACGTGGCTGCCGACCCAGGGGCCGTCATCGTCGTGGTCGGCTGCGGCATCGTGGGTCTCAGCGCCGTCCTTGGGGCACGCCAAGCCGGCGCAGCCACCATCGTTGCCATCGACCGGTCGCAGGCGCGGCTCCAGTCGGCCGGCCGCATGGGGGCGGACGTGGTGGTCGATGTCACCGCCGAGGACGCCGGCGAGGTCGTCCGTCGCCGGACGCGCGGCCGCGGCGCGGACCTCGTCATCGAGTCAGCCGGCAACGCCGACGCCATGCGCACCGCCTTCGAGTGTATCCGGCCCGGTGGCGAGCTCACGATGCTGGGGAAGCTCGGCTCCGACGACGAGCTGACGCTACGCTTCGGGACCATCATGGGCAACAAGACCATCCGGCGACTGGCCTATGGTGGCGCCCGACCGCATCGCGACTTCGCCGGCATCGCCCAGCTCTACCTTGACGGTGTGCTCCCGCTCGACGAGCTCATCGACCGCAGGGTCGCGCTCGAGGACATCGATGAGACGTTCACGGACGTCGAAGCAGGTGCCGTCATTCGCGCGGTGGTGGAGTTCTAGGCTTGCGCTTGTGGATGGTCGAAGCACGTTGTGCCGACCGGTCAGTCGACGTGCGAGACGACCTTCAGGAAGGGAAAGGTGCCCTCATCGGTCAACCGCCCATCCACGATGCCCTCGAAATGGGCGCTCCAACGGCGATTGACATCCATCGGTTCGAGGCGCCCATAGCAGGTCACCGGATCGGGATCACATTCGGCGTAGTAGAAGACCTCCGTCCCCCGCCGGAAGCCGGTGGAGTTCGAGATCCCGCACGCATGCATGGCCACGACCATCTCCGGCCAGACTTCCGCGTGTCGACGGTCGTACTCCTCTTCGGTGCCGGGGCGGAGGGTGATGGAGAACAACGACGGTTGCATGGCGGCTCCCGTGGCGACGGGCGAGCGGTCCGCCCGACTCAGACCTCTGCTACTCGACTCACCTGGACTGCAGTTGCGGCTTGTCCTGCCGAGCGATGCCTAGTATCGTAGCACGTATGCATACAGACCCCTCGGAGGAGGCGGCTGTCGAGACAGCCGGGGGTAGCACTGCGACGTCGGCGATGCCGTCGCCTCCTGCCCTCCAGATGGAGGGCATCAGCAAGGGCTTCCCGGGCGTGCAGGCGCTCGACGACGTCGACCTCACGTGCCTGCCGGGCGAGATCCACGCCATCGTGGGCGAGAACGGCGCCGGCAAGTCGACGCTGATGAAGATCCTTGCCGGCGCCTACGGCGCCGACAGCGGCACCGTCAAGGTCGATGGGCGTGCGGTCCGCCTGGCCACGCCACACGACGCCCAGGCGCTCGGGATCGGCATGGTCTACCAGGAGCTCAACCTCGTGCCCGATCTGTCGGTCGCGGAGAACATCTACCTCGGACGGCAGCCGGTCCACCGCTTCGGCATCGTCGACCAGGGAAGGCTGCTGGAGAACGCCCGCTCGCTCCTCGCGAGCCTCTCGGCGCCGGTCGACGCCGGCGTCCTCGTGCGCGATCTCTCGGTCGGTCAGTCGCAGATGGTGGAGATCGCCAAGGTCTACAGCCAGGACCCGCGCATCCTCGTGCTCGACGAGCCCACGTCAGCCCTGACCGAGCACGAGACGCAGATCCTGTTCGCCACCCTGCGGGGCCTGCGCGAGGAGGGCATCGCGGTCATCTTCATCTCCCATCGCCTCAAGGAGGTCATGGAGATCGCCGATCGCGTGACCGTCCTGCGCGATGGCAAGCTCGTCGGCTCCAAGCCCATCGGAGGACTCGATCCCGCTGAGATCGTGAAGATGATGGTCGGACGCGACGTCGGTGACCTCTTTCCCAAGCGCACGGTGCCCATCGGTGAGGTGGTCATGCGTGTCGAGGGCTTCACTCGCACAGGTGTCTTCAAGGACATCACCTTCGAGGTCCGTTCGGGCGAGATCCTGGGCCTAGCCGGGCTCGTGGGTGCTGGCCGCACGGAGATCGCGCGCTCGGTCTTCGGGCTCGACCCACACGACCGCGGCACCGTCAGCATCGACGGCCAGACGGTCACCATCAAGAACCCGCGCGATGCCATCAAGGCCAGGCTGGCCTATGTGCCGGAGGACCGCAAGGTCGATGGGCTCATCCTGGGACTGACCGTGCGCGACAACACGGTGCTGAGCGTGCTTTCCGAGCTGGCCCGGGTCGGGTTCATCACCCGCCGCGATGAACTGCCGACCGTACGCAACATGATGGAGCGCTTCGACCTCAAGCCGCCGGACCCCGAGCGTGTCGTCGCGACCCTCTCCGGCGGGAACCAGCAGAAGGTCGTGATCGGTCGCTGGACCGCGGCGACACCGCGCGTCCTCTTCCTCGACGAGCCGACCCGCGGCGTGGACGTGGGTGCCAAGGCTGAGATCCACGGTCTCATGGGCGAGCTAGCCGCGCAGGGCATCGCCATCGTCATGATCTCGTCAGAGCTGGTCGAGGTCCTCTCGGCGAGCGACCGCGTCCTCGTCATCCACGAGGGACAGGTCAGCGCCGAGATCGGGCGAGAAGCGGCGACCGAAGAGCGCATCATGATGGCCGCCACAGGCCAGGCGGAGACGGCAGCATGAGGCTGCCGCCGATCCTCGCCTCCGAGCCGGGCGTCGAGTCGACCACCAGCGTCCCGCTCACGGGGCAGGACCGCGTGCGCACCCTGATCTCGAACTACGCCATCCTGCTCGTCTTCGGCTTCCTGCTCGCGTCGGGGACGGTCGTCTCGAGCGACTTCTTCTCGGTCGACAACTTCGAGAACATCCTGCGCTCGGTGGCCTGGACCGGGTTCGCCGCCCTGGGCATGCTCTTCGTCACCACCAGCGGCGGCTTCGTCGACCTCTCGGTCCCGGCCACCATGGCGTCGTCGGGCATCATCGCCTTGGCCACCGTGCCGGTGCTCGGCCCGGTCGGCGGCTTCGTCGCCGGTGTCGGCTCCGGCCTCGCCATCGGCTTCTTCAACGGCCTGCTCATCGGCCTCTTCCGCACGAACCCCGTCATCACCACGCTGGGTACGCAGTTCGCTGCCCTGGGCATCGCCCAGATCTTCGTCGAGGGCCGCATCGTCTACAACGAGTCGGAGACCTTCGCCCAGATCGCCCAGGGCGAGCTGATCCCGTTCGTGCCCAACGTGCTGCTCATCCTCGCGCTGGTGTCGTTGCTGGCGCACCTCGTGTTGACCAACTCCGTCCTTGGCCGCTGGATCTACCCGACCGGCGGCAACTACCGCGCTGCGCGTGCGGCGGGCGTGCCCGTCCGGCGGGTGATGGTCAGCGTCTTCACGATCTGCGGCATGTTCGCCGCGCTCGGTGGTGTGCTGCTCGCGTCGGAGCTCGAGAGCGCACGGGCCAATGCCGGCGTGGGCATGGAGTTCAACGCGGTCGCCGCCATCGCCATCGGCGGCAACAGCATCTTCGGCGGCGCTGGGACCGTGCCGCGCATGCTCATGGGCGTGCTCATCGTGGGCGTGCTCAACAACCTCATGATCCTCATGGGTGTGCCCGCGGAGTCACAGACCATCGTCAAGGGCGCGCTCATCGTGGCCGC
The DNA here is from genome assembly GCA_040883225.1 of Candidatus Limnocylindrales bacterium. Classification (GTDB taxonomy): domain Bacteria; phylum Chloroflexota; class Limnocylindria; order Limnocylindrales; family CSP1-4; genus JAFMJV01. The sequence continues at coordinate 16,069 of JBFLKP010000249.1, read as the reverse complement.
CGTCTGGCTCGACCTGCGACTGCGGAGGTGACGACGTGAGCGCCAAGAACCTTCGTTTCCTCGCCGACAACCGCATCTACTTCATCCTGGCCATCGCTTTCATCATCTTCCTGCTCGTCGTACCAGACCTGCGCAGCGTGCCAGCCCTCAAGAACCTGCTGGTCCGCGCGTCGATCGACGGGCTCATGGCCGTCGGTGTCACGGTCGTCATCCTGTCTGGCCAGCTCGATCTCTCGGTCGGCGCCACGCTGGCGCTGTCCGGCGTCGTGGCCATCGGCCTGCAGGACCCGCTGGGGCCCTACCTCGCTGCCCTCGTCGGTATCGCCGCCGGCGGCCTCGTCGGCGCCATGAACGGCTTCTTCGTGGTGGTCGCGGGCGTCAACTCGTTCATCGTCACGCTGTCGGCGATGATCGGAGTGCGGGGCGTGGCCATGACCCTCACCGGAGCTGCGCCCATCCGCGGGTTGGATCCCTTCTTCGGCGCGTCCATCGACCGCCCCGTCTTCGGTCCGCTCGTGGGTGACCTGGGGACCTTCATCACTCCGCGCATCATCATCTTCCTTGGCGTCCTGTTCATCGCCCACTTCGTGCTCCTGCGCGTGCGCCAGGGCCGCAACGTCTACGCCGTCGGCGGCAACGCCGAGGCCGCCCGCCTCAGCGGCATCGACGTGCGGCGTTACACCTTCGGCGCCTTCGTCTTCAGCGGCCTGACCGCCGGCCTCGCCGGCACCATCCTCGCGCTCAGCCTCAACACCGGGTCGCCCATCGTGGGCACGTTCAGCGTGCTCCCTGTCATCGCCGCCGTCGTCCTTGGCGGGACGGTGCTGACGGGTGGGTCGGGCTCGATGCTGAAGACCCTCATGGGCGTCCTGCTGCTGGCGCTCGTCAAGACCGGCATGAACCTGGCCGGGCTCGAGATCTACGTCCAGAACCTCATCCTCGGCCTCATCCTCGTGGTCGTGGTGCTCATCGATGCCGTCTACACCTCATGGCGTTCACGCCTCGTCACCGCCACGCAGCTCGGATCGACGCGAGTTGCCTGATGCCGGCTTGCCAACGGTCGCAAAGGAGGAGTGCTGACAAGAAGGATCTTCATCGACAGCTCGTGAGCGGAGGACGCACGAGCCCAGCAGGCTAGATCAGCAAGAGGAGCAACCATGAACCGACTGAACCTCAAGCTCATCGCCGCGGCCGCGACCGTGGCCGTCGCAGGGGCCGCATTCGCGGTACCCGTGGCAGCACAGGAGATGGACAAGACCGCGTGCCTGCTGGCGCCGGCCGCGGACACACCATATTCCTCGCGCATCAATGCCCAGATCCAGGAGTACGGCGCCGAGAACGGCATCGACGTGACCGTGCTCTCAGCCGAGGGTGACCTGCAGGCGCAGGTCGACCAGTTCCGCGACTGCCTGGCCAGGCCGGTCGACGGCATCATGCTCATCGCCGTCGACGCCCTGGGCGTCGGCCCGGTGCTGCAGGAAGCCGCCGACGCCGGCGTGCCGGTGCTCGCGGTCAACTCCGGTGTGGACGCCTCGCTGCAGCCGCTGACAGAGGGCTTCACCGGCCCCGACTACGTGCTGCAGGCCGAGATCCTCGCCGACTACACCTGTGACACGCTGCTGCCCGACGGTGGCAACGTGGCCATCGTCACCGGCGCCCTCGGGTACTCGGCGACGATCGAGCGGACCGACGGCTACGTCAACCGCATCGCCGAGGCTTGCCCGGACCAGGTCACGATCATCGACCAGCAGCCTGGCGATTGGTCGCAGCAGCGCTCGCTCGAGGTCGCGCGTGACCTCGTGACCAAGCACGGTGACGACCTCGACATGATCTATGCCGAGGACGACACCATGGCCGCGGGCGTGGCCGAGGGCCTGGCGCAGGCCGATGCCAGCGACGTCATCCTCGTCGGCGTCGGCGGCAACCAGGACGGCTTCCGCCTCATGGGCGAGGACGCCATGGCCGCCACCGTCTACCAGTCCCCCGTCATCGACGGCACGCTCGCAGTGGACACGCTGCTGCAGGTCTTCGAGGGCGTGGACATCCCCGATCGCACCCCCATCGACTCGCCGGTCATCACGCCCGAGAACATGTCGGAGTTCGAGCCGGCCTACTAGTCAAATCCGAACCACAGGGCGGGCGGTGCGCGAAGCGCCGTCCGCCACGTGACCACTCGGCGGGACGCAGCAGCTTCCATCCTCCACTGCTCGTCCCGCTCCCACCCTGTCACACGAGGAGACCCGAGCATGGCACCGCGCCTCGCCGTCGTGACCGGCGCATCCAAGGGCATCGGTGAGGCCAGCGCGCGCCGCTTCCTGCTGGAGGGCGTGCCGGTGATCGGGATATCCACCTCACCAGCTGACGAGCCGCTCGCCTCTGACCCGGGCTTCCACGGTGTCGTCGGTAACGTCAGCGATCCCGCGGCCTGGGCCGAGGTCACGGCCATCTACCAGGCGATGGGGATGGCACCCGAGGCGCTCGTGCTGAATGCGGCGAGGGCCCGCGTCGGCACGGTCCTGACCCTGAATCTCGACGATTGGCGCGCGCAGTTCGAGGACAACGTCTTCGGCGCCGTCCTCGGCGCCAGCACCTGCCTGCCTGACATGATCGCCGGCGGGGGAGGGGCGGTCGTCGTCGTCTCGTCAGTCAACGGCTGGATGGCCGAGCAGGGGCTCATCGCCTATTCGTCGACGAAGGCTACGCTCATCGAGATCGCCAGGAGCCTGGCGGTCGACCACGCGCGCGAGGGCATCCGGGCCAACGTCGTCGCACCGGGTACGACCGACACGCCCGCCTTCCGGCGTGCGATGGGCACCGCTGACGACCCCGAGGCCTGGATCGCCGAGCGCGCCGAGCGGAACCCCCTCGGTCGGATCCTGTCCGCCGATGAGGTGGCCAACGTCGTCTGGTTCCTCTCCGGCGAGGAATCGGCGGGCATGACCGGCGCGGTGGTGGCCGTCGATGCCGGGCTCTCCGTCTCGTTCGATTTCCGCGGTCCGGGCTCCGGCTATCGCGAGCGGCCCCACGAGGACTGACCGATGCCCGAGACGCGCGAACCTAACCCCCGGGCTCTCGACGCTGGGCTGACGGACCCGGGCTACTTCCAGGACCCCTACCCGGCTCTCGACGCTGTCCGCGAAGCCACGCCGCTCTTCTGGTCCGAGGCGTGGGGCGTCTGGATCATGGCCCGGCACGGCGATATCAGTGACGTCCTCAAGCAACCCGACCGGTTCTCCAACGCCGGACGCTTCAGCGCCTACCTCGACAAGCTGCCCGGCGACGCGGCCCCGTACGTCGAGCCCCTTCGGCGCCACTACGCGAGCGGCATGCTGCAGTCCGACCCGCCCGCGCACTCGCGGCTGCGGCCACTCATCAACAAGGCCTTCACGCCCCGCGTCGTGGAGGGGTCGGCCGACCGCATCAGGGCCATCGTGGACGATCTCATCGACGCTTTCCGCACGCAAGGTCGGGCGGACCTGCTGCGCGACTTCGCCTACCCCCTGCCGGCCATCGTCATCTCCGAGCTCATGGGCGTTCCGGTCCAGGACCGGGAGATGCTCATCGGCCTCTCCGACGGCGTCGTCGGGATCCAGCGTTCTGGCAAGGCCGTGGCCGACGACCACCTGGTCCGATCAGCCGAGTCGATCGTCGAGCTCGAGCGCTACTTCACCGACCTCTGTCGCGAGCGCAAGGCGAACCCAGGCGACGACCTCATCAGTGCCCTCGTCGAGGCCGAGGAGGCGGGTGACCGACTCGATGAGGCCGAGCTGATCTCGATGTGCTCGACGCTCCTCATCGCCGGCCACGAGACGACACGCAACCTCATCGCCAACGGCATGTACCTGCTGCTCAGCCGCCCCGACGACCTCAGCCGGCTGCGGGCCGACGACTCGCTCCTCGCCAGCGCCATCGAAGAGATGCTGCGCTACGAAAGCCCCATCCAGCGTGGCTGGCGACGCGTGGCTGAGGACACCGAGCTCCACGACCGACAGCTCCGCGAGGGGGACCTCGTGTACCTGATGCTGGGAGCCGCCAACCGGGATCCCCGCGTCTTCGATGAGCCGCAGCGTTTCGATATCGCCCGCCGACCCAACCGGCACGCCGCCTTCGGCAAGGGCATCCACTTCTGCGTGGGAGCGCCGCTCTCGCGTCTCGAGGCGCGCATCGCCTTCCCCGCGCTGCTGGTACTGCCCGGCTTGCGTCTGGCCGAGGGCCACGTGCGCTGGGTCGAGTCCATCACACACCGTGGGCTCGAGTCACTGAAGGTGACGTTCGATGCCTGAGTGGCCCGGGGCCGAGAACGATGCCTGATTCGTTCCGCTGCTCCCTCAACGTCACCTTCCACTTCCCTGGCGCCACGCTCGCCGAGGCCCTCGATGGCGCGGTTCGAGCGGGTTTCCACACGGTCGAGCTGCTCGATCCGTACTCGATCGACCTCGATGACCTCGAGCACGAGCTCGGTCGCCGGGATCTTCACCTCGACCTCTTCAACCTGCCCATGGGCGACTTCGCCGCCGGTGACCGAGGCATCGCCGGGGACCCGGAGCGCGTCGATGAGTTCCGTCGCGGCGTCGAGCGTGCGGCCGCCATCGCGGAGCGGCTGGGTGTGACCAAGGTGAATGCCCTGGCCGGTCGCCGCATCGAGACGCTTGACCGTGAGGCGCAGCTCCACCACCTGGTCGAGCAGCTCCAGTGGGCGGCGAGCGTGCTCGACGGCGTCGGCGTGAGGGTCAACACGGAGCTGCTCAACCCGGTTGAGTCCCCGGGCCTACTGGTGGCCGACCTCGACAGCACGCTCCGCCTCCTCGAGCGACTCGACGGTCGTGTGGGGCTGCAGCTGGACATCTACCACCTGCAGCGAACCCACGGTGAGCTCCTGCCCACGATCGCCGAGACTGCGCCCGTCACCGGCCATATCCAGATCGCCGACGCCCCTCGGCGGACCGAGCCCGGAAGTGGCGAGATCAACTTCCCCAACATCTTCGCCGCTATCGCTGCGAGCGGCTACGACGGGCTCGTGGGTTGCGAGTTCCGGCCCAGCGCCACGGACGTCGACTCTTTCGCCTGGATGGACGCGTGCGGGGCCATCAAGACGTGACGGGCGACCCGACGTGACGGGCGACCCGCCGTGACCAGCGATCTGGGCGACGGTCTGCCGCGCGGCCTGCGTGGATCACCGCGCCGAACCGCCGCCGCGGCCGGCGCCGGCGCCGGTATGCTGTCGTCCGTGGCCAGGTCGAGTAAAGGCGCAAGTGCCTACGTCCCCCAGTATGTCCGCATCCGCGATGAGATCACCCGCCGCATCGAAGCCGGCGAGCTCAAGCAGGGCCAGCGGATCCCGTCGTTACGTGAGATGGGCGACGAGTTCGGCGTTTCCTCCATCACGGCACGTCGGGCGCTACTGGACCTGCTCAACGAGGGCATTGTCGAGCGACGCGGCGGCATCGGCGCCTTCGTCACGGGTGTCCGCCGAAGGGCGCGCATCGCTGTCGTCATCATCGGCTACAGCGAGAGCGCGTGGCGCCAGAACAGCGGTTCGTTCGGCCAACTCGTCGGTGGCATCGCTTCGTCGATGTGGGAGCACGACGCGCTCATGACGGTCCTGCCGGTCAATGACCCGGTGACCGCTCCGATGGCCATCAAGCAGCTGCTCCATGATCAGCCCGTCGACGGCATGCTCTTTCGCGTAGCCGGTGATGTCGACTGGCGGGTCATCGAGATCCCTGGCGAACAGGACCTCGGAGCGGTGCTCATCAAGCGGACCCCGCCCGGCTCGGGCGTGCCCGCGGTCCTGCCTGACGCCCGTCATGCAGGCGCTGCCGCGGTCGAGCACCTCTACGAGCTGGGCCACCGCAGGATCGGACTGCTCACGGCCACGGCCTCCACCGACACCTACCGCGACCACAAGGCCGGGTTCATCGCCGCGCTCGAGGAACGCGGCGTCCGGGTGAGCCGGGAGCTCGTCTCAGAGGTCGGTAGCGTCTTCGGTGACGAACGGCGCGCCGCAGCTGAACGCCTGTTGCGACTGCCCGAGCGACCGACGGCCGTGGTCTGCAACGCTGACTTCCTGGCGCTCGACATGTACGAAGCCGCGGCCGACAACGGACTCAGCATCCCCGCCGACATCTCCGTGGTCAGCTTCGACGACATGGAGTTCGCGCAGCACCTGCAGCCGCCGCTGACGACGGTGCGCCTCTCCTACTACGATCTCGGACGCGCCGCCGCCGCGACGCTCTTCCGCGTGCTCGACGGCGACGAGGTGCCGACGGTCCAGGAGCTGCCCGTGCGGCTCATCGTGCGGGAGTCCACCGCGCACGTCGACGGCGAGACCACGGCCTGAGCGTCGCTCCACGGCCGGACGTTCGCCGCGTTCGCTCTGCTAGACTGCAGGTGTGTATACACGCATATGGTCAGGCCCTGGACCTGGGCGCCTGACGCCGCCTGCCGGATCGATGACCTCCCGTGAGCGCCTGCTGGCTGCCCTCGACCACCGTGAGCCCGATCGGGTCCCCTACGATTTCGGCGGCACCTTCGTCACCAGCAGCCATCACATCGCGTATCGACGTCTTCGCGAACACCTGGGCCTGTCGCCGCAGGTCGAGGTAGCCGATATCCGCCTCGGACTCGCGTGGACCGACCGCGAGGTGCGCGATCTGCTCGGGGTGGACGTGGGCATCGTCGCGACCACGGCTCCCGACCCGGCCAGCTGGCAGCTCGAGATCCGCGATGCGGGCGAGTACCACGAGCTGACCGACGAGTACGGCATGGGCTGGCGGCAGCCCAAGGAGGGCGGACTCTACTACGACCTCTACCACAGCCCCCTCGCGGACATCGAGACGCCCGCCGAGGTGCGGGCGCACCCCTGGCCCGACCCGACCGACCCTCACCGCTTCACGCGCATCCGCGCCGAGTGCGAGCGCGTCGTCAACGAGGAGGGGCGGGCCTCGGCCTGCAAGGGCATCATCCCGGGCACCCTGGAGGTGTCACTCTGGATGCGCGGGTTCGAGCGCTTCTTCATGGACCTGGTGGTCGACCCCAAGCTCGCCGGCGCCATCCTCGACAAGGCCCTTGAGATCAAGCTGCGCTACTGGGAGGCCGTCTTCGACCGTATCGGCGACATCCTCGATGTGGTCTATGACGCCGACGACTACGGCAGCCAGCAGGCGCCGCTCATCGCCCCCGACCTCTGGCGCCGCATGATCAAGCCGCGCATCGCCGAGCTTTACGCCTTCATCCACGAGCGCAGCAGCGCGAAGGTCTTCCTGCACTCCGATGGCGCGATCAGGACCCTCATCCCTGACCTCATCGAGGCGGGCGTGGACGCGCTCAACCCAGTGCAGTTCACGGCCGAGGGCATGGATCTTGTCGAGCTCAAGCGCGACTTCGGGCGCGAGATCAGCTTCTGGGGTGCCGGTGTGGACACGCAGAAGGTACTGCCACGCGGAACGCCGCAGGAGGTGCGGGAGCAGGTCCTGCGCAACGTCGAGACGCTGATGCCAGGCGGCGGCTACGTCTTCGCCACCGTCCACAACATCCAGGCGGACGTGCCGCCCGAGAACATCGTGGCTATGGTCGAAGCCCTGCGCGAGGTCGGAGTCTACGACTGACGCTCGGCCGCCTCGACGGCGTCCCGCACGGCCCGCCAGCCCGTGATGAAGGCGTCGCGGAAGTGCTGCACGGGCCCGAACTCCTCGAATGCCGCCTCTTCGAGCCCGTCGAGCTCGAGCGCGCGCCGGAAATCGTCGAAGGTCGCGCGCAGGCGTGCTTCGATGTCGGCAGGGACCGGCTCGTCGACCGTTTCCCGCCGCTCGGGGTCGGCCTCGAGGACGTCGGCGAACGTGGACCAGTTGACCGTGGAGGCATGCCCACCGCCGACGAGGTCCACCAGGTCGGCGTTGGAGCGAGCGCCTCCGTACAGCAGGCGCACGGGGTATTCGTGCTCGTCCACCAGCCGCTTCGCGGCGCGAGCCCAGATGACACCGGCCCAGGTGATGTCGCCTGCCTCGATCTCGAGACCGTCCCGGGCGGCGACCGCCCGCAGGTGATCGCCGAAGATGCCGGTGATGGGAGCCATGATGAAGACCGGGCGCGTACCGGCGGCGTCGGTCGCGCGCAGGTAGCGCTCGCAGGTCCGCGCTACCTGGGCCAGGCTGAAGACCTCGGTCATGAGCACCGGCTGGCCCTCGGCTACCAGCGTCTCCATGACCGCCAGCCCGGGTCCGGTCGCCGGGATCTTGGGGATGCAGTTCTCGCCCAGCGCGCGGGCCCTGCGAGCCGCGGCCAGGATGGGCCCGGGGCTGGTATCGAGCTCCGGCGCTCCCTGGAGAGAGACCCAGCCGTCCTGTCCCTCGGTCGCCTCGTGGATGGCCGCGAAGTGGGGCAGGATCCGGCCGACCAGCCGCTCCTGGACGAGGGCCACGGCCTCGTCACCTTCGGCGCCCTGGGCCACGACCGCCGCGATGTCGGGCTCGATCTCGGCCGGGGCCCGCCCGAGCAGGTTGCCGCCGTATGCAGGGTTGGTCGTGCACGAAACCGCGCCCTGTGCCAGGGCCAGCCCGATCTCGCTGGCCGTGGGGTTGTTGATCCAGGCTCGGTTGGGGGTCTTCGTTCGCAACCACTCGAAGTACGTCACTGTCATCGGTCGGCTCCTGCTTCGTTCGAACGCCGGTGGACCTTGCTCGGGCCCGGGCGACCCTGATATGCTTGCATGCACACATTCACGAAGGCAAGTCCGCACCGCCCGCGGTGCCGAGTCTGCATCGCCGAGCCGGAGGGAGCGATCGAGATGACGACGCCGACACCATCGAGCAGCATCAGCAGCAACGGCGCGGCCGCCGGTTCGGCCGCGCTGGAAGCGCTGCTGCGGCTCCCGCCGCCGATCGTGCAGGTCTCGATCGACGTCCCCGAAGTGCAGGAAGCCATCGACATCGGCCACATGGCCAAGCGAGCCGGCGTGGACCTGCTGGAGTTCGGGACGCCCCTCGTCCTGTCCCAGGGGCTCTCTGCGCTCGATCCGTTCAAGGCGGCGTTCCCCAACGACCCGGTGCTGGCAGACGTCAAGATCGTGGACGGTGCCAAGAAGTACGTCCTTTCGGCTGCCGCGAAGGGCGCCGACTTCGTGACCATCTGCGGCGTGGCCCACGATGCGAGCATCCGCCAGGCCCTTGAAGGCCAGGCCGAGACCGGCATCGTCGTGGTCGTCGACCTCTACGCTGCGCCTGACCCGGTGCAGCGGGCACGCGAGGTCGTCGACATGGGAGCCGCGGTGGTGCTGGTGCACTACGGCGGAGATGCGCGTACCGCGGACGAGGGTGGCGACGACACGCTCGAGGTCCTGCCGCGTGTCAAGGACGTGGTCGACGTGCCCGTTGGGGTCGTGACCTTCGATCCACCCGGCGGCCGTGCGGCGGTCGAGGCCGGCGCTGATATCGTGCTCATCGGCCATCCGTACCTGCTGGGGGCGGCCGCCGAGACGATGCTGACCGACTACGTGCAGCAGGTGAAGAGCGTCAGGGGCTGATCGGAGTCCGCGAGGCGCAAGAGGAGGGGATAGGTCGATGCGAGCGATGCTGCTCAGCGCACCTTTGACGCTCGAGATCGTCGACCTGCCCGATCCGGTCATCGAGCGCGACGACGACGTCATCGTGCGCGTGCGCGCGGCCAGCGTCTGTGGTTCCGATACCCACGGCTACGACGGTAAGAACGGCCGCCGCGTCGCGCCCCTGGTCATGGGCCACGAGGCCTGCGGCGAGGTCGTGTCGGTCGGCCCCGCCGTGACCGCCGTTGCGCCCGGCGACCGCGTCTTCGCCATGCCCATGGAGTGGTGCGCCGCCTGTGACCAGTGCCGGCGCGGTGCGTTCGACTTGTGCCCGCATCGCAAGGTCTATGGCGGCGACCTGCCCGGGGCCTTCGGTGAGCTCTTCCGCATCCGCGAACGCACGGCCATCCCCATCCCCGACGAAGTGAGCTACCAGCAGGCGGCCCTCATCGAGCCGCTGGCCGTGGTCGTGAAGGGCCTCGCGCGGGCCAAGATCGATGCCGGTGATAGCGTCGCGGTGGTCGGTGGCGGTCCCATCGGCCTGATCGCCACCGCGGTCCTGGCCCTCCACCGACCGCGGCGGCTCATCGTTCTCGAACCGCTCGAGGCTCGCCGTCGCATCGCCCAGCGCATGGGCGCGACCATGGTGCTCGACCCCACGGCCGTCGATGCCGGTGCGGCCGTGCTCGAGGCCACCGACGGCCAGGGCGTGGAGCTGAGCGTGGAGGCCGTGGGCACGACCGCCTCGGTGGCCACGGCCGTCGACGTCACCGCGGGCGGCGGTCAGCTGGTCTGGCTGGGCAACGTCGGCCGCGTCGTGGAGATCGACGAGTTCAAGGTCGTCTGGAACAACCTCACCATCCACGCCAGCGTGGGTGTGACGCGTGGGGCGGTGGAGCGGGCCATCGAGCTCATCGCCGACGGCTTGGTGCCGGTGACCAACATCCTTACCCTCGACGTCCCGCTGGACGAGGCCGTGGAGGCGTTCCACCGAACCGCCCGTGACCCGGACGTGGTCAAGACCATCATCCGGCCGTAGCGCAGGCGAGGTCTACGCGCCGGCCTCGAGCTGCGACCGCATCGCTGTCGCCATCGCGTCCAGCAGCAGCCAGCACGAGGTGGCGCCCGCGTCGAGCACGCCCCGGGAGCGCTCACCCAGCCGGCTGGCCCGGCCCACCTTGGCCACCAGGTCTCGTGTCGAGTCCTTGCCCTGCTCGGCGGCATCGGCCATGGCCTTGAGGGCATCGCCGAACGAGTCCCCCTGGTCGGTGCTGGCGTGGAAGGCGTCGACCGCGGGTACGAGCGTGTCGAGCAGGGTCTTGTCACCCACGGCGGCTCCGCCCACATCCTCTACCGTCTCGCGTCCGGCATCGAGCATGCGCCCGAAGACCGCGGCATCGATGGCCTCGACCTCGGCGCAGGCCCCGGCCATCTCCACGAAGAGTGAGCCGTAGAGCGGGCCCATGGCCCCGCCGATGCGCGTCATCAGCGTCTCGCCGACGAGCTCGAGGCCGCCCGCCACGGTGACCGACGCGGGCATCCCCTCTCGGGCCAGCAGGAATCCCTTGCGCATGTTGACGCCGTGGTCGCCGTCGCCGATGGCGCCGTCGATCTCGCTGAGCATGGCCGCGTGCTTGTCGATGGCCGCGACGAGCGCGTCGACCACGGCTCGACCCTCACTTGCGGGGAAGGACGTCGCGGCGCTCACGTGGTCAGCTGACGCAGGCCCACGCTGTCAGCCTCAAGGTCGATGCAGGTCTTGAGCTCCTCGTCGACTCGCATCACGGTCACGGTCGCACCCATCATCTCCAGCGACGTGAAGTAGTTACCCACGTACGGTCGGTAGATGGAGAGACCCGCATCCTGGGCCAGGCGTGCGACATGGTCGAAGAGGATGTACAGCTCCATCACCGGCGTGGCGCCGAGGCCGGACACGAGGATGACGACCTCGTCGTTCTGCTCGAACGGCAGATCGGGCAGGACCTGGTCCATCATCAGCGCCGCGATATCCCTCGCCGGCTTGAGCGCCTCGACCGAGACGCCCGGCTCGCCGTGGTGCCCGATACCGACCTCCATCATGCCCGGCTCGATGCTGAAGTTCGGCTTGCCCAAAGCGGGGATCGTGCAGGGGGTCAGCCCCACGCCGATGCTCCTCGTGTTGTCGATGGCCTTCTGGGCCGCCGCCGTGACCTCCTCGAGCGTGCCGCCAAGGGCTGCCCTGGCTCCACCGACCTTCCACATCAGGACCTCACCTGCCACACCGCGGCGCTTGTCGCGCTCATCCGGTGGCGCCGAGGGGACGTCGTCGTTGGCGATGACGGACGTGACGCGGATGCCTTCCTTCTCGGCCGAGCGTCGAGCGAGCTTCACGTTCATGTTGTCGCCCGCGTAGTTGCCGTAGAGGCAGGCCACGCCGGCGCCGGCGTCTGCCGCCCGGAAGGCGTTCAGGAAGGCGGAAGCGGAAGGTGACGTGAAGATCTCGCCGACCGCGACCGCGTCCACCATGTTGCGGCCGATGTAGCCGATGAAGGCCGGCTTGTGGCCGGAGCCGCCGCCGGTGACGATACCGACCTTGCCTTCGACCGGTCCACCGGCGTAGCGCAACACCCGCTCGTCATCAGTGCCCGCCACGAGGTCGGGGTGCGCGCGCACGAAGCCTCGAAGCATATCTTCCACGACGAGCGTGGGGTCGTCGATGATCCGCTGCATGGTCCCCTCCGTGGCTGACTCGGCGCTGGCGTGCAGGTCTGCATACACGCCTTGCCCAGCGTAGCGTCCGCCGCCACCATGGGCAAGCCGCCGCCGCACTGGTGCTAGATGCGGAAGTAGCGCTCCGCATTGGCGCTGAACATGGCCGTGCGTTCGTCGAGCGAGAAGTCCTCGATCAGCGTGGCCCACGCACCGATGACGTCCGGATAGGACGCGAAGAGGCGGCCGAATGGCCAGTTCGAGGCGAAGATGGTCCGCTCCGGGCCGAAGGCCTCGATGCAGGTCATGACCCAGGGTCGCAGCGAGTCGATCGTCCAGCGGGGGTCGCAGATGTCCAGCCCGGAAACCTTGACGATGACGTTCTGAGCCTCTGCCAGGTCCGTGATCTCGCGCCGCCAGAGCTCGAAGTACTCGTCGTCACGCGCGCGAGGGAACCCCGCGTGGTCGAGGCACAGGCGCATCCCCGGATACTCCTCGGCCAGGCGCTTGACGTCTCGATAGGTCTCGGGCTTCGCATGCAGGCAGCTGACCAGCCCATGGGATTCGAGGAGCGAGAAGCCACGTTCCCAGGCCGGATCACGCAGGTAGTCGTCATCGCGGTACTCGCGCACGCCCCGGACGTTGGCGAACTCCAGATGGCGCTCGATGATCTCAGCGGCGTCCGGTTCAGCGAGATGGACCTCGGCCACGATGCCGTGCGGGTGACCAAGGCGATCGGCGAAGGACTGCAGCCAGCGGGTCTCTTCGACGGGGTCGGGGATGCCCCCCGCACACTGCACGTGGATCGACTTCGAGACGTTGGCGAAGCGTGTCTCGGCCAGCCAGTCGTCGGCCCAGTAGCGCAGCGCCTTGATGGCCCGGATGTCTTCGATGATCTCGTGCTGGGCCCCCGGCTTGAGCAGGTCGTAGCGCAGTCGAGGGTTCTCGAGGTCGTAGAAGTGGACATGCGTGTCGATGAACGGCAGGTCTGCCACTCGCTGCTCCTCCCTCGTCGCTGGCCCGATGGGGGCGATTCTACGCGTCACGGCCTTCGAGGCGGCTCGTGAGCTGGCACGGTTCCGCCACCTCGGGTAGAGCGGGCCAGCTCGGCTGCCGTGTCCGAGGTTGTTCCGTGACACGCCATCGGGTCGCCCAAGGAGTCGTCCCGGGGATTAGCACGGCGAGAGCCCCCGGCCGGCTGACCGGGGGCTCTCGCGTGTCTGTCGTCGGCCGAGCCGGCCGCGGTGGCCTAGACGGCCGCGGGGGTCGGTTCCTCCTTGCGCGCGGCGCCGCCCTTGCGGATGGTCGCCTCGTCGCGCTCGACGTCGAGCGCCAGCGTCGTCTCGGGGTCGAAGAGGTGGACCTTCTCGAGCGGGACGTGCAGTGTCAGGTCGTTGCCCGGCTGGACGCGATGCTCGCTGCCGATGAGGGCCACGATGTCATGACCGCCGACGGTGAAGTGGATGAGCTCCTCGTTGCCCAGGTACTCGACGACGTCGGCATTGCCCTCGAGCTTGCCGCTGGGGCCCTCGGTCGTGACGTCGAGATGCTCGGGACGGACGCCCACGATGAGCTTGTTGCCGTTGAAGGCCTGGAACCCGGCGTGGTAGCGATCTGGCAGCGGGATGTCGATGCCGTCGCCCTTGAGCTGCGCCGAATCGCCGCTGCGCGTCACGTCGACCTCGAGGAAGTTCATCGAGGGGCTGCCGATGAAGCCGGCCACGAACCGGTTCATGGGATGGTCGTAGAGCTCCTGCGGGGAGCCCACCTGCTGCAGGCGCGCCTCGCTCATGACCGCGATGCGCTGGCCCATGGTCATGGCCTCGACCTGGTCATGGGTGACGTACACGGTGGTGGTGCCCAGGCGCTGGTGCAGGCGCGCGATCTCGGCGCGGGTCTGCACGCGCAGCTTGGCGTCGAGGTTCGAGAGCGGCTCGTCCATGAGGAACACCGCGGGCTCGCGCACGATCGCGCGGCCGAGCGCGACGCGCTGGCGCTGGCCGCCGGAGAGCTCGCGCGGCTTGCGGTCGAGCAGGTTCTCGCACGAGAGCATGGCTGCGGCCTCGTTGACGCGGCGCTCGATCTCATCCTTGGGCGTCTTGCGCAGCTTCAGGCCGAAGGCCATGTTGTCGCGCACGGTCATGTGCGGGTAGAGCGCGTAGCTCTGGAAGACCATGGCGATGTCGCGGTCCTTGGGCGCGACGTGGTTGACCACGCGGTCACCGATGGAGAGCGTGCCCTCGGAGATCTCCTCCAGCCCCGCGATCATGCGCAGCGAGGTGGTCTTGCCGCAGCCCGAAGGCCCGACGAGCACCATGAACTCGCCATCGTTGATCTCGAGGTTGAGGTCGTTCACGGCGACGACTTCGCCGAACTTCTTCCAGACACCGTCGAACGTGACAGTTGCCATACCGATATACCTCCTCCACCGTCAGGTCGCGGGCTCCTGCATCTGCCGACCTTGGGTGGCCGGCTGGACGAGCCCCGTACGCCTGGCGGGGGACCCCCGCATCGTAGCAAACGAATGCACGCCCCTTCCGTGCTGACGCCCGGCTCTCGCTCGTACTCCGCTACCGTGGCAGTCATGTCCGATCGCGCTGAGCTCACGTTTCCCGAGGGCTTCCTATGGGGCGCCGCCACCAGCTCGTACCAGGTCGAGGGCGCCGTGCACCAGGATGGCCGGGGCCCGAGCATCTGGGACACCCAGTGCCACCACACCGACCTGGTCCGCGACGGGCACACCGGCGATGTGGCCGCCGACCACTACAACCGCTGGGCCGAAGACGTCGAGCTCATGGCCCAGCTGGGCCTGGGAGCCTATCGCTTCAGCGTGGCCTGGCCGCGGATCCAGCCCAGCGGTGCCGGCCCCGCCAACCAGGCCGGGATCGACTTCTACTCACGCCTCGTCGATCGCCTGCTGCAGAACGGCATCACGCCGATGCTCACGCTCTACCACTGGGACCTGCCGCAGGCTCTCGAGGACGCCGGCGGCTGGCCCGCCCGCGACACGGCGCTGCGCTTCGCGGAGTACGCGGCCATCGTCTTCGAGGCGCTGCACGATCGGGTCGCCCTGTGGGCCACCCACAACGAGCCGTGGTGCTCCTCGCTCCTCGGATACGCGGAGCCGAGCCACGCGCCCGGCCGTACCGAACCGGTGGCGGCGACCCGGGCCATCCACCACCTGAACCTCTCCCACGGGCTCGCCCTCGAGGCCATGCGCGCGATCGATCCCGGCCCGCAGCAGGGCGTGGTCATCAACCTGCTGCCCATCCACGTCGTGGGCCCGGACCCCGCGGGCGCCGCCGCCGACGGTGCCCGGCGCTACGACGCGCTGCGCAACCGCGTCTGGCTCGAGCCGATGCTGCACGGCCGTTACCCGAGCGACGCCCTCGCCGACCTCGAGGCCTTCGGCGGCCTGCCCGTCGAGCCGGGCGACCTCGCGCGCATCGCGCAGCCGCTCGACTGGCTGGGCGTCAACTACTACAACGACGGCTATGTCCGGGCCCAGCCCGGCGGCCATTGGCCGGCCACGCCCGGCATGCGCGACGCGGTGCCCTTCACCCCCGACGGCGACCTGACCGACATGGGTTGGCCCATCACGCCCGACGGCTTGCGGCAGCTGCTGGTCGACCTCGGCGCGACCTATCCGGACCTGCCGCTGTACATCACCGAGAACGGCTGCGCCTACGACGACCCGGTGGTCGACGGCCGGTGCCACGACCCTCGGCGCATCGCCTTCCTCGACGCCCACCTGCGCGCGATCCACGCGGCCATCGCGGCCGGGGTCGACGTGCGCGGCTACATGCAGTGGTCGCTGATGGACAATTTCGAGTGGTCGCACGG
>JBFLKP010000248.1:0-7206 GCA_040883225.1 Candidatus Limnocylindrales bacterium | reverse complement strand
GGACGCGGCGCTACGCGCGGGCGCAGGCCTCTCGCAGCGAGCGTGCCAGCTGGGCCATGGCCTCGATGTCCGTGCCCTCGGGTCCGAGGGCATCGATGAGCGCGGAGGCCGTGATCACGCCGTCGGCCACGGGCGCCAGCTGCTTCGCGTGCTTCGGCCTCGAGACGCCGAAGCCCACCGCCACGGGCACCGGGCTCACGTCCCGCACCTGCCGCAGGAACGTCTTCACCCCCGGCGGCAGCGAGGTCCTCGCGCCGGTCACACCGGCCAGCGAGACCGCGTAGAGGAACCCCTGCGAGCGCTTGGCCACGTACGGCAGCCGCTCGGCCGTCGTGGTCGGGGCCACGAGATAGACCAGGCCGATGCCCACCTCGCGGGCCTGATCCTCGAGCGCCTCCGACTCGTCGGGCGTGATGTCGGCGAGGATGAAGCCCGAGACCCCAGCGTCGGCCAGGCGCCGGAGCACCGTCGCCCCGTCCGCCCCGCCGAGCACCTGGTTGCAGTAGCCCATGGTCACCAGCGGCGTCCTGGGCCTGGCCTCGTGGATGCGCGCGATGAGCGCGATGGAGTCGTCGAGCGTGGCCCCGTTCGCCAGCGCCACCGACGAGGCGCGCTGGATCGTCGCGCCGTCGGCCAGCGGGTCCGAGTAGGGCAAGCCGATCTCGAGCACGTCGGCGCCCGCGTCGATCAGTGCCACCGCCACCGCCAGCGAGGTCGCAGCATCGGGATAGCCGGCCGTCGCGAACGGGATGAACGCCGCGCGACCGTCCCGGTTGGCGGCACGGATGGCCCGCGTGATGCGGGTACCGCCCTTCGCCTTCTTCACGCCCGGCCTCCATCCATCCCGGCCATCAGCCGTTCCTCGACCGCGGCGATGTCCTTGTCACCCCGACCGGAGAGCCCGAGCAGGATGACGTCTCCCTCGGCCGCCGGCTCGATGCCCTCCCCGGCCAGCAGGTCGGTCAGGGCGTGGATGGCGTGGGCCGGTTCGAGCGCCGGCAGGATGCCTTCGGTCCGGGTCAGCAGCCGCATACCCTCGAGCGCTTCTTCGTCGGTGGCGGTGAGGATCTCGACCCGGCCGGCCTCGTAGAGCGCGGAGAGCTGCGGGCCGATGCCCGGGTAGTCCAGCCCCGCGCTGATGGAGAAGGCCTCGGTGATCTGGCCGTCGTCGTCCTGCAGCAGGTACGAGCGCGAGCCATGGAGCACGCCCGCGTGACCGCCCGAGAGCGCCGCCGCGTGCCGCCCCGTGAGCCCCTCACCTGCCGCCTCCACGCCGATGAGCCGCGTGTGGGTCTCACCGATGAAGCGGGCCAGCAAGCCCATCGCGTTGGAGCCGCCGCCGACACAGGCGACCGCGATGTCCGGCAGCCGCCCTTCGGCCGCCCGGACCTGCTCGGCCGCTTCATCGCCGATGACGCGCTGGAGGTCGCGCACGAGGCTGGGGAACGGGTGCGGACCTACGGCCGAACCGAGCACGTAGTGGCTGTCGACGACGTTCGTGACCCAGGCGCGCATGGCCTCGTTGGTGGCGTCCTTGAGCGTGCCGGTGCCGCTGGTGACCTCGCTGACGGTGGCGCCGAGCGCGCGCATGCGCAGCACGTTGGGCGCCTGGCGGCGGATGTCCTCGGCGCCCATGTAGACGGTGCACTCGAGGTCGAGCAGCGCGCAGGCCGTGGCCGTGGCCACACCGTGCTGACCGGCCCCCGTCTCGGCGATGACGCGGTCCTTGCCCAGCCGCCTGGTCAGCAGCCCCTGGCCCAGCGCGTTGTTGATCTTGTGCGCGCCGGTGTGGTCGAGGTCCTCGCGCTTCAGGTACAGCCGCACCCCGCCGGGCTCACGGCCGACGCGCCGCTCGAGCTCGGCCGCAAGGCGGTCGGCGCGATAGATCGGTGTGGGCCGCCCGACGTACGTGTCGAGCAGCTCGCGCAGCTCGGCCCAGAAGGTGGGGTCGCGGCGGATC
Organism: Candidatus Limnocylindrales bacterium; assembly: GCA_040883225.1. Classification (GTDB taxonomy): domain Bacteria; phylum Chloroflexota; class Limnocylindria; order Limnocylindrales; family CSP1-4; genus JAFMJV01. The sequence goes on along the minus strand of JBFLKP010000248.1, from coordinate 5,246 downwards.
TCGTCGTAGGCGGCCTCGAGCTCGAGCAGCGCCGCCATCAGCGTCTCGGGCACGAACCGACCGCCGAACGAGCGCTCGGTGCCCCAGCGGCCGGCCGCGTCAGCCTCGAGCAGCCCCGGGTCCACCGGCCGCGGCGCGAAGGGCACGGTCGGGCGGTCCATGCGCGCGGCGTTGGCGCGTTTGACGAAGAGCGCCACCGCCAGCGGGTCCTTGTGCGGCCGACCGGTCGGGCGTGGCCTGGGCTCGACGCCGCTGGAGGTGTCGACGCCGATGGCCGGGACCTCGAGCAGGGCCCCGGCGACGTTGGCCGCGGTGAGCCCGCCGGCGAGCACGACCGGCACACGGTCGGCGATGGCGCGGGCGACCTCGACCGAGGCCCGGCGGCCGGTGCCGCCCTTGCGCCGGGGGTCGGAGGTGTCGAGCAGGATGGCCTGCAGGTTGGACTTGGCCTCGAACGCCGCGGCCAGCTCGGCGATTCCATCGGCGGAGACGCCGGGGTCGTCGGCGGCGGGGAGATGCAGGGCCTTGAACACCGGCAGCGGGATCCTGTCGAGATCGCTCGGTGGCTCGTCACCGCTGAGCTGCACCGCGTCGAGGTCGAGCCGGGCCGCGATGCGGGCCACCTCGCGTGGGGGACGGTCGGCGAAGATGCCCACGAGCAGCGGGCCGTTGCCGGGCGCGTCGGCTGCGCGGGCGGAGGCCACCAGCGCGGCGGCCTCGTCGGGCTCCAGCGCGCGCGGCGTCCCGGGCACGAAGTTCAGGCCCACCGCGTCGGCTCCGGCGGCCAGGGCCGCGTCGAGCCCGGCGGGCTCGGTGATGCCGCAGATCTTGACGAACGGCGCCCGCCCGTCGATGGCCGGATCGACGCCCGGCGCAGGCACCATGCCGGCGCCCACCAGCGCCGACACGCGCGCCTCCACGACGTCGGCGTTCGATCCCGAGCGCATGAGGTCCTCCCCCACCAACGCGCCGTCGAACCCGAGCGCGCGCCAGCGGCGGATGGTGGCCGCGTCGCGAACCCCGGACTCTGCGATGACGATGCGGTCGTCGGGCACCTCCGCACGAAGGCGCTCACACAGCGTCGTGTCGACCGCCAGCGTCCTGAGGTTCCGGTTGTTGATGCCGATGAGACGGGAGCGTGTCCCCAGCGAGGCTGCCAGCTCCCTGGCCGAGTGCGCCTCGACGAGTGGCTCGAGGCCGACGGTGATGGCCAGCTCCACGAGCTTGGCCAGCCGCTTGGGCGGATGCAGCGCGGCCAGCAGCAGGACCGCGTCGGCCCCGGCGGCGCGGAGCAGCGGCAGCTGGCGCTCGTCGACCACGAACTCCTTGGCCAGGACCGGCAGCGTCGTCGCCGCGCGAGCCGCCTTGAGGTCCTTGAGCGAGCCGCCGAACCAGTGTGGCTCCACCAGCACGGAGATCATCGAGGCGCCGCCAGCCTGGTACGCGCGGGCACGCGCGGCCACGTCCAGCCGTCCGGCCGAGAGCCTTCCGGCGGACGGCGACGACCGCTTGAGCTCGGCGATGAGGTGCAGGCCCGGGCGCGCGAAGCGGCCAGCCACCTCGCGCCGACGCGGGCCCTCGCCGGCCTTGGCCAGCAGGCCCTCGTACGATGTCTCGCCGAGCTCGGCCGCGATGTCGGCCGCGCGTCGCTCGGCGATCTCGTGCAGGACCGATCGTGCCCTGACCATCAGTCGGCCGCCTCCGCCGCAGCGCTCGCGCGCAGGCGCTCGAGCTGCTCGCGGGCCGCGCCCGTCGCGATGGTCCGAGCCGCCAGCTCGACGCCGTCGCGCAGTCCGTCCACGAACCCCGCGACCACCAGCGCAGCTCCTGCGTTGAGCGCCACCACGTCGCGCCTGGCGCCGGTGTCGCGCCCCTCGAGGATGCCCTCGATGAGGGCCGCGTTCTCCTCACCGGTGCCGCCGGCGAAGGCGTCGGTGGGGGCCTCCTCGAGCCCGACGTCGGCGGCACTGACGGTCTGCGTGCGGATGCCGTCGGAGCTGACGTCGTGGATCACGCCCGTGCCATCGAGGGGCAGCTCGTCGAGCCGCTCGCCATGGACCACGAAGGCGCGATCGGAGCCCAGCTCGTAGAGCGCGGCCGCCACGGACTCCGCCGCGGCCGGGTCGGGCACACCGACCAGCTGACGTCGCGGTCGGGCGGGGTTGGCCAGGGGGCCGATCATGTTGAAGGCCGTGCGCACCCCCAGCTCCATGCGCACGGGACCAGCGTGGCGCATGCCCGGGTGGAAGGACGGTGCGTGGAGGTAGGCGAAACCGTCTTTGCGCAACGACGCTTCGGCCGCGGCGGCGTCCTGCTCGACGGTCAGGCCCAGGGCGCCCATGACGTCCGACGATCCGGCTCGCGACGAGACGGCGCGGTTGCCGGCCTTGGCCACGGGCACGCCGGCCGCAGCCACGACCAGCGCGACGGCCGTCGAGATATTGAACGTGCCGCGCACATCGCCGCCGGTGCCGCAGGTGTCGATCGTGCCCACGGGCGCCTCGACGGCGTAGGCTCGCGAACGCATCGCGCGTACGAAGCCGGCCAGCTCGCCGGGAGTCTCGCCCCGCGCGTGCATGCCCACGAGCACACCGCCGAGCTGGGCGGGCGTGACCTGCCCATCGAGCACGGCGGCCATGAACGCCTCGGCCGCCTGCGTCGGGAGCGGCTGGCCGGTGGACACCGTGCGCAGGGCCTCGCGGATGGCCTCGGGAACGGGTTCGGGCACGGGGGTCGGGCCTCCTCGGGAGTGGGCTGCGGTCCACGCATGCTACAAGAGCGGGGCGCCGTGTCGCCTCGCCGGCCCTGTTATCGTGCCGCGGTGACCATCGATCAGCGGCCCGGTGCCGACTTCGCCGCCGACTCCCCGACCGCCGAGGACGTCCGCGTCGCCTTCGCCGACACCTGGGGTGACATGGGTCCAGCCTGGAACGTGACCCCCTCGGTCGCGCGCGTCCACGGCTACCTGCTCGTCGATGGCGGCACCCTCACCGAGCGAGACATCCGCGAGGCCCTGGGGCTCTCGCATCGGGCGGCCTCGCTGGCCCTCGCCGAGCTCGAGGAGTGGCGCCTCGTGGAGCGCGTGGAGGACGCGCCGCGCGACCCGCGCCCAGGTCCCTTGGCGGTGGCCTGGCGGGTCAAGGGCGACCGCTGGCGCTGGTTCCAGCGCGTGGCGGAGGAGCGACGGGCGCGCGAGGCCGATCCGCTGCAGCCTCGATTGGCGACCTGCCGGGAGCTCGCGGAGCAGGCTGTGGCCGCCGCGCCAGACGATGCCGAGGCCCTTCGCCTGCAGGCCTGGATCGCCGAGATCCAGGCTCTGGCCACGCTCTTCGACCGCGCGCTGCGCGCGCTCTCGCGGGCCGAGACGGGCGAGATCCAGGCCGGCTTCTCGGTCCTCTCGCGCGTGTCGGACGACACGCTCGACCGCCTGCTGCGGCTCGTGGGCTCGCTGCCGGAAGACGAGCTGGCCGAGACCCTCGAGGCCATCGCCCGCACCTCGCCGACGACCGCGCGCCGCGTGATGAAGGCGGCCGCGCGGGTCGCCCGACTCAGCCGCTGAACGTGCTTCTAGGAGACCCATGACCCGACCCTGGCCAGCCTTGCCCGCGAACGAGTGGGCCGACACGCTCGAGACCCTGCACCTCTTCAGCCAGGTCGTGGGCAAGATCCGCATGGGCTACGGCCCGTGGCTGAACCACGCCTGGGGCGTGACGCTCTACGTCTTCGCGCGCGGGCTCACCACCGGCATCGTGTCCCACGGGCTCGAGGCGTTCGAGGCCCGGCTCGACCTGCTCGACAGCGAGCTGGTCGTGGAGACGAGCGCTGGCCGTCGCGAGCGAGTGCCGCTGACGTCCACGGTGGCCGAGTTCTACGGCTCGGCGCTGGCGGCCTTCGATCGACTGGGCCTGCCCGTGAGCATCGATCCGTTGCCGTCGGAGATCGCCGGTGCCATCCGCTTCGACGAGGACACGAGCCACGGACCCTACGTCCCGGAGCACGCTCAGCTGATGCTGCGCGCCTGGATCGACAGCGAGCGCGTGATGAACCGCTTCCGTGCCGGCTACCTGGGCAAGGGCAGCCCCGTCCATCTCTACTGGGGCGGCTTCGACCTCGCGGTCTATCGCTACTCCGGACGGACCGCGCCGCCCCACCCCGGAGGCGCGCCCAACTTCCCGCTCGACGTGGCGCAGGAGTCGTACACCCACGAGCTCACGGCCGCGGGCCTCTGGTTCGGCTCGCGCGAGGTTCCGCACCCGGGCTACTTCGCCTACACCTATCCGGAGCCCGACGGCATCGCCGATGCTCGCGTCGAGCCCGAAGGCGCGGTCTGGAGCGCTGACGGGGGCAGCTTCAACCTGTCCTACGAGGCCGTACGCACCGCCGCCGACCCCGACGCCGCGCTGATGGCCTTCCTCGAGTCGACGCACGCGGCCGGAGCCGATCTCGGCGCCTGGGACCGCGAGGCGCTCGAGCTGGCCCCGCCGAAGGGCGCCGACTGGTGGCGCAGCCGCTCGAAGCGGGTGCGCGGCGGCGGCTGAGCCGTATAGCACAGGCCGCGCACGGCGGCGGCGACCACGGTGGCCCCGCTCCATACAATCGAGCCATGAGCGAGAGCGCCATCGAAGCCGGCGTGATGACCGGCCTGATCAAGCGTGACCGGGGGGCCCAGAACGTCGGCCTGGGCGAGGTGCCCACGCCCTCACCGGGACCCGACGAGGTCCTGCTCGAGGTCTACGCGGTAGGTATCTGCGGCACCGACCTCCACATCCAGGACGACGAGTTCCCGAGCATCCCGCCGGTGGTCATGGGCCACGAGGTCACCGGGCGCGTCGTCGAGGCCGGAGCGGGAGCCGAGGCCTGGCTCGGGAAGCGCGTCAGCCCCGAGACCTACTTCTACACCTGCGACCGCTGCCCCGCCTGCCTCGCGGGCCGGCGCAACCTGTGCCCCGCGCGCAAGTCCATCGGCAGCCACGTCAACGGCGGCTTCGCGCGGTACGTCGTCGTGCCGCAGCGCAACCTCCACGAGGTCCACCCCTCGGTCGGCGAGCACGCTGGCGCGCTCTACGAGCCGCTCAGCTGCGTGGCCCAGTGCCTCTGTGACCCGGCCGTGGCCTCCCCCGGCGACACTGCGCTCGTGGTCGGCCCCGGCGCCATGGGCATCCTCACCGCACAGGTGCTCCGGAGCCAGGGCGCGCAGGTCACCATCAGCGGCACGCCCGGTGACGCGCGCCGGCTCGAGATCGCCG
>JBFLKP010000247.1:0-9913 GCA_040883225.1 Candidatus Limnocylindrales bacterium | reverse complement strand
GGCCAGCTGGAGCTGGAGATCCGCGACGCCACGCGCTTCGAGGCCGAGTCGGTGGCGCTTGACGCGGCCTACTACCTCGTGGACCACGGCTTCGGCAGCACCACGTTCACCATCACCACCAACGATGTCCATTGCACGCAGTGCGGCGAGCTGGCGGTCCACTCCACGCCAGAGGAGCCGCGCTGCGACCGCTGCGGCGCTCTCCTGCCCCACGTGGCCGGGCCCGCGATCGTCTGTCGAGAGGTTGTCCCATGTGCCTGATGATGCCCGGCCAAGTCGTGTCGGTCGACGGTGAGACCTGCGAGGTCACGACCGCCGGCCAGGTCGACAAGGCCTCCAAGATGCTCGAGCCCGATGTGAGGGTCGGCGATTGGGTGCTCGTCAACAGCGGCACCGTCGTGCGTGTGCTCGACGAGGACCAGGCGGCAGAGATGAGCCAGGCCTTCGGCGTGCTCATGGCGCCACCGGAGGAGCCGGTCACGGCCGACGCCGACTGACGCTCCCGCGCCCATGTCCCCGACCCCTCCCCCATCCGACCCCACGGCCCACGTTCGCCCCATGCCCACGGGTCCGGTGCTCTTCGCGCGCTACGCCTTCGGCCCGAACCGCCTGGGCCTGTGCGGCCCCGAGGACTGGCGCTCGCTGCTGGAGCTCGGCGCCGCCGCGCTCGGGCCTGCGGATTCCGCGGGGCCGACCAGAAAGCAGGCGACCGAGATCGACCGCGGGTTGCGCGACCTGGCCGCGAACTTCGAAGGCGCCTACCCGTACCTGGAGCTCATCGCCGCGGCCAACGGTATCGAGGACCCGCTGGATCCCCGCGTGGTCGACGCCTACTGGATCGGTAACGCGCTGTCCGATCACGTGGACCCGGTACTGATGACCAAGTCGATCGACGCACGCTTCCGCGCGCAGCTGCCGGCGGAGACCTGGAAGTGGCTGCAGACCAAGCCCGAAGCGGGCGCGCGGCCCACGCACGCCTTCCACGTCTTCGACGTGTTCCCCATGGTGGGCACGCAGCGGCAAGGCTCGGTGGCCAATGCGGTCGGGCTCATGGACACCTGCCGCATCCGCTGGGGGCGGGTCAAGGAGATCAGCGGCGACTCGCTGGTGGTGAACGCCGTGCCGCTGGGGCTCGTCGAGGGCAAGCTGGCGCTCGTGGAGCCGGTGGTGCAGTCGGTCAAGCGCTGGCTGGACGGCTCGGGCTTCGTGGCCGACGTGGAGGTCGGCGATGTCGTATCGCTGCACTGGGACTGGGCCTGCGAGGTGCTGAGCCCGACGCGCTTGGAGGCGCTGCAGCAGCGCACGCTGCACCAGCTGGAGCTGGCCAACCAAACGCTGTAGGGCTCGGGCGTGGCCGGCTGGGGGCGTGGCCGGCTGGGGCGTGCGGCCTGCGTTGCCGGCGGGGGCGTGGCCGTTGCCTGGCTGGGGGCGCGGCATGGCCGGCGGGGGCGTGCGGCCTGCGTTGCCGGATGGGGCGTGCGGCCTGCGTTGCCGGATGGGGCGTGGCCGTTCCCTGGCTGCTGTGCCGGATGGGGCATGGCCGTTCCCTGGCTGCTGTTCGGCTGGAATTCCCCGGTGGGGTGGTCCGAAAATGCAGGCCGGGACTCGTCCGGATCTCGGTCGCGCCAGCCACGTCTCACCCCATGGTGGACTCGAACGTGGCAGCACACGGATGGTCTACCCCACCCGGGCATGGTGTCCGGACCCACCAACTGCTGTTTGGCCGTAGCACCCCGTCCGGGAATACCGCCCAGGCGCGGACGCTGCTGGTTGGCCGTAGCACCCCAAGGGGGAATAGCCCAGGCGCGGACGCTAGGCGCAGGCACATCCGCGGACGCTAGGCGCAGGCCGGGCGCGGGCGCTGCGCCCGGCATGGCGCCAGGCTCGTTGGGCAATGGCTGACCGCCAGGTCCGCTGGGCGTCCCAGGGAGGGTACCAATCGACATGTGGGACACACGCGGCGAGAGTGCTGGCAGGGGTCGTCATCAGCGGCAGGCGTTACGGCGGCGATCCGGGCATGGGCTGACGCTGCGGGAGCGCCGTCCTGGAGGCCTTGGAGCGTCGGATCAGGCTCCCGAGGATGGCGCTTCCGTCGAGGCCGGCTCGGCCGCCTTGAGCGTAGGTTTGGCGACCGGCGGGTCGGCCGAGCGGTAGAGGACCAGGCCGGCCACGACGCTGATTGCCAGGCCGACCACGAAGAACCAGAAGGGCAGGCCGATGCCGATCTCGAAGAGGTTTCCCGCCACGAGCGAGGCCACGACCAGCGCCAGCGTGGCCGTGGCGCCGAAGAGGCCCTGCGCTGTGGAGGCACGGCCCGCCGGCGTGCCGTGGGCGAGCATGGCGTAGAGCGCCGGGGCCATGGCTGCGGTGGCGGCGGCCTCGAAGGGCACCGCCAGCGTGGGCACGATGTAGTCGGTGGCGGTGGCGTAGACGCCGCCCGCGACGAGGATCACGGTCGCGGACACGATGATCACCCCCACCGGCCCGCGGCGGTCGACGAGCCGCCCGGCGAAGGGGCCCACCAGCATCTCGGGGATGCCGAAGATGACGAAGGTGAGGCTGACCCAGCCCACGGTCGCTCCCAGCGCGATGAGGTAGATGGACCAGACGACCTCGTAGGTGCCGAAGGTCAGGTGCAGCCCGAAGGTCAGGATGAGCGCGGCCACGACGGTGCGGTTGAAGACCGCCCGCAGCGGCGCCTGGACCACCGGCTCGTCGGTGGGCACGACGGCGACCTCGGCCGCCGAGTACGGGTCGCCCGCCGGGATCGGCTTGGCCTCGGGGTCGTGGGGGAACTCGGGCGACTCGACCGCGTGGGGCTCTGGCTCGAGGTAGCGCACCAGCACGAGCGCGCCGATGATGGCCACGACGCTGGTGAAGACGAAGGGGAAGCCGAAGCCGCCGAAGATCGTGGCACCGACACCGCCGATGGCGGGGCCGATGACGAAGCCGGCGATCTGGAACGAGCCGTAGAAGCCGAAGGCCTCGCCACGCTCGTCCGGCTCGGTGGCATCCACGATCATCCCGCGCGCGGCAGGGTCGTAGGCGGCGGTGGCGGCACCGGCCAGGAAGCGCAGCACGACGAAGGCCGTGAAGGTCGTGAACAGCAGCGGCAGCGCGCTCACGGCCGCAAGCACGATGAGCCCGGCCACCATCTGCGGCTTGCGCGAGTGGCGGTCGGCCCACCAGCCGAAGAGCGGCTCCAGCATCAGCTTGGCCACGGCCCAGGCGGCCACGATGACGCCCAGGCCGGAGGGGTCGATGCCGTACTCCTGGATGTACAGCGGCAGCACCGGCAGCAGGGCCCCGAAGCCGATGGTCACGATCATCTGCACCGCGAACACGGGCAGCAGCGGACGCCAGCGCGTGAGCCATGCGGAGATACGGCCGAGCAAGTCCGCGCGGGAGGTGGGCATCGGGCCCGAGCGTACTCCTCTAGGCCAGCCGCGCCGGGGGCAGCGAGCGGTACAGCAGCAGGCCGATGGTCATCGTCACTGCGATACCCACGACGAAGAAGACGAAGGGCAGGCTGAGGTCCATCTCGAAGAGCGCCCCGGCCACGACCGAGGCCACGATGAGCCCGAGCGTGCTGGTGGCACCGAAGAGGCCCTGCGCGGTGGAGGCACGACCGGGCGGGGCGCCGCGGCCGAGGATGGTGTAGAGCGCGGGCATCATCGCCGCCGTCGCCGCGGCCTCGATCGGCGCCACGAACGAGGAGGCCAGGTACGAGCGCGAGAGGGCATAGAACGTGCCCGTGAAGAGGATGACGGTGCCGGTCACGATGATCGGGCGCAGCGGGCCGTGGCGGTCGATGTAGCGCCCCGCGAACGGTGCCACGAGCATCTCCGGCACCGAGAAGAGCACGAAGCTGACGCCGACCCAGGCCACGCTCGCGCCGAGGGCCACGAGATACAGCGCCCACACCACCTCGTACGTGCCGAAGGTGAGGTGCAGGCCGAAGGTGAAGACCAACGCCGTCAGCACGGTGCGGTTGAAGACGGCGCGAATGGGAGCCTGGGTCTCGGGTGCGGGCGGGTCGGTCGGAACGAGGGCCTGCTCCGAGGCGCTGAAGGGCTCGCCGCCGAGGCGGGCGACGGCCTCGTGCTCGGCCGAGGTCTCGCCCTCGTCGGGGCGCGGGCCGGCCGATGGGCGAGGTTCGGCCGAGGTGCGCGGTTCGGCCGAGGTGCGCGGGCTGGCCGATGGCTGCGGGCTGGACGAGAGCCGCGGGGCGGGCGAGAGACGCCGCGCGAGGACGACGGCGCCCACGACCGAGAGCAGGCCGGTCACGATGAAGGGGAAGGCGAAGCCACCGAAGACCGCCGCGCCGACGCCGCCGATGGCCGGGCCCACCGCGAAGCCGCCGATCTGGAACGCGGCGTAGACGCCGAAGGCCTCACCCCGCTCGTCCTCGCGGGTGGCGTCGGTGATCATGCCCTTGGCAGCTGGGTCATAGGCAGCGACCGCAGCGCCGGCGATGAAGCGCAGGATGAAGAGCGCCCAGAAGCCGGTGAGCACGAGCGGCAGCACGCTCACGACCGCAAGCACGAGCAGGCCCGCGATCATCTGCGGCTTGCGCGCGTGGCGGTCGGCCCACCAGCCGAAGACCGGCTCGAAGAGCAGCTTGGCGATGGCCCAGGCGGCGATGATGAGCCCGATCTGCGCGGGGTCGATGCCCTGGTCCTCGATGAACAGCGTGAGCACCGGCATGAGCGCGCCGAAGCCGATGAGCACGATGAACTCGGCCCCGAAGACCGGCAGCAGCGGGCCCCAGCGTCGGAGCCACGCCTCGATCCGGGCACGTCGATCGGTGTGAGGGTGGGCCATCGCGCCCGAGGGTATCGCCTCCGACACGTGTGCCACACGAGGTGGCACGAAGGTTCCGTACCATCGAGAGGATGCAGATCCTCGACGGCCAGCCCGTGTACAGCGCGACCGACCTGGTCGGATTCCTCGCCTGCGATCACCTCACGGACCTCGAGCGCTGCAAGCAGCTGGGCCTCGTGGAGAAGCCGGAGCGCAGCGACCCCGAGCTCGAGATCATCATCAAGCGCGGCTTCGAGCATGAGAAGACGTACATCGACCGGCTCCGGGCCGCGGGCCGGGAGGTCCGCGACGTCTCGTCGGAGCGCTCCGGGGAGGTGGACCGCGGGGAGCACTATCGCGCGCAGGCGGCGGCCACGCGTGAAGCCATCGAGCGCGGCGACGACGTCATCTTCCAGGCCTGCTTCTTCGATGGCACCTGGCTGGGCTTCGCGGACTTCCTGCTCCGGGTCGACGATCCGTACGCCCCGCTGGGCTGGGCGTACGAGGTCGCGGACACCAAGCTGGCGCACTCGGTCAAGGCCGGCGCACTGCTCCAGATCTGCGTCTACAACGAGATGCTCGAGGCCATCCAGGGCGTCTACCCGGAGCGGATGCACGTGGCGCTCGGCGGCAGGGAGAAGGCGACGCAGGCCTTCCGCACGGCGGACTTCCGGGCCTACTTCCGGGCGGTGCGCCGTCGCTTCCTGGAGCACGTGGCCGGGCCGGATCCGGTGTACCCGCCCCCGTCCCCGTCGTACCCGGAGCCGGTCGAGCACTGCGCGGTCTGCTCCTGGGATGAGGTCTGCCGCGGACAGCGGCGCCGGGACGACCACCTCTCGCTGGTGGCCAACATCACGGCCAGGACACGGGCCTCGCTCGTGGAGCGGGCGGTCGGGACGCGCCGCAGCCTCGCCGGCTTGGCACTGCCCATGGCGCCGCCGCTGGAGGGCACGCGGCCGGAGGTGCTCGCACGCGTCCAGCGCCAAGCCCGGCTGCAGGTGCAGGGTGAGGACGAGCAGCGCCTGATCTACGAGCTGCTGGCCCCGCACGTCACCGACGACGGCGCCCTGGACACGACCAAGGGCCTGCTCGCGTTGCCGGAGCCCAGCCCCGGCGACCTCTACCTGGACCTGGAGGGCGATCCCTTCATCGGTGACGACGGCATGGACTACCTCTTCGGCCTGCTGGAGCCCTCGAAGACGGACCAGGACGGCGAGCCGTTGTTCCGCGCGTTCTGGAGCCGCGACGCGTCCGGTGAGGTCACCGCCGCCGGCGAGAAGGCCGCCTTCGAGGCGTGTGTGGACAGGATCATGGCGGCCATGGAGGAGGACCCAGGCCTCCACGTGTACCACTACGCGCCCTATGAGCCCAGCCACTTCAAGCAGCTCATGGGCCGCTACAACACGCGCCAGGATGAGGTCGACCGTCTGCTCCGCGGCGGCACCCTCGTGGACCTCTACCAGGTCGTGCGCCAGGGGCTGCTGGCCTCGGTCGAGAGCTACTCGATCAAGAGGCTGGAGCCGTTCTACGGCTTCGAACGCGACATCGAGCTGCGAGCGGCCGGCGATTCGATCGTGGAGTTCGAGCAGTGGATGGAGCTCGGTGGACACGGGGAGGGCGTAGGCCAGGAGATCCTCGACCAGATCGAGGCCTACAACCGCGACGACGTCGTCTCCACGCTCAAGCTGCACCGCTGGCTGGAGACGCTCCGCGGAGAGCTGGCCGCGCAACGTGGCGAGGTCCTTCCGCGGCCAGAGGTCCGCAACGGCGAACCGGACCAGGAGCTGGCCCAGTGGCTGCAGAAGGTCCAGGCCGTGGCGGAGCCGCTGACGCAGGACATCCCCGCGGACGCCACGCCAGACGACCTGTCGGACGACCAGCGCTCGCGGCTGCTGCTGGCGGACGTGCTCGGCTGGCACCGGCGGGAGCAGAAGCCCGAGTGGTGGGCCTACTTCAGCCAGCTGGAGCTCGCGCCGGACGAGATGATCGAGGCCCGGGAACCGCTCGGCGGGCTGGAGCTCATGGGCCCGGAGGATGTGGCGGCGCGGACGTACCGCTATCGCTTCCCGCCGCAGGAGTTCGAGATCGGCGACTCGCCGGTCGACCCGGCCAACCAGAAGACCCTGCCGGTGGAGGAGCTTGCGGACGACCGCGACGAGATCGTGCTGCGCTTCCCCAGGGGTCGCGAGATCGAGCACCCGGGCGCGCTCGTGCCCAAGATGATCATCCCCACGCCGGGACACGAGCAGCGTCTGCTGGACATCGGCTCGTACGTCATCGAGCACGGCCTGGAGGGCGGCGGTGCCTATCGCGCGGCTCTGGACATGCTGCGTCGTCGGGCTCCCCGGATCGTGGACCACATCGACGGGGAGCCACTGCGCCACGAGGGCGAGTCGGCCGGCGAGGCGGCCAAGCGGCTGGTGAAGGCGCTGGACCACACCTGTCTCGCCATCCAGGGACCTCCCGGCAGCGGCAAGACCTGGATCGGCGGCCGCATGATCCTGGAGCTCGTGCGGCAGGGCAAGACCGTGGGCGTCACCGCCAGCAGCCACAAGGTCATCGGCAACCTGCTGGACAACGTCTGGGATGCCCAGGATGACTACCCGGAGTTCGCCGAGCGAGAGGTCCGCATCGCCCAGAAGCCCAGCAGCAAGAAGGATCCCACGTGCGGCTTCGCCCAGCCCATCGGCGACGCGAAGCACGTCGCGGAAGCCTTCCTCGAGCACAGCGTGGACGTCGTCGGCGGCACCAGCTGGTTGTGGGCCAGCGCCAGGATCCCACCGGAGACGGTGGACGTGCTCTTCATCGATGAGGCCGGCCAGTTCTCGCTGGCCAACGCGCTGGCGGTGTCGGCCGTGGCCAAGTCGGTCGTGCTGCTGGGCGACCCGCAGCAACTCGATCAGCCGGTCAAGGGCTCGCACCCGCCCGGGGCGGGCCGGAGCGCGCTGGCGCACCTGCTGGACGCGGAGTCGGTGATGCCCGCGGAGCGCGGACTCTTCATGGACAAGACCTGGCGGCTGCACCCGGACATCTGCGACTACACCTCGGAGGTCTTCTACCGCGGGGAACTGCTGCCCCAGGACGGCAACGAGCAGCAGGCGCTCGTCGGGACCGGCTGGGCCACCGGCGAGGGCATCCGCTTCGTGGCGGTGGACCATGCGGACGCGCGCAACGACAATGCCTCGCCGGAGGAGGCGCGGGTCATCGCGGACATCGTGTCCGGCCTGCTCGAGGGCCGCGCCACGTGGGTCGACCGCGAGCTCGCGACGAGGTCGGTCACGCCCGCGGACATCCTCATCATCACGCCCTACAACGCGCAGCGGACGCTCATCAACGCGGAGCTTGTCCGGCGGGGCGAGGCCTGTGCGCGCGTGTCGGTCGGGACCGTGGACAAGTTCCAGGGTCAGCAGGCGCCGGTGTCGATCTACTCCATGGCCACCTCGCGCCCGCAGGATGCACCGCGCGGTATGGAGTTCCTGTACTCGCTCAACCGGCTCAACGTGGCCACGTCACGAGCGCGCTGCCTGACGCTGGTGGTGGCGTCCCCTGCGCTGGTGGCGGCGCAGGCCCGCACGCCACGGCAGATGGTGCTGGCCAACGCCCTCTGCCGGCTGGATGAAGTCGCGCGGGAGCAGTCCGCGTGACGATCGCGGTGGTCAACGGCATCGAGGCGCTGACGCGTGCGGATGACGGCACGATGGTCATCCCCGAGGAGCGCGAGGACTGGCGCGCGTGGGTCAGCGCCACCAAGGGCCGCAACTGGCTCAACGACGACCCGCTGCTCGATTGGCTGGACCGGTATGGCACGGATCACGGCTTCGAGCGCGATGACGCAGCGCCGGGCTTCGACCCGCGGCTGGACTTCCGCCCGTTCCTCTTCCGCCAGGGCAATGCCTTCGAAGCCGGCGTGATGGCGTTGCTGGCGGAGCGGGCAGAGGTCGTGACCATCGCGCGGACATACGAGGACAGCCGCTCCATCGACGCTGCCGCAGCCACGGTGGAGGCCATGCGCGACGCCGTGCCGATCATCGCCCAGGGCGTGCTGCGCGACCCGGAGCACCGGACCTACGGGGTGGCGGACCTGCTGGTGCGTTCGGACGTGCTGGCGGGGCTGTTCCCCGACGACCTCGGCGCGGAAGAGGCGGCGCAGCCCGCGCCTGCGCTGTGGCTGCCGGGGATGCACTACCGCGTGGTCGACATCAAGCTGCGCACGCTGGACCTGCGGGCCGATGGCGGCATCGGGCGCTCGGCGGACACGCTCGCGTACCAGGCGCAGGTGTGGGTCTACAACACGGCTCTCGGGCGGGTCCAGGGCTACACCCCGCCGGCGGGGTACCTGCTGGGGCGCAACTGGAAGCGGCGAGGAGAACGGGGCAGCGGCTGCCTCGACCGACTCGGGCGCATCGACATGGACGGCACCTTCGACAAGTACGACGGGGCCAGCCTCGCGTCGCTGACGCTCGGCGCGCACGAGTGGATCCGCGAGCTGCGCGCGCACGGGGCGGAGTGGGAGGTGCTGCCGGTACCCACGCGACCAGAGCTCTATCCGCACATGGGCAACGAGTTCGACGATCCGTGGCACGGGGCCAAGGCCGCCATCGGCGCGGAGCTCGCAGAGCTGACGCGGCTGCCGGGGGTGAACCCGCTGCGGCGTCGGGCAGCGCACGGGCGCGGGCTGACGCGCTGGACCGACTCGGCGGTGTCGGCGGTTTCGCTGGGTCTGACCGGTTCGGCTGCGCGCATGTGTGAGGCGGTGCTGGCGGCGAACCGGGCGGACGAGCCGGTCGTGCTGCCGGAGCGCCTGGAGCTGGCGGACGAGTCGTGGCGGGAGCCCGCGCCGCTGGAGCTGTACGTGGACTTCGAGACGGTCTCGTCCATGGCCGATGACTTCGCCGCGCTGCCGGGGGAGAACGGGACCCCGCTCATCTTCCAGATCGGCTGTGGGCGGATGGAAGGTGGCGAGTGGCGCTTCGACCAGTGGACGGTGGAGAGGCTGGACGAGTCGTCGGAGGTGGCGGTCATCGACGCCTGGGTGGCGCGGGTGCAGGCGCTGTGCGATGAGCGCGGCATCGGTCTGGACGCGGCGCGGCTGTACCACTGGAGCCCGGCG
>JBFLKP010000246.1:0-2714 GCA_040883225.1 Candidatus Limnocylindrales bacterium | reverse complement strand
GACACCTCGCCCCGAGATCGGCGGCCGGGTCGCGCCGGGCTTCGAGCCCGTCCACGAGGCCTTCGTCGAGAACTTCCTCGAGCGGGGCGAGCTCGGCGGCGCGGCCTGTGTGGTTCTCGATGGTGAAGTGGTTGTGGATCTGTGGGGCGGAGTGCGGGACATGGCGACCGGGTCCATCTGGGGCGCCGAGACCATGACGTTGGTCCACTCCACCACCAAGGGGCTGGCGGCCCTCGTGCTGGCGCTGCTCCACTCGCGCCAGCTGCTCGACTACGACGAACGCGTGGCCACCTACTGGCCGGAGTTCGCTCAGGCCGGCAAGGAGGACATCACCATTCGCCAGCTTCTGGCCCACCAAGCCGGGCTCTTCGCCTTCGACGAGCACGTCGATGTCGAGGTCGTGGCAGATCTCGATCGCCTCGCTGGCGTCATGGAGCGCCAGCGTCCCATCTGGCCACCGGGCGAGCGGCAGGCCTACCACGCCATCACGCTCGGCTTCTACGAGAACGAACTGGTGCGTCGCATCGACCCGGCCCACCGGACCATCGGCCAACTACTCCAGGAGGACATCGCAACCCCGCTCGACATCGCGGGTGAGGTGTACATCGGGACCCCGTCGTCGGTGCCCGACGAGCGCCTTGCCGCCCTTGTCGCACCTGGACTGTGGGCACGACTCACCTCAATGCCGCCCCGCTTCATGATCGATGCTTTCTGGCCCCGCTCGGTACTGCACCGATCCTTGGTGGCCAATCCCGGAACGGGGTTCTACGTCGACCCCGAGCACGTGATCGTACGGGAGCTCGAGGTTCCCTCCGGGGGTGCGGTGACGACCGCCAGGGCCCTCGCCACGGCCTACGGGGCCTTCGCCGCTCCTGGCGGCCCGCTCGCACTGCGACCCGAAACACTCGATGCGCTCGCTGCTCCAGCCGTGCCGGCACGCCAGGGCTTCTACGACGCATGCTTCAGGGCTCCAGCCAAGTTCTCGTTGGGCTTCATGAAACCCAACGAAACGATCAGTTTCGGCTCCGACTCTGCTTTCGGGGCGCCGGGAACGGGAGGCTCCCTGGGTTTCGCGGATCCGACGCTGCGGCTGGGATACGGGTATGTGACGGACAAGATGGGCATGGAACTGCAGGGCGATCGTCGCGATCTCGCTCTGCGTCACGCTCTGAACACGGTTCTCCAGATGTGAGCCGAGGTCTGCCCACACAGCTGATGCACACCCAACAGCGATAGAAGCGGGTGCAACTTGCCGTGCGTGGTGCACCGCCCCCGAACGCCGGGTAGGTGTGCCATGGAGAGACGGGTCGAGTGTGGCGTCTTCGGGCGGCGCAGCCGCCGGAATCGCCGGTGCCGGGCGACTGCCCGTCGGCTGCGGACTCGCAAGCAGCTTGGCCCAGGTCTGGCTCAACCGACCGCTCGGTGGCACTTCGGTGGGGGCGGGCTGACGCTGGTCCGAACGTCCTGGAGCGGTTTCGTCGTCGCAGCGGGCGAGGAGCGTTGCGACCGATGCAGCGTGGCCGACTGAGCACCAACTGAGTGTCGGTTACCGTTGGGATCGAGTGCCCGCGGTCCGCGCCGATGACCGTGTCATCTGCGCAGCGGCGCCCGGCATGGCTCGGGGAAGAGGACCCGCTTGTCGCGGCGCCACTAGCGTCGGTCGTGACACCTCAACCACCAATGGAGGATCGATGCATCGGACCGTCAACCGCCGGCCCTCTCGTCTCGCCCGGCGCACCGGCCTGGCGTACCTGGGCATCATCGGTACCGGCCTGTTTGCCGAGTTCGCCGTTCGCAAGCGCTTGGTTGTCGACGATGACCCGGCAGCAACCGCCGAGAACATCGTCGGCTCGCCTCGCCTGTTCAAGGTCGGTATCGGCGCCGACGTCGTGATGGTCGCGCTCGACGTGACGGTTGCCGTTGGCCTGTTCCGACTGCTGCGTAGGGACCAGCGGCGCGCGCTGGCGTCGACCGGGTTGCGGCTCATCCAAGGCGGGGTCATCGCGGTCAATCTGACCAACCTCGTGCGCGCCCTCGACTTCGCCCGACAGGCGGTCGGTCCTGACGACGAGGTGCGCGCAGGGTCTGCTCGAGACGCCCTCGACTCGATCAAGCGTCACGCACTCGGCTACGACACCGGATTGATTGCATTCGGCCTCAGTTGTCTCGTTCTTGGGCGTCAGCTGCAGACGGGCAACCTGGTCGCACGCCCACTCGCCGTCGGCATGTCGGTGACGGGTCTCGTGTACCTGGCAGGATCCTCGGCGGCCCACTTCGCTCCACGCTTGAGCCCCGCTATCGCCCCGCTGTATGGCATTCCGCTGGTCGCCGAACTCGCTTTCGCCCTTCGGCTCGTGGCTCGAGGCCTCGACGCACCGGTACGCGCCGCCGTACCCTGCATCGCCGCCTCGGCATGACCCGAAGCGAACAGATCGTGCCCATCGATCTGTTGGCACGCTCCTAGACCCCACGCTGCTGCGTCACAGCCGCACCGTCACGGCGAGTCGCCGCTGACGACTCGGTTGGATACCGGACCAGCGATGGCCGAGCTCATGGTGGTCGATCAGCTCGGGGAGCCGCACGACAGGAGTTCTTGGTCGCCCGCAGGTCACGTCGGGGCGAGGACGGCGCCTACTGTCGTCGTGATGGAGGAAGGCGCCACCGATGCTCGTGTACGGCAGTTGAGGCTCGTTGTCGAGGCGGAGGACTTCGAG
>JBFLKP010000245.1:0-3976 GCA_040883225.1 Candidatus Limnocylindrales bacterium | reverse complement strand
GGACCAGCAACCTGCCGGTGCAGCAGATCAGCAACCTCAAGGACAGCACCGACATCGTCGTCGAGTCCGTTCCCAGCAACGACTACTTCTACTTCGCTCAGAACCAGGCCCGCGAGCCCTACAGCGACGTGCGTGTCCGCCAGGCGCTGGCCTGGGCCATCGACCGCGACGCCATCGTGCAGGCCGCGTGGTTCGGCAACGCGGCGGCCAACCAGACCGCGATCCCCTCGACGAGCGGCTGGTACTACGACTACGCGCCCTACAGCCGCGACCTCGACAAGGCCGCTGCGCTCCTCGAGGAGGCCGGCGTGAGCGACCTCGAGGTCGACCTCATGGTCGTCTCCACCGAGACCGCAGCCGTCACCGCGGCGCAGGTCATCGCGGCCAACCTCGCCGACATCGGCGTGACCGTCAACATCCGCCAGCTCGACAGCACCACCTGGATCGCCGAGCAGGGTGCGGGCAACTTCGACATCTTCATGTGGTCCTGGATCGGCAACCTCGATCCCAGCGACTTCTACTACGCCCAGCACCACAGCAGCGGCAGCTTCAACGCCCAGAGCTACAGCAACCCGGACGTCGATGCGGCGCTCGACGCAGCGGCCGTGGAGACGGACACTGACGCCCGCAAGGCGCTCTACGACGAGGCGGCCACGATGATCGTCGACGACGCCAGCTACGTCTATCTGGCCAACCCTGACATCACCCAGGGCTTCAGCCCCCGCGTGGAGGGCTACACGGTCCGCGGCGACGCGGCCATCCGCTTCAAGGACGCGAGCCTGGCGGAGTAACCCCCCGGAGCCTCGGCTCACATGCTTCGATATCTGCTCCGGCGGGCCGTCCAGGCACTGGTCGTGCTCGTCGGAGCGGCCGTCCTCGTCTTCTTCCTGCTCCAGCTCGTCCCGGGCGACCCGGTGCGGGCGGCGATGGGGACGCGCTTCAACCCCGAGGCCTACGAGGAGCTGATCGCCGCCGCCGGGCTCGACCGGCCGCTGCACGAGCAACTGGTCAGCTACCTCGCCGGCGCCGCCACCGGTGACTTCGGCGTCAGCTTCCGCAACGGCGAGAGCGTCTTCGAGCTGGTCGTGGCGCGCATGCCCGCGACCATCTCGCTGGCCGTGGCGGCCCTCATCATCGCCCTGCTCATCTCGTTCCCGCTGGGCATCGTCAGCGCCATGCGCCGGGGCACGCTCGTCGACCACGTGGCCCGCATCGGCAGCCAGATCGGCATCTCCGTGCCTGACTTCTGGCTGGGCATCATGCTCATCCTGGTGCTCACCAGCTGGCTGGGACTGCTGCCGCCATCGGGCTACACCCCCATCACCGAGGATCCGCTCGACTGGCTGCGCCACGTGATCATGCCCGCGCTCGCGGTGGGGCTCATCTCGGGCTCGATCCTGACCCGCTTCATCCGTTCCGCCACGCTCGAGTCGAACGACCAGGACTTCGCCCGAACCGCGCGAGCCAAGGGCCTGCACGAGTCGGCCGTCATGCGCGACCACGTCCTGCGCAACGCGATGGTGCCCATCATCACCGTGGCCGGCATCCAGCTGGCCTCGCTGCTGGGCGGCGTCATCGTGGTGGAGGTGCTCTTCGCCTGGCCGGGCCTCGGCCGCCTGACCTATGACGCGGTGCTGGCACGCGACTACACCGTGGTCCAGGGCGCGGTGCTGCTGGTGGCCGCCATCTTCCTCGTGGCCAACCTCGTGGTCGACCTGCTCTACGCCCTCATCGACCCGCGGATCCGCTACCGATGACGGCAGCGACGGGCCCAGTCGAGCCCGCGGCGGAGGTGCAGGAGCCACCCGAGAAGGGCCAACGGTTCGTCCTGCTCGCGGCGCTCTTCGACAGCAAGGTCACCATGGCCGCCGTGGGCTTCATCGTCCTGGTCCTCGTGCTCGCCGTGGTCGGCGAAGCCATCGTGCCCTTCGGCGCCAACGAGATCAACGTCATGAACCAGCTGCAGCCACCCAGCCTGACGCACCTCTTCGGCACCGACGACCTGGGTCGCGACGTCTTCAGCCGCGTCATCATCGCGGCGCAGCCCTCGGTCATGGTCAGCGTCGTGAGCGTCTCGCTCGCGCTCATCGCCGGCGTGGGTATCGGCCTCGTCTCGGGTTTCTTCGGAGGCTGGGTCGACGTCACGGGCATGCGCATGATGGACGTCGTCTTCAGCTTCCCGGTGATGCTGCTGGCGCTGGCCATCGTGGCCATGCTCGGTCCCGGCATCGTGCCCGCGATGCTCGCCATCGCCGTGGTCTACACGCCCTTCTTCGCGCGCATCACCCGCGCCAGCGTGCTGACCGTGCGCGAGGAGACGTACATCAAGGCTGCGCGCTCGATCGGCGCGAGCAACCTGCGCATCATGCGCCTGCACGTGCTGCCCAACATCATGGCCGCCATCATCGTGCAGACCTCGCTCAGCCTCGCCTTCGCCATCCTCACCGAGGCCGCGCTCTCGTTCCTGGGCCTGGGCGTCCAACCGCCCACACCGTCGTGGGGCCGCATGCTCTTCGACGGCCGCGGCTTCCTGGCCGATGCCTGGTGGATGGCGGTCTTCCCCGGAGCGGCCATCTTCATCACGGTGCTGGCGCTGAACCTCGTCGGTGACGCCATGCGTGACGCGCTCGACCCGCGTCAACGCTCAGCCATCGAGTCACGGCGGGGCAACCTGTGAGCGCGCTCTTCGAGCTGGCCGACTTCCGGGTGCGGATCGGCACGCGCCTGGGCACCGCCGAGATCGTCAACGGCGTCGACTGGGGTGTCGACCGCGGCCAGACGCTGGCCATCGTGGGCGAGTCGGGCTCGGGCAAGTCGATGAGCCTGCTCTCGGCCACCGGTCTGGTGCCCTCCCCCCCTGCGCGGTTCGAGGGCGAGGCGCGCTTCGACGGCCAGGACCTGCTGGCCCTCCCCGAGAAGGCACGACGCGCGGTCCGCGGCCGGCACATCGGGTACGTCTTCCAGGAGCCGATGACCTCGCTGAACCCCCTCCTGACCATCGGGCGACAGATGACCGAGGCTCCCCGCCAGCACCTCGACATGCCCGCGAGCGAGGCCAAGGCCAAGGCCGTGGAGCTGCTCTCGCTCGTGGGCATCCCTGAGCCCGAGGCGCGCACGAAGGCCTATCCGCACCAGCTCTCGGGCGGGATGCGCCAGCGCGTGATGATCGCGATGGCCCTGATGTGCGACCCCGAGTTGCTCATCGCGGACGAACCCACGACGGCCCTGGACGTGACCACGCAGGCGCAGATCCTCGAGCTCGTGAAGCGGCTGCAGGAGCGCTTCGGCATGGCCGTGGTCTGGATCACCCACGATCTCGGCGTGGTCGCCGACTTGGCCGACCGCGTGGCCGTGATGTACGCCGGGCGCATCGTGGAAGAGGCCGCCACGCGCGATCTCTTCACCTCGCCGTCGCACCCGTACACGCGCGGGCTGCTGACCGCGCGGCCTCGACTGGGCGAGCCCGACGTCGAGCTGGCCACCATCCCCGGCGTGCCGCCCGACCCGCGTCGGCTTCCGGCCGGCTGCTCGTTCTACCCGCGCTGCCCGTACCGCGCCGACGCCCGCTGCGAGACGGAGGTGCCGCCGCTGCGGGAGATCGCCCCGGGTCACTGGACACGCACGTTCTACGATCTCGAGCCGTACCGGGGCACCGGCTCGTGAGCACGCCGCTGCTCGAGGCGCGAGACCTGCAGGTCCACTTCCCGGTCGGTGGCGGCGCGGTCGTGCGTGCGGTCGATGGCGTGTCCTTCGCGGTCGAACGGGGCAAGACGCTGGGGCTGGTGGGCGAGTCCGGCAGCGGCAAGTCGACCGTCGGGCTCTCGATCCTGGGCCTCGAGCCTCCGACGGGCGGGCAGGTCCTGCTCGACGGGGCAGAGCTCGACTTCAGCCGCGCCGGGCTGCGCGAGCTGCGCACGAAGGCGACGATGGTCTTCCAGGATCCCAACGCCTCGCTGAACCCTCGTCGTTCGGTGGG
>JBFLKP010000244.1:0-10060 GCA_040883225.1 Candidatus Limnocylindrales bacterium | reverse complement strand
GCGAACACGTCGGGGACACACGCGGTTCGCGCTCCTTCTTGTCGTAGCAGAGGCGGAGCGAACTTCGATAGGGCCGACAGGCACCGTCGGAAGGGCTTCATCCTTCCCTTGGACGTGCAGGTCGTGCCCGGTCCTTGCCGAGTCTGACGAGTCTTCCAACGAAATCGGAAGGGACGGCTGGCGGACTGCACCATAGTTGTTGAAGGCGCCCACCAACGTGGCGCCACCAACGGAGCCGCAGTGGACACCGACCTCGTCCGTAGCGCGATGCGGGGGGACGAGCGGGCCTTCACCGAGATCGTGAACAGCGTGGCCGACCGCTTCCTCGGCGTCGCGCACAGGATCCTGCGGGATGCTGTTCTTGCCGAGGACGCGGTGCAGCAGGCGCTACTCAGCGCGTGGCGCGACCTGCCGGACCTGCGGGACCCAGCCAAGTTCGATGGCTGGTCCTACCGGCTCCTCATCCGCGCCTGCTACATGGAGGCACGCAAGCGCAATCGTTGGCATCCGACGACGATCGTGCGATCGATCGCGGAGCCGACCGCCCCGGACCTCATCGGCGGGATCATCGAGCGAGAGCGGTTGGAGCGAGGCTTCGAGCGCCTATCGGTCGACCACCGCTCGGTGCTCATCCTCAGCTACTACCTCGACCTGCCGTCCGAGCAGGTCGCCGAAGCGCTCGACATCCCTGTCGGCACCGTCTACTCGCGGCTGCACCGCGCTCAGCAGGCACTCCGTGGCGCACTCGAAGCAGACGGACGAGCGACCGACTTGTCGGCACCACCGCAGGCGATCGAATGAGCGACGAGCACATGAGCGACAAGGACATGGACGCCGTTCTGCGCGAGTGGACGCAGGACGCGCCAGCCGGGCAGCCCGATCGCAGCCGCGTCGTGGGCAGTGTCGTCAGCCGACTCGGCTCGACGCGCCGACGCCCACGTCGCTGGTGGCTCCAGCGGTTGCTCAGTCGGAAGCCCGACGAGCCCGCAGTCGTCGACAAGACCCAGAACCAGCCTAGTCCCATCCCGGCCACCAACGGCCATACCCCAATCACCATCGGGAGGACCAGTTCCATGTTCAGCCCAGTCAAGGCCATCACCGCCGGCGCCCTCGTCTTCGCGATCGGCGGTGCCTTCCTCATCGCCCAACCCTTCCAGCAGCAGGGCAGCGTGCCGGGGGCGGCGACCGATGCGGGACCTGCCGCCCCGGTGGAGGTCACGGGCGTCAGCGTCCTGGTCGGGTGTCCCGACCCGGGTACGACCGAGGATCTGGGCACCTTCGAGCGCACCATCGGAGGGACGTGCCTAACGGAATGGACCATGAGCGACGAGCGGCTCAGCGGCACAGGGACGATGGTGGCGAACGAGGACAACTCCACCGACGGGAGCGGGATCGGCTTCGGTGTCCACGCGCTGACCATCGAGAACGACGAGGGCAGTTGGCGCATGCGCCCCAACTACTGGTTCGGAGGTCCGGATACGCCAGATGCCTTCGCCTTCCAGTACTGGGTGCTGGACGGCGAGGGTGCCTACGAGGGCCTCACGGCGGCGCTGATCATGGAGGACCTGGGCAACCCCCACGGTTACATCTTCGAGTACGAGCTGCCGCCGCCACCGGAGAACGCCTCCACGAGGTAGGGAGCGGTTCGATGTCGCGGACCCCGGCCTTCGAGCCGGGGTCCGGCTGCGGCTCGAGCTGCAAGACCCGGTGCGAGACCCGGCCACCAATCGAGCGTGCCGCGTCTCTCCGGGATGGCCGCGGCTCTCGGCGACGAGGAAGTAGCGGCCGAACGTCGAGGCTAGCAGGGACTTCCCGTTCTTCCGGGGCAGGCCGAGCCTGACCTCGGACTACACCCGCTGGCCGGTGGCTGGATCGATCTCGAGGGCCTCCCAGGCGAACTCGCGCAGCGCAACGTCTACTCCGCGTCGGCGACGATGACGGACGGTGGAAGGTCGTCCGCGCCGAGGATGATCCCCCGGACATCGAATACGCTGTCGGCTCCGGTCACGTCCCAGCCAAGCTCGGTCACCGCCACGAGCCCATCCTATGCACCCTCGCCCTCGAACAGGCCGGTGCGCGTGGAGGCGGCGGCGTGGTCGAAGCGCAACAGCGGCGCCGGCACCTCTTGCCACGCGCCCTCTTCGTTCTCGATCCTGAACGCCGAGTGCCAGATCGACGCGCCGTTCGCGAGGACCGACTCGTTGCCGACGATCGAGATGCATCCATCGAAGCGTGGCTCGCTGATGTCCTCGGCCAGGAATGCCCATGTCCCACCCGAGTCGCGGTCCTCGATGGTGTACGAGTACACCCAGCGCCCGCTGAACTCGGTGGGCGGCTCGGCCTCTTGCGCCGCGACGCCGATCGCTGACGTGGCCACCAGGCCGATGGTGACGATGGAACTGGCTCCGAACTTGACACCCTTCATGGGGACCCTCCTTCTCCCCCCTGCTGGGGCGCCTCACACTCGGCCCTCAGCGCTCGTTGTCTGTCATGCGAACTTCACTCTGTGGCATCCACCTCCTCGGGGTTCATGACATAGAGGCCCGTCTCGGTCGTCCACCAGACCGATCCGTCGGGTGCATGGTCGATGTCGAGCCAGTCGCCCATCCTGAGGTCGTCGATCACCGTGACCGTGTCCGGGCACGTCTCGTGGTCCTCGATACCGCCCGTAGGCAGTCCCCAGTGATGGCCCTGCGGACAGGGCCTGACCACCCACCCGGAGGTGTCCCAGGCGCCGAGGTATCGTTCCCTGCCGTTGTCGTCGATCCGAAGAAGGCCCGCCCACAGGGTCCCGTCGGCCGTGACCACGAGATCCTCGGCGGCGAACCTGCCGTCAGTCGAGAACGGGTCCACCGGATGCCACTCCCGGCCATCGAAGCGCGAGAGGCCGCCCTGGGCCGGCCCACCATAGTTCTGGACCCCGGCCCAGATGCTCCCGTCGGGCGTCTCGGCGAAGTCGTTCACCCACCCCTCGCGAACGCCGACATCGGTCCGGTCGTACCAGGTCCAGTCGTCACCGTCGTAGCGGCCGACGGCGAACTCGCTGTCGGTTCCGATGCCCGCGGTGACCGCCGCGGCGCGGCCCGGGAGCAAGCCCAGCCCTACTCCCGCGTCGTCCTCCGAGCGCGATGCGACATCGGCTGGATATCGCGCCCAGGAACCGGCAGCCTCGACCAGCCACACCGACAGCGGGAGGGATGGATGATGTCGGCGGTGTCGACAACGTCGTGCGCTATTGCCACCGCGACACACCACACCCACCGGCTGCCGACGGCACGAGCGCTGCCGGTCGCGAACCCCACCCTCATCGACGCAGCTGGCGCTGGCCCTTGCGTGCGTCGCCGAGCTCGGGTACCGGGCCGAGCCGCCCCGCCCGCCCTGGGGTCGGATGCGTCGGCCACCGGCCCCCTTCTCCACCGAGCTCGGGGTTGACGACGGCCGGTCCAGTCGCCATCTTCTCGCCTCACAACGGCGCGTCGCGCCGCCAGCGGACCCGAGGGGTCGGACAGGAGGACGGGGATTCTCGGTGGCCTACGGCGAGCAGACCGAGGGGGAGTCGTTCCCCGGCTAGCCGATGGCGTGTTCGCCGGGGCCTCGATGTTGTACTGTCCCGCTCTGCCTTCGTCGACCCAGCAGGGTCGCCATGCAGCTCGACGGCGCCGCATCCCGTGGCGCCGCAGGACGGGGGGATAGGAGGAAGCGTTGTCCCGTTCCCGCACCCTGGCGCTCGTCGGCGCAGCGGCCCTGCTGCTCGTGTCGGCCGCGCCCATCGTGGCCCAGGACGAGGCCACCACCGATGACAGCATGGACATGGAGGGCCTGACCCTCGATGTCGGCGGCGTCGAGTACGCCTTCACGAACCTGCCGACGAGCGTGCCCGCGGGCACATCCCTGACCTTCACCAACAACGGTGCCGAGGTCCACGAGATGGTCGTCGTGCGCATCGCCGACGGCGTCACCGAGAGCGTCGAGGAGCTGCTGGCCATGGAGGCCGAGGGCCGCGACCCGATGGCCGAGGGCCTGGTCGAGATCGTGGGGGACATGCCGCTCTTCGCGGCCCCGGGGACCACCGCCGAGGGCGCCCGGACGGTCGAGAGCGAGGGGCGCTACGTCGTCCTCTGCTTCATCCCCCAGGGCCTCACGGACATGTCGGTCCTCGAGCAACTCGGTCCCGACGCGAACCCCGAGGACATGCCGCCCGAGATCCAGGCGCTGATGGCCAATCCGCCGCACCTGGCGCTGGGAATGATCCAGGAGTTCACCGTCACCCCGGCCGGGACCGAGGTCGGCCCCCTGCCGGAGCCTGCGTCCGATGAGATGGCACCCGACGAGGGTTCGGCTCCCGAGGACGAGGAAGCCGCGTCCGAATAGTCGCCGGTCGCCACAGATACGGAACGGGTCTGGCCGACACGCCAGGCCCGTTCTTCGTGTTCGCGGCTGGTGCAGGCCGGCGAGGCGATGCGCAGACCTCACCGCGGCCGCCCGCTCAACCCCTTGCGCGCGTTGTAGCTCGCGCAGAGCACGCCGGACCGCGCCGGCAGCGGCGCGCCACCGAGGACGAGCGGCACCGGATGATCCACCGCGAGCTCCCGGCGATGATCCGGCGACGCTGGTCGTGCAGGAGGCGCCAGAGCTCAGCGTGGCCCTTGCCCCGGACGGCGGCGGTCTTGGCTGGCAGGAGCCCAACCGTAGACGTCGGATGGGACCCCGACCAACACCGGGGTCCCATCGCCGGGCCGTGTCTCGCTGGATCAGTCCTGAACGATGACCTTCTCGCAGCCAGTGACCGTGTCTTCGGCATCGACGTAGGCCGTGTCATCCCCATCACCGCAGTCGATGAAGTCGGCATCGCCGCCCTGGGCCTTGATGACGTCGTTGTGGTCGCCACCCAAGAGACGGTCACGCCCGGGACCACCGACCAGCTCGTCGCGGCCGTCCGCGCCCCGGATGACATCATCACCCCAGCCGCCGACGAGCACGTCGCCCCCCGCACCGCCGTGGATCGCGTCCGCGCCGGCTCCGCCGCTGATCTGATCCCGAGCACCCCAGCCGGACAGGGTGTCATCCCCGCCCCTGCCGCTCATGCGGTCCCTGCCGGGGCCACCCGAGTGGTCGTCGGCCTTCGCGGTGCCGACGAACACGTCGTCCCACGTCATGCCCAGCGCGGTGGGCTCCAGGTCCGCGGAGACGGTCTCGTTCCTGGGTACCCCATGGACGAGCGAGCCGGGCCGCGGCTCGAGCACGACCGCTGCCACGCGGGGAAGACGAGAGATGGCCGTGGGGTCTCCTGCCGAGGATGTGTCAGAGGGACTGCTGCCATCGAGGACCATAGGAGCATCGAGGGCGACCTCGGTGTAGTAGTCGAATTCGCCGGCCTCGCAGATGCGCACCGCGGCGTCGGGGTGCAGGCCGGTCCAGACCGTCACGACTGGGACATCGGCCGAACGGTCGACCTCGACGCGGGCGAGTCCGTTGCACCCGGCGGCCCCGGTCGAGAAATAGACGCTCAGGCTCTGCCCGTCAGGGCCGATCTCGAGGCGCTCCCAGGGCGTGGGGGTTGGCTCGGTGATCAACGGGTCGGCCGCCATGTACTCGGCCGAGGCGTCGCTGGCGGCCAGACCGCCAGCGGGGATGAGCAGGGATGCGGTCAACGCGACCGCTGCCACGCGGGGGAAGCGGGACATGGTTGTCTTGTCTCCTTCGGATATCAGCGAGAAGTCCTCGCACCATCGATAGACGCGCGAGGGCGGCTGCCGGTTCCCGACCCACGCCCCGAACACGGGAGCTGCCCGAAGACCCGGTAGCCAGGCGGCTGGGACTCACTCCGGCACGCCCTCGCGAAGGTGGAACACGTTCGTCGGGTCGACCGCGTCCTTGACCGCAGCCAGGCGTCTGGTCGTGGCATCGTCGAATACCGAGCGCGTCGGGCGCTCGACGAAGTTCAGGTATTCGCCGGCAGCCCAGGGTCGCATCGCGTCGATGGTGAGACCGAGCCGCTCGTACGACCACGCGGCCTGCTCGCTGTCGTGCGCTGCACCCACCGCATTGAGCAGATACGGAGCCCCGATGTGAGACAGGGCGCCAGCCCCCTTGGGTTTCCTGGCCAAGGCTCCACCGAGATGCCTGACCTCGACCGAGATGAGCCGCTCCTTCGAGTCGGTGCCGGCGACATCGATGAGCGCGTCGATGGCACCTTGCTCCATGCTGCCCAGCAGCGTGTGGTGGGACAACCCGGCCGTGGGGCCCTCCGGATCTCCGTGGAGCCGGCACAGCTCGGCCGCGGGCATGGGCCCGATGCTGTCGAGTGTGGGCGTAGCGATCGTGCGCATGACCTTGACGGACCTTGCGATCGCGTCCGGGTCACCGACGCCGACCAACCCGAGCGTCATCACGTGGCGGCCCCGGAATGGCTCCGGCACGCCCGGTACATCGGGCGCGTTCAGGAACCGGATGATGGAGGTGATCGAGTCGTCGAGACCCGCCGTCCATTCCGACCAGGCGGGCAGGATGAGTGGAGCCAGGTGTGCGTCCCAGACCAGCGTCCCGCCGATCACCGCCGTCACGGGGAACAGGTCCATCTCCACGCCCACGACGACGCCCAGACCACCACCGCCTCCGCGAAGGGCCCAGAACAGCTCCGGGAGATGCTCGCGGCTGGTGTGCTGGAGGCGACCGTCCGCGGTGACCAGGTCGATCGAGCGCACGGCGTTCGAGGCGAGGCCGAAGCGGCGCGCCAGCCAACCGATGCCACCGCCGAGGGTGTAGCCGACGACCCCGACATCGGGAGACGAGCCGCCCAGACCACTGAGGCCGGCAGCTCCGGCCGCATCGGCGACATCACCCCACAGCGTGCCGGCGCCGACGCGGGCCATCCCGTCCCCGATGGCTAGCTCCTGGAGCTGCGTGGTGCGGATGAGGATGGTGTCGCTCATCGAGCCATAAGCCGAGGCGCCGTGCCCGGTGCCCTGCGTCACGACCTTGGCTCCGGTCGTTCGGGCGATCTCGACGACCGCCGTGACATCGGCCACGGTCCGGGGGAAGACGACCGCCATGGGCTGCTGATCGACGGCCAGGTTCCAGGCCTGGCGAGCCGTATCCCAGGCCGGTTCTCCGGGAACGACTGATGGTCCAGTGAGATGCCAGCGATCGAGGGTCGAGCGCATGGAGTCGGGTCGGATGAGGGTCTTCATGGCGGAAGCGTGCCTGCCCTGACCCGGCATGTGAAACACCGGTTCGATGTAGCACTGACAAGCGGCGCTGGTGGCTCGCTATCCTGTCGCTGCATGGACATCGAGCTTCGCCACCTGCGGGCGTTCGTGGCGGTCGCCGAGGAACTCAACTTCACCCGCGCGGCAGCTCGGCTCTCCATCGCCCAGCAGGGCCTGAGTGCGCAGATCCGCCAGCTCGAGGAGCGCATCGGAACACGCCTCTTCGATCGCGATACCAGGCGGGTCGCACTCACCGAGGCCGGGTCCGCGCTGTATCAGCAGGCTCGCGTCCTGCTCGCGGACGCGGAGGCTGCGGTCGACGCGGCGCGGACCGCCGGCCTGGTTGCCACGCGTTCATTGACCGTTGGCTTCGTCGTCGCGATCGAGCATGGCTCCTTCGCCCATGTCCTCACCGAGTACAGCCAGCGCTTTCCCGAGACGAGGGTGATGATCCGGTTCGGTGATGCGACCGATCCATCGGGCGGCCTTCGGTCAGGACAGGCAGATGTGGCCTTCGTCTACGGACCCTTCGATCGGATGGGGCTCGAGACCCGTCCCTTGTTCACCGAACCGATGGGTGTCGTGATGGCCGCTGACCACCCCTTGGCGATGGCCGATGAGCCCAGCCTCGAGCAGATCCTGGCCGAACCGACCTTCGACTTCGCCACTGCTGACAGCGGCTGGCGAGATTTTTGGATGGCCACGGCCCTCCGCTCGGGGAGGCCGCCCCGGATCGTCGCGCAGTTCCATGCCCTCGATGGGCTGGTCGAGGCGCTGCGCGCGAAGTTGGGCATCCACACCGGCTCGCGCGCTCTCGCCGAGATGGGCGGGCCAGGTCTGGTGTGGCGCCCCATCGCTGAGCTCGGCGTGCTAGAGCACGCGGTGGCATGGAGGACTGGCGACAGCAGGTCGACGGTGCGGGATTTCACCGCCGTGGCCCTCGGTGTCTTCAATGCGGACTCGGGTCTTGCTCGCGACCCCTCGTTGTAGTCAGCCACGGCGGGGCGTAGTGGCGTTGCTACGAGCCAGCAGGTGCCCATTCCGGCCAAGTTGAATAATGCTGGGCGATTGTGCACCTCGTAGATGGTAGAAGGGTCGAGACCCACTCGGCCCCCTCATGATGTGAGGCGATGGACGAGGAACTGGTGGTGCTGGCACAGCAGGGAGACCGTCGAGCGTTCGAGTCGCTGACGCTCGCCCACTACACCCGTCTCTACCGGGTGGCCAAGAGCATCCTCCGTGATCGGCCTACGGCTGAGGATGCGACCCAGCAGGCCTTTCTCGACATCTGGCGATACATCCGTCGTCTCCGTGACCCCAGCAGGTTCAACGGCTGGTCCTACCGACTGCTTGTCCATGCCTGCTACGCCGAAGCGAAACGAACAGCACCCAAGGTTGGCGAGGTCGAGCCCCTCTCGGAGGACATCGTCTCGACAGCCGACGACATCCGCAACGTGGCGGACCGAGACCAACTGGAGCGGGCATTCGAACGGATGTCGCTCGACCACCGGACGGTCATCGTTCTACGACACCTCATCGGGATGACTCCGGAGGAGATCGCTGAGGCCCTCAGCATCCCCCGCCAGACCGTCTACTCCCGCCTGAGGCGAGCCGAAGCATCGCTGCATGCTGCCCTCCAAGCGGACGCTCGACTCCACCTGACACCTGCACAGCGACTGGAGGTCGTCCGATGACGGAACGACCCGACAACGCCCGCCTTCACGACTGGCTCGACGACACCGTAGGCCAGACCCCAGACCCAGCCGAGGGCACCCGGCAGGTGATGTCTCAGGTCGAGGAGACATCGCAGGTCGGACGGTGGTTGCCCTTCCCAGTGCTCCATCGGAAGCCCAAGGCCAAGACACCCACCGCCACCGACACAGCCCAGTACCAGCCCATTCCCGTCCCGGCCAGCAACGGCCACACCCCCACCGTCATCGGGAGGACCACATCCATGCTCAGCCCAGTCAAGGCCATCACCGCAGGAGCCATCGTGTTCGCCATCGGTGGCGTGATGCTCATCGCCCAGCCGTTCCAGCAGCAGGACAACGTGCCGGGGGCGGAATCCGGCGTAGCGGCAGCCCCTGCGTGGGTCACTGCCACCGTGCAGTTCAGCTCGAACTGCAATTTCGGAGTAACGGCCACCGAGGACGGCGTCACGCAAGAACGTGGCATGAAGTGCCAAGGGCAGACATGGACGAGCGACGACCCTCGTCTCGACGGCACATCGAACGCCGCCAGCAACGCTGATTCGTTCGATGTGGACGGGCAGGGCTACTCGCTCATCACATCAGCCATCGAGGTCTTCACCGACGGAGGCGGGTGGCAGTGCACGAATGCTGACCGGGTGGTGTCGCCCGCCGCCACGCTCTTCCAGACCTCTCGCTTTGACGGCGACCGGTTCAGTTGCGTCGGGACTGGAGGCTACGAGGGCCTCTCGGCTATCCTCGTCGCCGAATGGCCCGGGGTCAACAACACCATCGAGGGTCTCATCTTCCCCGGCGAGATGCCGCCGATGCCGGAGTTCGCCGCTTCAGAGTAGGACCCGATAGCCGAACTCGTCACGATGGGTCCTCCGGTCTTCGGGCTGAGGGACCCGACGCTCGGGGCGATCACGACGGGGATGACCAGAGCTGGTGACGGTGTGTCTCCAGCCCTCTCGCCCCGACCAACCCCCGGTCCTCACCAGCGTAGGGCGACGTTGTGCTGGACGTTGGAGGGATCTCGCCGAGGACTCGCCAGCCGTGTTCACTCGATCCGACCGCAGGACGGTGTTCACACGGGCGTCGGTCGTGCGAGTCGCAACAGCTCATCCCACAACCTCCGTGCGCCTACCTCATCACGCATGGCCT
>JBFLKP010000243.1:0-14492 GCA_040883225.1 Candidatus Limnocylindrales bacterium | reverse complement strand
GACCCGTCATCGTGCCGCTACGTCGTCGTCCCCGCGCCCCGCCTCGACGCAGAGGGACGCTATGTGGAGCGACAGGACGGCCGGCCGATCCGCGTCTACACCCACATCGACAACCGCCTCATGTTCGAAGACATGGTGGCCAAGTTCTGCCGCGCCGGTTGACGCGGGGAATGGCGGCCATGGACCGCCGTGTCCGGGGTACCGCCGCCAACCTAGGACGCCTGGAACGGCACTTGAGGACGGTGCAGTACCGGACCGGGCCAGATAGCGGCGGTTATCGTGTGATTCGAGCGGTGTAGGCCCTCCGCTGTCGCTCAAGAGCCGCGCTGTGTACCCTATCCACGCACGAACCTCGTCGGGGTGTAGCGCAGCGGTAGCGCACATGCTTTGGGAGCCTTTCGGGCCCGAGCGGCGAAGGCTCCGGGGTTCCGAGCACGACAGCCAGAGCGGGGAAGGCCTCGATCATCGTGTGGTTCGCGAGCGCGACTTGGCGAAGGGCGCCCGCCGTCACGCCCCCCTGAGGCGCTGCTGAGCCGCCGCCTTCACCCGCTGTCCGCACGAGCCAATGGCGGCCCGACCGAGCAAGCAAGGGGGCCCGATGGCTGACGATCTCGGGGCAAACACGCTCACCGTGGCAGTATCGGGCGCATGCACTCCCCCTGGACGGCCGGCGCGTCTCGTTGCCTCGCCGTCGCCCAACAGACGCGCCCGAGAGGTGGGCCTTCGCAGAGGCCGCTACGCCCACCGGTTCAGCGGTGATCACATGAACCATGAGCGGTCGGAGTCGCTCGATGCCGGCCAGCCCCGACGGAGAGGCTCTGGTGTCGGGGTGGCCGCGCGTCGGGCCCGGGCCGTCTTGTTCGCCGTCGCGCTCGTGGCAGTCACGTTGGGTTCGCAGCCGGCGCTGGCGGGCCCAGCGGTGCGTCTGGGCGACGCCGAGGAGCCGGCGGCCATCACGGAGACAGGGACAGGTCCCGCGATCGATCCGAACGAACGTCCACTCCTTCCCGCCTCTGACCTGGTCGCCAGCGGCGTGGAAGCCGTCGGGATCGGCACCGATGCGCTGTATGTGGCGGTCGCCGACGGTATCTCGCTCGAGCTCGCCGATGACGCGACGTACGTAGCCGCCAGCCAGACCATCCGGCAGGGCGTGCACCGGGTCGGCCTCACGGAGGCCCCGTCGGGCAACGTGATCCGCGTGGCCGTCCACTATCGGGCAGCGGCGACGGAGACGCCGACGACGATCAACGTCAGTCTCTACGACGGGGAACGGCGCATCGCGACCGGCCCACGGCACGAACTCGCGGTCGAGCGCGGCTGGGTCGACCTCGTCGATGACCTCGGCGAGGTGTTCGTCCCCAGCGCCGAGCACTTGGCCATCGAGGTCGCTTTCGACAGCGGGACCGACGGCGTCGGATCGGGCCGCTACTCGGCGCTGGTCGTGCAGACCGCGTTCAAGGTCAGCCTGGCGTTCGATGCGCCCGGCCTCGCGGGCGGCGGGGACTACACCGCGGTCGCGCTCGCGGACGGATCACCGGACACCGTCCTCGTGGGCTCGGCCGCCACCGGCCTCTTCCGCTCAACGGACGGCGGCCGGTCATTCGGGGCCAGGAACGTGGGCATGCGGGTGCCGTTCCGCCTGCGGATCCTCAGCCTCGCCTCCCACCCCACCCAGGCGGGCGTCGCCTACGCCGTGGCCGGGTCCGAGGGCGAGGACGTCTCGTTGCTACGCTCCGAGGACGACGGCGCGACCTGGGTCGTGGCGGGCGCGCTCCCGTTCCGGCGTGGCGAGGGTGAGCGAGCCGGTCGGCCGGGGCCGGTGGGCAGCGTCCTGGCGATGTGGGACGAGCCGAGTGCCGAGGAGGACGCGGAAGATGACGAGGAAACGACCACGATCTGGGCCGCGACCGACGGCCGAGGCGTCATGCGCTCACCGGACGGCGGCGTCAGCTGGGAAGCCCTCGGGCTCGAGGACCTCTCCCTGCGTGGCCTCGCCCAGGACCCCGATGACGCGGACGTGCTCTACCTCGCATCGGCCGGCTCAGGGACCTGGGTCACGACCGACGCCCGCGCGACCGACGTGACGTTCTCGCGCCTGCCCGGCGGTCCCGACCAGGCCGAGGAGGTCGCGTTCGTCGGGGACCGACTGTACGTGGCCGGCGGGAGCGAGGGCCTGTTCCGGCTGGACGGCTCGGACCTCGTGGCGGTGAGCGAAGGCGTACCGCTGGGCGCCGCGATCTGGACCAGCATCGCCGGCTACGAGCATGACGACTCGACGGTCTTGTTCGCTGCCTGTGACCCGTGCCAGGCGGCACCCGACGGCCGCTACGCGAGCATCATCCGCTCGGTCGATGGCGGCCGCACCTGGGACCCCGTGACCACCGAAGAGCACGTGGACCTCAGGGTCGTCGGCACGGGCGAGCCATGGTCGCTGGCCGAGGCCAGGCCGGAGTACGTGCCCGGCGATCCAGGCTTCTCGACGCTTCAGCTCGTGGCCCGGGCGCCGCAAGATGGTGGACTCGGCGGCGGGACGATCTTCGCCGCGGCGCCGGGCGGCGTCTGGCGCTCCGCGGACGGCGGTGACACCTGGGCGCCGGTCGTGCACGGACTCGGTGGCCTGGGCACGCGCGGCGTCGCCGGCGACCCCATCGGTGGACAGCGCGTCTTCCTCGGTGCCGATGGTCTCGGCTCCCTCGCCAGCGACGACGGCCTCGATGACGTCGACATCGTGCTGCGTGACCCACCCGGCGCACCGGGCTGGTCACCCCGCGCCTATGCCACGGTGTTCGACACCACCACGTCGCCCTCGACAGCGATCGTGGCGCTGGGCGATGCGGGGAAGCGCGAGGGCGGCATCTATGCGAGCGCAGGTTCCGGTCCCGACCGCTGGGAGGACACCGGGTTCACAGCCGATGTCCCGGGTATGCGACCGACCTCGCTGGCCGTCGGGCGCGACGCCCGAGGTGACCGGGTCCTGCTCGCGACGGCCCATCCGGGCGGCGGCATCGCGCGGAAGGTGGCCGAAGAGTCGTGGGTCCGCGTCGATGCCGACGACGCCTACAGCGACCCTAAAAGCATCCGCCGAGCGGATTTGCACTGGGTCCGCGGCACCGGGGTCGTCTACCTGCTCGACCCGACGGCCGGCGTCTTCCGCTCGGACGACGCCGGACTGACCTGGACCTTGATCTGGCGGAACCCGTCCAACGTCCCCAGGACCGGTGGGCTGGCGGTGACCCCGGACGCGGACGTCGTCTTCGTGGCCTCGAACCAGGGGGTCCATCGGCTGCAGGGCGCGACCTCGGGCACGGTCGAGGACGGCGGGATCGATCTCACCCAGCTGGGCACCTTCAGGCGAGCAAGCGACGTCGCGCTCGACGATGAGGGTCGCCTGTGGGTGGTGACCGGCATCCTCTCGGCGTCGCCGCCACGTCTGGCCGTGAGCTGGGACCCGCTGGCCGACGAGCCCACGATCCATGACCTGGCCACGGAGGACTACGTCAACACGGCCATCCGGCCCGACTCGCTCCACATCACCGACGAGGGCTGCGTGATCGTGGCTGACACGTCGTTCGGCACGGTCCGGGGTTGCCACAGCGACACCGACGTCGAACCCTGGCTGCCGGTCGACATCGAGCTCCATCCGCTCGAGCAGTCCGAGGGCCCGGACGCACCGATCGAATCCGTTGACGAGACCGCCGCGCCAGCGCTGGCGGACCCATTCGTGGTCCACGTGGCCCCCGACGGGGACGACGCGCGTGACGGGCTCAGCGCCGATGCCGCCGTGCTGACCCTCTCGCGAGCACAGGAGATCCTGCAGGAGCGCTTCGGCGATGGAGCCCGTGAACTGGACTCCGACGTGCTGATCCAGGTGCGTCCAGGACGCTACGTCGGTCAGTCGGTGACCTGGACCTTCACTCATCCGGAGCACACGGTCCGGATCGCCGGCCATGCTGATGCCCCGGGCGCCTTCAAGCCGAGCTTCGTGGGCTGCGGGGAGCCGTCATGCGCTTCGGCTCGCCCGTGGTTCTTCCTCCCTAACGGTGACGGCGAGGCCACCAACGTCCAGCTGGTGAACCTGCGCGTCGCGAAGTACAACCGGGCCATCGTGTTCCAGGGCGGTGCGGACATCGAGACGGGCTGGAACGGCTTCAACGTCGTGCATCGCAGCGACTTCTACAACATCGGCACGCGCTACCGCTCGGACATCGGCCTGGAGGTCTGGTCACCCTCCATCATCTCGCTCAAGAACTCCCGCTCGAACCGCATCTGGCACAACCGCTTCAGCGACTCGTCCAACCGCCTGGACCACACGAATGGCCACTTCCACACGATCTACGCGAACCGCGGGGCGAGCGACAACTCGGTCCGCTTCAATGAGATCGTCAACACCTCCGGCGACTTCCGTACGCGCAACCAGAGCGACCGCAACGTGTTCGCGGACAACGTCATCCGCGAGTCATTCCTGACGTCACTCGTGACCGACTGGCACTCAGAGGTCGAGACCGAGTCCTGTGAGACCGAGATCAGTGGCAACACCTGGTTCGGCGACTGGCACTGCGAACTTCCCGACGAGGACTTCCGTCGCACGACCGCATCGCCCGACGGGCGGTGTGCCAGTAGCGACCTGGAGGACTACACCGTCTCGGTGCCCAACGAGTATCTGCCAGCGGGTCCCACATGCGTCGTCCACTAGCCATCGCGGATCCCACGCTCCGCTCCGCTCCGAGTTCTCGGGCGCGCGCCGTTGGCATCCTGCCGGCTCTGACTCTGCTGCTCGCCGCCCTGGCGCCCACGTCGATCCTAGGCAGCTCGCCGGCCGAGCTGGGACTTCGGTTCCGTTTCGAGCCCTCGGCCATCAAGGCTGGGGGGTTCTACACGAGCGTGGCCATCGCACCGGGAGCGTCGGACACGATCATCCTGGGCGGCGGCAACAGCGGCTACCACCGGTCGACGGATCTGGGCGCCAGCTTCGAGGCTCGCAATCGAGGACACGAGACCCTGGAGCGCTCCCGCATCGCCTCGCTGACCTTCCACCCCACTCGCGCAGGCCTGGTCTACGGCGCCACCGGCACCCGGGGCCGGGATGGTGGCGTCGCGCGCTCGACGGACGATGGTGTGACGTGGGAAGTCCTGTCGACCGAGCCGCGCTTCGCGGGGCAGAACAGCGTCGGGATCGAGAACCTGCCTGAGTTCCCGCGCAGTACTGGGTCACTGCTTGCGGCACATGAGGACACCATCTGGGCCGGGACCTTCCAGCAGGGCGTCATGCGCTCGGACGACGGTGGTCTGACCTGGCAGGTCATCGGCCTGGAAGGGCAGTTCATCCGGAGCCTCGTCCAGCCACCCACTGATTCCGAGCGGCTGTACGTCGCCCTCTGGGAGGGCGGCGTGCAGACCACGGCCGATGCCCTCGATGATGTCGTGACGTTCACCCCCGCGGCAGGGGCGCCCGCGACGGTCGAGGAGCTCGCCTTCGTGGGCGACACGCTGTACGCCGCTGCGGGCACGGACGGCCTCTACCGCCTCGAGGGTGAAACGTGGGTGGCGCTCGACGAGGGCGTTCCCTCGGGCGCAAGCTGGTCGGCCATCACGGGCATCGACACGGGGGAGGCGCATCTCCTGTTCGCCGGCTGTGACGCGTGCGTGGACGACGCGAGCGGCGAGCGAGCGACGGTCATCCGCTCGACCGATTCGGGCGCGAGCTGGCACAACGTCACCCGGCCCGAGAACCTGGACTTCGATGTGATCGGGTCGGGAGAGCGGTGGGTGATGGCCGACGCTGTCCCGAACTACATGCCGGGCGCCACCGATGGGCTGGTTTCCCAGCTGGTGGCCAAGCCCGCGGACGATGGAGCCGCCGACCGTGCCCTCGTCCTCTGGGCGGGCCGCGGCGGCCTGTGGCGATCGACCGACTCGGGGACGACCTGGGCCCCAGCGGTCAACGGCCTCTCCGAGGCCGGCTCGCTCGGTCTGGCCGTCGATCCTGCCGACCATCGACGGATCTTCCAGGGCGCGGGTCACTTCGGGCTGCAGGCCAGCACCGATGCATTCCAGACCGTCCACATCGACCCGCTCCGGTCCGTGGCGCCGCTGGCCGAGCATACGCATCCTGCCGCCAACCGCACAGCCTTCGATACGACAACGACGCCCTCGACCGTCATCATCGCCGCGGGCGACCGGGAGCGGAAGCGGGTGGGCGGTGTCTACCTCAACGCCGACCCCTTCTCCAGCACCGAGTGGATTGATCTCGGCTACACGCAAGATGTGCCGAAGTCCCAGCCCACCTCGATCGCGGTCGGCCACGACGCGCGGGGCCAGCGCATCATCGTGGCCGCCGCGCATCCACGAGGGGGTCTGGTGCGCAAGGTCGGGGACGGTCCGTGGGAACGCGTGGAAGGCACCGACGCGCTCACGATGGAGTCGAGCGACAAGTCAGACATGCTCTGGATCCCGGGGACCTCGGTCATCTTCTTCTACGACCTGGCCCAGGGGATCTACCGCTCGGTCGATGCGGGGGTCTCGTGGGAACGGATCTGGGCGCACCCTTCGGGCGTCCTCGGCACCGGGGCCCTCGCGGGCGTCGACTCGGGCACGGTCTACGTTGCTGCCGCTGACGGACTCCATCGCCTCGACGGTGCCGATACGGGCAGCGTGGAGGGCGGCGAGGTCGCCGTCACGCGCATCGGGGGCGAGCAGCGGGTCGCCGATGCCCACCTCGATGATGCGGGTGACCTGTGGGCCGTCGTGCACCCCGATGCGAGCGAGCCCACGAAGGTGCTCCAGGTCCTCGAGCCGCAGTCGGCAGAGCCCACAATCTACAGGTACACCGACGAGCTGCTGGCGAACACGATGATCGTCCCCGAAACGCTGCTCGTGACAGCGGACGGGACGGTTCTCGTCGGTGGGCTCCGGTCGGGCACGCTCCGGGGAACCTTCACGCCCGCAACGCCATCTCCCTGAGACTTAGCCTGTTCAAGCTATGCGCTGTAGGTCCCTCTGCTACCGCCACAGACGCCCGATGTGTACCCTATCCACGCAGGACCTCGTCGGGGTGTAGCGCAGCGGTAGCGCACATGCTTTGGGAGCATGAGGTCGCGGGTTCGATCCCCGCCACCCCGACCACTTCCCGCATCTGCCAGCGCGGTAGCATCGCGCCATGGAGCAGTCGAGGTCCTCGGCACCGGTCAGCGCCTCTGCCGAGATCGACATCGCCGCACCCAGGCCGGAGGTCTGGGCCATCCTGTCGGACATCGCAGCCT
The DNA here is from genome assembly GCA_040883225.1 of Candidatus Limnocylindrales bacterium. Classification (GTDB taxonomy): domain Bacteria; phylum Chloroflexota; class Limnocylindria; order Limnocylindrales; family CSP1-4; genus JAFMJV01. The sequence continues at coordinate 7,233 of JBFLKP010000243.1, read as the reverse complement.
GGCCAACGTGGAACCCGGCCATCCGCGAGTCCGTGCAGGACCCACAGCTCGATGTCGGCTCGCGGTTCCGCTTCTCGACCGAGATCGGCACGCTCAAGTGCCGCGTCACCGCGCTCGAGGTTCCCGGCTCGTTCGAGTGGAAGGGTCGTGTTCTGTTCCTTGGAGAGCGACAATCGTGGCAGCTCGAGACCACGGAAGCTGGCACCCACGTCACCGTGCTGGCGGAGATGACCGGGCTCGCGGCTTGGCTGCTGAAGCGGCGTCTCACCGAGCGCCTTGAGGCCGTGCTCGTGTCCGTCCTTGACCTTCTTCGACTCGAAGCCGAAGTGCGTACGTCCGAGGCAGAGGAAGGAGCGCCTAACGTGGCTCGGACGGAGGAGGGCAGAGCCCGGTGACCGACAAGACCATGCGCAACCTCAACGCCGCATTCCGCTTCGTGCTGGAGCTGCTGGTGTTGCTGGCGCTCCTGCTCTTCGGCCTGGGCGCCTCGGACGACCTCATCGTGGCGCTCCCGGTCGCCGTCGTGCTCGTGGGCATCGTGGTCACCATCTGGGGCCTGTTCGTGGCGCCCAAAGCGACGCACCGGCTCGATGATCCCGCGCGTCTGGCCGTCGAGCTCGCGGTCTGGTTCGTGGGTGCGCTGGCGTTCGGGTTCGCGGTCAGCTGGGTCGTGGCCATCCTCTTCGGCCTCGCCGTGATCACGAGCCTGGTCCTGATGTTCCTGCTCGGCCAGCGCGGGATCTAGCCCGCCATCAAGCGTCGGCGAAGCCCCGGCTGATGGTGTCGCCCTCGAACGGCGCAGCCGCCTCCGGGTTCAGCAGGTAGTCCAGCTTGGGCCGGCCGCGCTGGCGCCGCAGCGTCTCCTCGACCGCGATCCGCTCCCCGAATAGCCGGAGCAGCAGCTCTTCCACGAAGGCGTGGTCGCTCAGCTGCCCGTACTCGATGTCGGCGAACCGCTCCCTGCCGCCGTAGCGCGCGCGGGTCCGCTCGAGCCCGGCGCGGATGCCGTCCCGATAGCGCAGGTAGTCGTCGCGGTCGAAGGTGACGCGCGGTTCGGCCGCACCGTCGCCGGCCTTCCACTCGCCGCTCTCGACCGCCAGCAGCCGCGACACGTACTGATCGAACGTCGAGTCGCGCCACAGGTGCAGCACGAGGTGGTCGGGCGCCTCGAAGCGCGACCACACCGCGTCGGCCTCACGGTGGTAGTAGAAGGCCTTGGCCCCGACCCAGCGCCGTCGCCGCAATCCCTGTGACAGCACCAGCTCCCAGAACGCCGTCAGGTCGGACCGATGCAGCGCCCGCGCCGAGGCCGACAGCTCCAGGCGCGAGGCCAGCTTGGCCCAGCCCGGCTTGCCCGGGAACTCGCCCCGGAAGATCTCCCCGAAGCAGGCCACCTGCCTGACCTGCCGCAGGTACGAGACGAGCAGGTTCGAGCCCGAACGAGCGCTCGAGACGACCACGAAGGCCCGCGGCTCCCCGGCCTCGGTCAGGAAGCCGCGACCGTCAGGTCCTGCGGCCGGTGCCGGCGTCACTCGAGGCCGTCATCTCCATCGCCGACGATGTCCTGCAGGTCGACCTCAGGCGGCGCGTCCGAAGCCTCGGCCGGATCCGGCTCGCCACGGTCGAAGGCGTCCTTGTCCCGCCAGTGCGTGTCGCAGTTGAGGCACACGATGCCCACCGGACCTTCGTTCTCGAGATCGCCCATGCCCAGCAGGTCGAGGTACTGCTGGACGCCCATGACATCGATCTCCGGTGGCCGGTCGAGGGCCAGCGTGTGCTGTGAACAGACGGGACAGGCTTGTTCGGAACGGGCGGGTTCGTTCATGTCTGCCTCAGAGCGTGACGGTGCCTGCCGTCCACACTAGCAGTCCCGGCAGGGCCCGGGTAGCAGGGGCACGGCAGTACCATTCGGCCAGCGTCAAGGGAGTACTTGTGGTGAACCCGCCTGCGTCACCACGTTCGGTCCGCGAGTGCGGGCAGCTGGGGTAGTGCGTGTCGGCTGATCAGATCATCTTGCTCGTCGTCGGGCTCATCGTCATCGCCGCGGTGGCGGTGACGGTCGCCTATGCCACGTCGAGCGCCGCGCGCGGCACGGGCACCGAGGCCGGCCCCAGGCGACCGAACCACGACCCGGCGCTCGGCGGCCTGCGCGGCCACGAAGACACGCATGAGCCGCCGACCGGCCCGGCCACGGCCGCGATCCGCGGCAGCACGACCTTCATCTCGCCGGCCAGCACCCGCCAGGTCGCACGGGTGGTGGCACTGCTCTTCCTCGCTGCGGTGGCCGTGGTGGTGGCGCTCACACGCGCGTGGCCCGACCAGGAGCCGGCCATCTTCACGCTGCTGGCCGCGGGCACGCTGCTCGTCGTGCTCTTCATGGACATGGTCCCGCCGGCCGCCTTCGGGCGCTACCGCCGGCCGCTCGAGGGCATCGGGGCCATCGTCTTCCTGGGCCTGCTGATGCTGCTCACCGGGGGCGCGGGCAGCCCCTTCCTGGTGGGCTTCTACCTGGTGGCCGCGGGGACGGCCCTCTCGTCGGAGGGCCGGGCGCCGCTGGCCGTGGCCCTGGTGGGCGCGGGGACCATCGCCATCGTCGGCCTGCTCGACGGCATCGTGGGCGGGCCACTGGAGCCGGAGGCGCTGGCCTGGGTCGGCATCAACGCGGTCTCGCTCATCCTGCTCGCCGACATCGCCACGGCGGCGGCTCGCTCGCAGCGTCACGCTCGCGACGAGGCCCTGCGCGCGTCACGCTTCGATGCGCTCACCGGCCTCTACAACCGGGGCTTCTTCTTCACCACCATGCAGCAGGAGATCCGCCGCTCCGACCGCATGGGCCGCGGCTTCACCCTGCTGATGCTCGATCTCGACGACCTCAAGCCGGTCAACGACACCTTCGGCCACCAGTGGGGCGATCGCCTGCTCAAGGCCATCGCCGACACCATCCGCCAGACGGTCCGCTTCACCGATGCGGCGGCTCGCTATGGCGGCGACGAGTTCGTGGTCCTGCTGCCCGAGACCGATGCCGCCGGTGGCTACGTCGTGGGCGAGAAGCTGCGTCGCGACATCCACGCCCTGACGTTGCGCGCCGGAGACCGCAACGTCCGTTCCTCGGTGTCGGTGGGCCTCGTGGCCTATCCCGACGATGGCAGCACCATCGAGCAGCTCGTGGCCGCGGCGGACGTGGCCATGTACGAGGCCAAGCGTCGCGGCAAGAACCGCATCGTCGGCTACCAGATGCGCACCGAGCGCGTGGCCACCGACATCGATGCCGGCTCCCACACCCTGGTGCAGCTGACGCCGGCCGAGTCGGTGCGCACCGGCGGCGACCCGGCGCCCTGGGGCAGCGCTCCCCGCGGACCGTCTCCCGAGTCGGTCAGCGGCCGTCGTTACGAGCGCTCGACGATCCCCGTCGAGCCCGACGAGGACGCCCCGGCGCCGTGGTCGACCGGGGTGACCCAGCCCGCCCAGGCGCGGCCGCCGGCGCGCGATCCCGAGTGGCCTGTCCCCGAGCCGCCGCACGAGGAGCCACCCGAGCCACCCACCCGGACCCGTACGGCCGTGGAGGCGCCCGACGAGCCGTGGCTGACCCGGACCGATGGTGCGCCCGACGCTGGCGGCAACGATGACGATGGCTTCGTGCGCCCCGGCAGGGACTCGACGCGGCGCCCGGCCGACGAGTACCGCCTCCCTGGCACCGGCCCGAGCCGCTCCGACGAGATCCGCGGCGACGGCGACGAGCGACCCTGGATCGCCCTGCCCATCGAACCCGACGAGGACGAGGACGACCGCCCAGGCTGAGGCGTTCAGGGCATCGAACCGATGCCCTGTGTACAGTCAGCCCATGTCCACCGAGGAACAGCCGCGCGGCTTCGGCACTCGCGCCATCAAGGCCGCCACGCGTGCTCCCGTGGTGGAGCAGGGCCCGGCCGCGGTGCCGATCTACCAGTCGGCCACGTTCCACGCCGAGGATGTCGACGACTACGCCGCGCTCGTCGGCTTCGAGCGACCCGGCTACACCTACTCCCGGCTCGAGAACCCCACCGCCGCGGCCATGGCCGAAGCCTTCGCCGAGGTGCACCGTGCGGAGGCCGGGTTCGCCTTCGGCTCGGGCATGGGCGCGATCCACGCTGCGCTGCTGGCGCTGGTACGCGCCGGTGACCGCATCGTCTCGACACGCGCGGTCTACGGCAGCACTCGGGCGCTGCTGGAACGGGTCTTGGGGACCCTGGGTGTGGAGGTCGTCTTCGTCGACCCGGTCGACCTCGAGGCCGTCGAGCGCGAGCTGGCCGCGACGCCCACGGCGGTGCTCTACGCGGAGACCATCTCCAATCCCACGCTGGTGGTGCCCGACCTCGCGCGCCTGGCCGAGCTGGCCCACGCCGCCGGCGCCAGGCTGGTCGTCGACAACACCTTCGCCTCACCCTACCTTTGTGCGCCGCTGGAGCTCGGGGCCGACGTCGTGGTCGAATCGGCGACGAAGTGGCTCAGCGGCCACTCCGATGTCGTGGCCGGAGCGGTAGCCGGCCGGCGCGACGTCATCGAGCGCGTCCGTGACGTGGCCGTCGATACCGGCGGCATCATCTCGCCCTTCGCGGCCTTCCTCGTGCTCCGCGGGCTGCAGACGCTGCACGTGCGCATGGACCGGCACTCGGCCTCGGCCCTCGCGCTGGCGCGCCAGTTCGAGGCTGCGCCCGGCGTCTCGGGCGTGGCCTATCCTGGCCTGCCCAGCCATCCGCAGGCGGCGATCGCCCAGCGACAGCTGCGCCGTGGTGGCGGCATGCTCGCGCTGGAGCTGCCCGGCCGCGCCACGGCCGCGGCCTTCATCGACAGCCTCACCATCCCGCCCGTGACGGCGACGCTGGGCAGCGTCACCACCTACGCGGTGCACCCACCCAGCGCGACCCACCGGCAGCTCTCGGACGCCCAGCTGGCTGAGGCCGGCATCCCGCAAGGACTGGTGCGCGTCTCCGTCGGGCTGGAGGACGTGGACGACCTGCTCGCAGACATGGCTGTGGCCCTCATGGCCGCGATGGAGGCCGGCCTCAGCGCCTGACGATGATCTTGTCGCGGATGGGAGCGGCTGCCTGGCGGCTGCTGACCGACGTCCGCTTCGCGGTCCTGCTCATCACGCTGCTGGCGCTGGCCGGCCTCGTGGGCACGCTCGTTCGCCAGTTCCCCATCACCAAGGCCGACGACCCCGCGCGCTATGCGGCCGAGCTGGCCACCGTCGAGGCGGCCTGGAGCTCGCTGCCGGCGGGCTCGCTCATCGTCGACGCCTTCGACATGCTGGGGCTCTTCAGCGTCTTCTCGACGCCCTGGTTCCTGCTGCTGATGACGGTGCTGGTGATCTCCATCATCTGCTGCACCCTCGACCGAACGCCACGCCTGTGGCGCTCGGTCAGCACCGTTCGCGTGGAGCAGCCGGCGGCGTTCTTCGACCCGGGCCGCGAGCATCGCAGCGCGCTCGACGGCGGAGGGGAGGCCGCGCTCGGATCGGTGCACGAGGCCTTCCGACGACGGCACTTCCGACGCCGGCAGACCGTGCGCACCGGTGACGCGACCTACGTCTACGGGGACCGCAACCAATTCCAGAAGCTCGCGACGTTGCTGACGCATGCGGGCCTGGTGCTGTTCCTCGCCGGCGGGGCCATCACCGTGGCGGCCGGGTTCGAGACCGTCGTCTTCGTGGGCGAGGGTGAGACCGCGCCCGTCCAGGCGGTAGGCACGCCGGGCAACCTGCTGGTCAAGAACAACGCGTTCTTCGCACCGCGCAACGAGGACGGCTCGTTCGCCGATTTCCAGACCGACCTCTCCGTCTTTCGCGACGGCCGGGAGATCGCACGCGAGACGGTGCGGGTCAACGACCCGCTCCGGCTGGAGGGCTTCGTCTTCCATCAGAACACCTTCGGCCCGGCCGCCGAGCTGACCATCGCCGACGCTTCGGGGGCGCTCGTGTGGGATGGCCCATTGCTGCTGGACGACGAGCTGCTCGGCCTGCCGCAGGGTTTCATGACCATCCCCGGTGTCGACATGGGCCTGGTCGCGGTCCTCAGCGAGGATGCCTCCGGCGCGCCGCTGTTGGCGCTGCAGGGGGTCGGCCCCGCGGACCCGGAGACCGGTCAGAACGACACGATCTTCCTGGCCACCATCCCCGTCGGCGTGACCACCGACCCCGAGGTCACCGCGGGGCACTCCATCACCTGGGATGCGGTCGGCAGCTGGACCGGCATGGTCATCCGCAACGATCCCGGGCAGCCGGTCATCTGGACCGCCTTCGGCCTGCTCATCGTGGGGCTCGCGCTCACCTTCTACTTCCCCCGCCGGCGAGCCTGGGCTCGGGTCACCGATGAACGGGTGGAGCTGGCCTTCGTGGCCGACCGCTACGTCGATGCCGACGCCGAGTTCGGCAAGCTGACCGAGGCCGTCGCGGGCGAGCTGAAGCGCTAGGGGCTGGCCAGGCGCGCGAGAATCAGGAGGAAGACGGACAGAACGGCGGCTCGGCCGCGCTCACTCGGGTGTGGGCGGTCGCACGACGACGCCCGCGAGTTCCGACGATCGGAGAAGCGGGGGATGGACGACGAGCTGGTGCTTCGGGCACAAGGGGGCGACCAGGACGCCTTCGCGTCGATCGCGATGGCGACCTACGGTCGGCTGCACCGCCTGGCGCAGAACATCCTCTGCGACTCCGATCGCGCCGACGATGCCGCGCAGCAAGCCGTGGTCGACATCTGGCGTCACCTGCCCCAGCTGCGTGACGCCCGGCGATTCGAAGCCTGGTCCTATCGCATCCTCGTGCGACGCTGCTATGCCGAGGCGCGTTCACGTCGGCGCTGGCTGCCGGGCATCGACCACGAGTGCGACGAGGATCCGCTCGCGGCGTCCGCCATCACCGGCGTGCTCTACCGTGACCAGCTCGAGCGCGGCTTCCAGCGCCTTCCCCTGGACCAGCGCGCGGTGATGGTCCTGCATCACTACATGGGGCTCACGCTGCGCGAGGTGGCCGAGACCCTGGAGATCCCCGAAGGCACTGCGCACTCTCGTCTCATCCGGGCCAAGGCGGCGATGCGCGCCGCGCTCGAGGCCGATGCCCGCGTTCCCGACGCTGTGCCAGCACCGGAGCGACCGCGATGAACACCGACCACGAGCTCGACCGCATCGTCAGCGACTGGCTGGAGGCTCGCACGGTGCAGCCGCCGCACGGCAGCCTCGCCGCCGCGCTGGAGCGAGCGTCCG
>JBFLKP010000242.1:0-6307 GCA_040883225.1 Candidatus Limnocylindrales bacterium | reverse complement strand
GCTGGCCAGACGCTCGTCGAGTTCGCGATCGTCCTGCCGGTCTTCCTGCTCATGGTCTTCGGGCTCATCGACGTCGGTCGGCTCGTCTACACCAACGCCACGCTCTCGCAGGCAGCCCGCGAGGGTGCTCGACTCGCCGCGGCTGAAGCGCGCTGGATCGGTTCCAACCACCCGGCATGCGTGGCCGATGCCAGCGGCATCACGGCCGCCCGCCCGGGTGCCCACGTGTGCCCCGTCGACATCGCCGCCTTCAAGTCACACGTGGCCGAGGCCGTCGAGCGCATGACCGTCGCGGTGGGCCCCATCGCGTCGGTCTACGTCAGCTGCAACGACGGCAGCGTATCGGACCCTGTGCCGTCCGGGAGGTGGACCGAGGCCTCGGGTGGCAACGGCTGCGATGACGGCCTGGGCAACCCGGTCTCGAGCCAGGGCGAGCTCGTCAGCGTGCGCCTCGAATACACCTACGACCTCTTCACCCCCGTCGTCAGCAGCATCATCCCGTCGACGCTGCTCAGCGGCTCGGCCACGATGATCATCAACTAGGAGTCAGGAGTCCGTGATGCCGACCTCGGCACGAGAACCACAGCGTGGCCAGGCGCTGACGCTGTTCGCACTCGCCCTCACCGCGATCGTCCTCGCCTCGGCCGTGGTCGTCGACGGTGGCTACGCCTATGCGCAGCGCCGCCAGTCGCAGAACGCGGCCGACTTCGCGGCCATGGCCGGCACGCGCATCATCGGCTCGAAGCTGACCGGGCAGCCCGCGAACGCAGGCACCGCTGCCAACGTTCGCGACGCCATCACCTCGACGCTGTCGGCCAACGACAGCCAGCTCGTCTCTGCCCGCTACATCGACCACACCGGTGCCGACCTCGGCGACGTGACCACGGCCAGCATCATCCCCGATGATGCTTTCGGGATCGTGGTCAGCGCGCGTACGAACTGGGAGCCGTTCCTGCTCGGCGCCATCGGTGTCACCGACTGGATCGCCGGCGCCAAGGCGACGGCCATGACTCCGGGCGAGAGCAAGGGCGGCACGGTGCTGCCGGTCGGCATCGATGACGTGACGTACAACGCCCTCGATGATTGCGACGCCGACGTCCTGGGCACATGCTTCCAGTCGCTGACGCCGGGTGAGCTCATCGCGGAGGGCAACTTCGGGTGGATGAAGTTCGGCCTCCAGGGCAACGGTGGCAAGTGCGACTGGGCGTACAGCCTGGGGATGGAAGCCGATGGAGGCTGCCAGAACAACCAGCCCTTCCTGCAGTCGCAGATCTGGCCGGAGCCGGATGCGCATGGCTGCTGTGGGCCGGTCGGCGCCCCGGGGCCAAACGGCGAGGTCAACGAGAACAAGATCGGTGCGCTGACCGGCAACGAGTGGGGTGACCTCAGCCACTATGTCGACGAGAAGATCCCGGTGTGGATCCCGATCTACAGCGGAACCGGACCGAAGGGTGGCAGCAACGCCTACTACGAGATCGTCGGCTTCGGGGCCATCGTCTTCACCGGTTCCGGCACGGAACACGCGAAGTGGCTGAGAGGCTACCGCGTCGACGAGCTGGCCTGCCAGGATCCGTCCGACCCGACCACGAAGTACTGCCTGGCCCCGGGCGGCAGCTTCAAGTTCGACGTGACCGGCGAGGTCCAGCTGCGCCGCTGACGACCGGCCGTCTGGCCGATGGGTTCCAGGTCCGTTCCGCCGTCGCCGGCGAGGTCGTCCGCGACCCGCGCTGTCCTCGTACGTCTGCGCCGTGCCGTCGATTCGGTACGGCCGTCGATGGGCGCCTCCTGTACCAGTACCAACAGCGGGTCGCACCCTGACGAAGCGGCCCCGGCCGGTGGGAACGGGAGGTCATCCCCCGCACGGCCCCCGGGGTGGGGTGACCATCTGCCCACCGCCCGGTCGGTCGAGGCCCGGTCGGGAGACGACCGGTGCGGTCACGGTCGTGGCGTCGCAGCCGGTACCGTGGTGCGCGGTCGGGTTCACGCGTGGACCATCGTCCTGGCGACACATGAGAGCTTCCTGGCTGACGATCGCTCAGGAGATCGGATCGGCCGACAGGCGCCCGCCGGCCGAGTGAGCTACGACGTTGCAGCGGGCACGGGAAGGAGAGCGCAACCATGCGCAGAGTCATCAGTCTTGCGATGGGGGTGGCGCTCGCGGTCACGGTCTTCGCCGCCGTCCCCGCATCAGCGCAACCGGCCATCGTCATCCACGACCAGGGTATGTGCGGGCTGCCTGGCGCCGATGCCGACGGAGGCCTCATCTTCGGCGGGTATGGAACGGTCACCCACGTGGTCGAGAACTCGAACTACACGATCATGAAGTGCAAGTCCCGTGATCTCGTCAACGAAAGCGGCCGTGCCCAGACGTTCTCAGGCTACGCGTGCGGCGTCGTGCTCCCGAGCGGCGGCTTCGCCGTGACCGAAGACTCGCACGCCACCGTCTCCAAGAGTGGCCGCGGGACGGTCACATGCAAGGTCTCCCGTACGGACTGACGCGGACCGGACGCATCGCGTTCCGACCCTCCGCTCAACGGCCCGGCTGGTTGATCAGCCGGGCCGTTCCATGTCTGCGGGCAGGGTCTAGGCTTGCGGCTTGTCCTCGTCGGCGGCCGAGGCCGCGTCCGTGACGTCGACCTCTTCGGCGTCGGCATCGCCGGTCACGTCGACCTCGACATCCTCGACCGTGTCTGGCTCGCGTCCCCGGATGGCACGCTCCTTGTCCGAGCCGGTGAGGTTGGCGTTGTCGAGCGCGTTGTTGAAGACCTGCGCCATGTTGATACCGGTGAGGTTCTCGATGGCAGCGCTGGCCTGGGTCAGGTTGCTCGTGGTCGTGCGCACGATCTCGGAGGCCCCATCGGTTGACAGGACCGTGAGGTTGTCGATCTGGCCGATGGGCTCCGCTGCCGCGCGAACCGTGTCGGGCAGGTCACGCAGGATGGTGGCCAGGACGGCCGCGTCGTTGAAGTGCCGGTACGCCTCGGCGCGCATCTCGAGGGCCGACGCCTCGGCCTCGCCGGTCTTGAAGATGATGGCGGCCTCTGCCTCGCCCTGCAGCCTGACGCGCTCGGCGTCGGCCTGGGCCGCGGCGATGGCGGCCTGCCGGTCGCCCTCCGCGCGCCGGATCACGGCCTCGGCCTCGGCCTCGGCCGGCCGGACGGTGCTGGCGAGCAGCTCCTTGGCCTTGCGCTCGGCGGCGAGCTCGGCGAGCTTGGTCTGCTCCTGCACGACCTCCTGGGTGGCCTTGGCCTCGGCCAAGGGTCCGGCCTGACCGGCTTGGGCGCGTGCCCTGTCGGTCTCCTGCTTGACATCGGCTTCGCGCAGCTGGACCCCGCGCTCGGCGTTGAGCTTGATCTGCTCGGCCTCGGCCTCGCGCACCCGGGCCTCCTGGTCCGCGTCAGCCTGGGCCATGCGCGCGTCTCGCTCGCGCCGGGCCAGCTCCTGGCGTCCCACGAGCTCCATGTACGCGAGCGCCTCGCCGCCGATGGCCTGGATGGTGAAGCTGTCGATGACCAAACCGGAGGTGGCGAGGTCGCCGATGGCGGCCGACTGCACGGCCTGCTGGAACTTCTGGCGGTCGAGGTTCAGCTCCTCGACGGTCAGCGTGCCGACGATCGAGCGCAACGAGCCCTCGAGCACGTTCTTGACGATGTCGTCGACCTCGCGGATGTCCGTGCGCAGGAAGCGCTCCGCGGCGTTGCGGATGGACGTCTCGTCGGCGCCGACCTTGAAGGTGGCCACGCCCTCCAGCGCGACCTTGATGCCCTGGCTCGTCACCGCATCGGTGAGCTGGACGTTGATCTGGCGGGCCGTCAGCGACAGCCGGCCGAGCTCGTGCAGCAGGGGCAGGACGATGATGCCGCCGGCGCGCACGACCTTGAGCTCCTCGCCTGCGCCGCGACGACCGCTGCGGATGAGGGCCTCGTTGGCGCTGGCGACCTTGTAGCGCGACGCGGCGTAGGCCACGACCAGCGCCAGGATCACCACCAGGAAGAAGACGATGAGGGCTTCTGCACCCAGGCTTGGCATGGTTCGTTCCTCGAGTCCGGTGAGAGCGTGTGGATGGTGCGGGAGGCTCTCGGCTCCCGCGTGGGGTCAGGGGATCAGTGGGTCTCGGTGGGGTCGATCGACGGGGTGCGTTCGGGCTCGGCCGCGGGCAGCTCCACGATGAGCCCGTTGCCGGCCACGCCGGTGATGCGCACCATCACGCCTCGCGCGATCTCTTCCGAGGCCGTGGCGCGGTACTGCTGCGTCGTGCCCTCGACCTCCAGCGAGATCGTGCCCCACGCCGTCCTGGGGATGGACACGAGGACGTAGGCCTCGCGACCGATGAGGTCCTCCTGGGAGAAGGGCGACGCCGTCTCCGACGAGTAGAGGAAGCGGAACAGCAACCAGGCCAGCGCGCCGCCGGCCGCGCCGAAGGCCACGCCCACGAAGGAGGCCTGCGCGCCGCTCAGCCCCAGCACCTGCGTGCCCAGCAGGCCGCCGATGCCGAACATGGCCACGAACGACAGGAGGATGGGCATGAGCGAGGTGCCGCCCAGGTCGAAATCGAGGAAGTCGAGCAGCCCTCCGAGGATGTCGTCGAGCAGGACGGTGATGAGGAGCAGCGCACCGCCCACGATGGCGGAGACGAGGAAGATGAGGTCTGCGGCGCCGCTGTCGAGCACGGACGAGCCTCCTGTCTGCCGGGACCCCGGCACTGCGATCGTTGTGGACCATTGTCCGGCAGTGGGGCAAAGAGCGTGTGACGGTGGCGCCGTGGCGGCGCGCATGACGGTCTGCGGGACTCGGGGTAGCATCGAGCCCCGGAGGGACCACCACCTGCCCCTGGAGGAACGATGCGCCCCGACATCCCCCGCTCGCTGACCACCGCGCTGTTCGCGCTGCCAGCGGCCATCGTGCTCGCCGTCGCCCCCGTGGCCGCGCAAGATGCGAGCCCATCCCAGACCGAGACCCCCACCGCGGCCGAGTGCGTCGAGCCCGAGGTGACGCCGGCGCCCGTCACCGATGAGGCGTTGTCGATGCCCGAGGACTTCCGCATCGCGCTCTTCGACGGCGTGTGGCAGGGCATCCGCGACTACTACGTCGACCCCGACACCAACGGCCTCGATTGGGAGGCGGTCGGCGACGAGTACGCCCAGCTGGTCATCGCCACCGACAATGCCCACGAGGTCTACGGGCTGCTGCGCGAGATGGTCGAGCTGCTCGAGGATCCGTACACCAACTTCTACGCGCCAGAGGACCTCGGCGACCCCGAGGCCTACGACCCCTCGTACGGCGGCATCGGCGCGCTGCTCGACACCAGCACGGCCGGCGAGGACAGCCCCGGCCTGCGCATCCTTTACGTCTTCGAGGGCGGCTCGGCCAAGGAGGCAGGCATCGAGGCGCGCGACAGCATCATCGGCGTGGAGGGCGACTCCTGCGCGCGCATCGTCGACATCCGTGGCCCCGAGGGCACCGAGGTCACGCTCACCGTGGTCTCGCCCGGCGAGGAGCCCCGTGACCTGACGCTCGAGCGCCGACGCATCAGCCCCGTCATCGCGCCGGAGGTCCGGCGCCTCGAGGCGGACCCCTCCGTCGGCTACCTGCAGGTGCTCGCGCTCTCCGGGCAGGAGACGGTCGATGCCATCGACCAGGGTCTGACCGAGCTCCTCCGCGGCGATCCGCTCGAGGGCCTGGTGCTGGACCTGCGAGCCTCCGACCAGGGCGCCCCGGGCGTGGTCATCGAGACCCTCGGCACGTTCGTCGAGGGGGAGGTCGGGGAGTACCACTCGCGGGTGGGCAACGAACCCATCGACATCGAGCCGGACGACCTCGCGGATGCCTACGCCGAGGTACCGCTGGCGGTGCTCGTCGACGGTGAGACGGAGGCCGACGCAGAGCAGCTCGCCGCCATCCTCCAGGACCAGGGCCGGGCCACCATCGTGGGCAGCGAGACCTCTGGTCAGACGCACGGCGCGACCACCGTCGACTTCGCCGAAGGTTCCCTCCTGCAGCTGGTCTCCTACGGTTTCCAGCTGCCCAGCGGCGAGACGCTGGAGGGCGTGGGCGTGACTCCTGACGTCATCGTCGAGGACGACTGGCTGGACTATCCGGAGTCCGAGGACCCGTTCCTCGTGGCCGCGCTGGAGGCGCTCGCCGCCGAGGTGGGGGAGGAGCCGGCCGAGACCGAGTCGGCCGGGTAGAGGTGGCAGGCCACCTGGTGGCCCCTGTCGAGCTCGATGAGCGGCGGCACCTCACGCTCGCAGGTGCCCGCGATGGCCACCGGGCAGCGTGGCGCGAAGGCGCAGCCGCCGGGCAGGTT
>JBFLKP010000241.1:0-8188 GCA_040883225.1 Candidatus Limnocylindrales bacterium | reverse complement strand
GCCCGAGATGGGCAACTCGCTGGGCAAGACCATCCGCGAGTTCCGCAAGGCCTCCTCTGACGTGAGTGACGCGGTCTCACTCGAGCCGGAGTCCAAGTCGGCGGCCCAGCAGGCGACCGCCTCATCGACCACGGCGCCCTCCGCGAGCCCGGCGTCGACGGAGGCCCAGGCGCCTGCGCCCTCGGAGGCGTCATCGGACGCCGGCAGCGAGACGTCTCCGGCCGAGGCCCCGGCCGAACGCAAGTCCGACGACGACTAGCCAGCACGGCGTGCGGAGCAGCTCCGGCGCCTCGATGACTCGCGGTAGCCATGAGTGAGGCAGTCGAGCCAGGGTCGGCCATGGCCCCCGAGCCAGAGGTGATCGAGGACCCCGAGCCGGCGACGATGACGCTCGTCGACCATCTCTCGGAGCTGCGTCGGCGCATCGCCATCAGCATCGTGGCCGTCGGCATCGGTGCGGTCATCGGCTTCCTCCTCGCGGAGCCCATCATCGAGCTGCTGCTGACCCCGCTGCCCGGTGGCGAGGTCGTGTTCCTCACCGTCGGCGGCGGCTTCTTCGTCTTCCTGCGCGTGGCGCTGATCGTGGGCATCCTGCTGGCGCTGCCGGTGATCCTGTATCAGCTCTGGGCGTTCGTGGCCCCGGGTCTCCTGCCCGAGGAGCGCCGGGCGGCGCTGCCCTGGATCCCCATGACCGTGATCTTCTTCCTCATCGGCACGGCCGTGGCCTGGATCACGTTGCCCTACGCCGTGGGTTTCCTCATCGGCTTCGAGATCGATGGCTCCCTGACCGCGCTGCCCAGCGCGGAGGCCTACTTCAGCTTCGTGACCATCATGTTCCTGCTCTTCGGCCTGGTCATGCAGTTCCCCATCGTGCTCATCTTCCTCGACCGCCTCGGCGTCCTCAACGTGGACCAGCTGCGCTCCATGCGTCGCTACGTGCTGCTGGGTGTGGTCATCTTCGCCGTCGTGGTCACGCCCGGCGGCGACCCCATCAGCCCCATCGTGCTCTCGGGCACCATGTACCTGCTCTATGAGTTCACCATCTTCCTCATGCAGCGCCGAAGGCAGGAGCGCGGATCCGATGTCTGACCAACGTTCGGTCGAGCTCGACCCGGGGAACCAGCACGTCGCCGTCATCACCGGGCTATCTGGCGCCGGCAAGACGGCCGCGAGCAAGATCTTCGAGGATCTCGGCTATACGGTCGTCGACAACGTGCCCGCGGAGCTGCTGCGTGACCTCGCTGAGCTGGTGGCCAATGACCCACTGCGCTACGACCGCGTGGCCATCGTCCTCGACGTCCGCGCCGGTGACGCGCCGCTGGCCCTGGCGGCGGCGCTGGGGGCGCTGCACGGACGCGGCATCGAACCGCAGATCGTCTTCCTCGAGGCCACCGACGAGGTCCTCGTGCGGCGCTACTCGGAGACGCGGCATCGCCACCCGCTCGACGACCAGAACGACGGCGTGCAGTCGGCCATCATGCGCGAGCGCATCATGCTCGACGAGATCCGCGACATGGCCCAGACCACCATCGATACCTCCGACCTGGCGTTCAAGCAGCTGCGCGAGCGCATCATCATCGCGCTCGGTGAGCAGCCCGGACCCGAACAGCTCTCGCTGCAGGTGCTCACGTTCGGCTTCAAGTACGGCGTTCCGCTCGAAGCGGACCTCGTCTTCGACGTGCGCTTCATGGAGAACCCCTTCTACCGACCGGAGCTGCGCGAGCAGTCGGGGCAGACCGAGGCGGTCCGCGAGTTCGTCCTGGGCCAACCCATCACCGAGCAGTTCCTGGCCCACCTCGACGGCTTCTTCGCCACCGTCATCCCCGCGTATTTGGCCGAGGGCAAGACGCGGCTGACCATCGCGGTCGGCTGCACCGGCGGGTTCCATCGCTCGGTGGCCATCGGCGAGGCGCTCGCGGCGCAGCTGGAGCAGCTGCACATGGGTCCGGTCAACGTGTGGCACCGCGAGCTCGAGAAACGACGATGAGGCGCCTCGGGGCCGAGGGCCGCCTGGGCCGGCTGCGGCGCTGGATGCGCCCCGGGATGGGCGTCAAGCGCTGGCTGCTGCTGATGCTCGTGGGCCTCACCATCCTTGCCACCGCCGGCGCTCTGTTCATCCGCATCCTCTTCCGAGAGGTGCCCGCCGACAGCCTCGCCGGCCGGGTCTTCGAGCTCGTCAGCCTCAACTTCCTGCCTGACCCGGTGCGGCCCATGGTGGTCATCTTCCTCGGCGCCGTCGTGTTCCTCTACGGCCTCTGGCGGTTGCTCAACGCGCTGCTCGAGCCCTTCCCTGCGCGCCGTGAGCCGCTCGTGGAGCTCGTCTACCAGAAGCGTTCTCTGGCGCGCGGCCCGCGCATCGTGGCCATCGGCGGCGGCACCGGCCAGTCCACCCTGCTGCGTGGGCTCAAGGAGATCAGCAGCAACATCACCGCTGTCGTGACCGTGGCCGATGACGGTGGTTCCAGCGGCAAGCTGCGGGCGGAGCTGGGCGTGCCCCCGGTGGGAGATATCCGCAACTGCATCGCCGCGCTGGCCGACGCGGAGCCGGCCATGGGCAGCCTCATGCAGTACCGCTTCCCGGCCAGCGAGGCCGAGCCGGGCGTGGCCGGCCACGCCCTCGGCAACCTGCTCATCGCGGCCATGGCCGACATCACCGGCGATTTCGAAGAGGGTGTCCGGGGCGCCAATCGCGTGCTCGCCGTGCGCGGGCAGGTCGTGCCCGTGGCGGGCGAGGCGCTCAACCTCAATGCGGAGCTGGCTGATGGCTCATCGCTCCAGGGCCAGTCGCGTATCGCGCATTCGCGGGGCATCCGACGGGTGTGGCTCAGCCCGGCTTCGGTCGAGGCCAGCCACGAAGCCGTCGAGGCGGTCGGCAGCGCCGACCTCATCGTGCTCGGCCCCGGCTCGCTGTACACCAGCCTGCTGCCCAGCCTGCTCGTGCCGGGCATCCGCTCCGCGCTGGAGCAGGCGCGAGGACTGCGCGTCTACGTGGCCAACGTGGCCACCCAGCCGGGCGAGACCGAGGGCTACACGCTGTCGGAGCACCTGGCGGCCTTGGCCGCCCATGATGTCGGTCACCTTCTCGACGTCGTGCTCGCCAACGACGACACCAGCGCGCGTGTGCCCTCTGACTACCCCGCCGAGCCGGTGCGCATCGACCTGCCACGCAGCGACGCCCGGCCTCGGCTGGTGACGGCTGCGGTCGTCGATCCGGAGAACGCCCACCGCCACGATCCACAGCGGCTGACGGATGCGCTCGTGCGCCTGCTCGCCGAGCAGCCGGCAGCCCGGCCCGTGGCACCGGTGCGCACGGCCTGACCGGAGCCGGCCGTGGCGGACTCACGTGAGCGCGAGCTGGTCCAGGCCATCAGGGCCGAGCTGGCCGCCATCGACCCACCGCGCGCCTGCTGCCGTGCCGCGGAGCGCGCCGGTCTCGGCGCCGCGGTCCAGGGTCACGCCCGCTCGCCGGTCATCGCCCGCCTCGCCGTCCGCCTGGCCGAGGTCGCGCCGGAGGAGGGGAGGGCGGTCGCGACCTTCGACTGGGCCGGCACCCGCGACCACTGCCACGCGGCCTGGCTTCGTGGCCGCTTCCTGGCCTCTGGCTCGCTGAGCCTGGGCGCGCGCGGCGCACATCTCGAGCTCGTGGTCGATCCGGATGAGGGGCACGATCTGCGCGTCCGGCTCGATGAGGCCGGCTTCCCGACGTCGGCGCGGACCCGGCGTGGCCGGGTCGTGCTCACGAGCAAGCGCACCGACACCATCCTCGCCTTCCTCCGCTATTGCGGTGCCGGCGCCAGCGTCCTCGAGATCGAGTCACGCCTGGTGATGCGTCAGCTGCAGGGCCATCTCAACCGCGTGCTCAACGCCGAGACCGCCAACCTCGAGCGCACGGTGGCCTCCAGCGCGCGCCAGATCGGGCTCATCGAGCAGCTCCAGGCCGAGGGCCGGCTGGGGCAGCTCTCGGCCCTCGACCAGGCCGTCGCTCGGGCTCGGATGGCCGCACCCGAGGCTTCGTTCACCGAGCTCGCCGAGACCCTCGGGCTCTCGCGGGCGCGCGTCCAGCGGGCCTTCGGACGCATCGAGTCCGCAGCCCAGACCGCGAGCTCGTCCGCCGACTAGACTTGGGCTCATGCGACCCGTCATCATCACTGCCAACTGGAAGATGAACACCACTCCTGCGGATGCCGGCCCGTTGGCGGCCAGCATCGCCCAGGCCACCGACGTGGCCAACGTCACGCGCATCATCTGCCCGCCGTACACCAACATCACTGCCGTCTCGGACGCAGTCACGGGGACCGGCATGCACGTCGGGGCCCAGAACGTCCACGCCGAGGCCAAGGGTGCCTACACCGGTGAGATCTCCGCCGACATGCTCAAGGGTCTCGTGAGCTGGTGCATCGTCGGCCACTCCGAGCGTCGGCGCGACCAGTTCGAGAGCGACGAGCTCGTGGGACAGAAGGTCGTGCGCCTCGTCGAGGCCGGCATCAGCCCCATGATGTGCTGCGGCGAGCAGCTCGAGGAGCGTGAGGCCGGCAAGGCCGTCGAGACCGTGCAGGCCCAGGTGAAGGCCGCGCTCGAGACGGTCCTGGCGGCAGGCAACGGGCTGCCGTCCGACCTCGTCATCGCCTACGAGCCGGTGTGGGCCATCGGCACGGGCAAGACCGCCACGGGCGCCGACGCGGCCGAGATGGCCGCTGCCATCCGCGCCACGGTCGCCGACCTCGCCGGCGCTGAGTTCGCCGAGTCCGTGCCCGTCCTGTACGGCGGCTCCGTCACGGCCGACTCGTTCGCCGAGTTCATCGCCGAGCCGTCCATCGACGGCGCGCTCATCGGCGGCGCCGGTCTCAAGCCCGATCAGATGTCTGGCATCGCTGCCCTGGCGGCCGAAGCCGCCGCCGCCCGCGTCAAGGCCTAGGCCCACCGCGCGCCCCTCGCATACCCTGCCCGGATCGGCCACGCTCCGGGCGCCCTGTCGAAAGTGAGGAACTCCACGTGACCACCCGGACCGAGCGACCCCGCCCGGTCGTGCTCGTCGTCGTCGACGGCTTCGGGTACGGACCCGATCCCGCGGCCGATGCCATCGCCGCCGCAGACATGCCCCAGTGGCGAGCCCTGCTCGCCCAGTGGCCGCACTCCAAGCTCGACGCATCCGCCGTGGCCGTAGGCCTGCCCGAGGGGCAGATGGGCAACAGCGAGGTCGGCCACCTCAACATCGGTGCCGGCCGGCCCGTGCTGCAAGACCTGCCGCGCATCGACGCCGAGATCGCCGACGGCACGTTCAAGTCCAACGCGGTCCTGCTGGCCGCCGTGCGGCACGCCGCGCAGCCGGGCTCCCGGCTCCACCTCGTCGGGCTCATCGGCCCCGGCGGCGTGCACTCCACCGACGGCCACGCCGTGGCCATCGCACAGCTGGCCCACGAGGCCGGCGTGGAGGACGTGGTGGTCCACGGGCTGCTCGACGGACGCGACACTCCACCGCGCTCCGCGGACAGCTTCATCCCCGACTTCGAGCGGCGCCTGGCCGCCGTTCATCCGGGGGCTCGCTTCGCCATGATCGGCGGGCGCTACTACGGCATGGACCGCGACCAGCGCTGGGAGCGGACCAAGGCCTGGTACGACGCCATGGTCTACGGCCTCGGCTACCAGACCGCGCCGGCCGCTTCCGCCGAAGCCGCGCTGGCGACAGCGTACGCTCGCGGCGAGAACGACGAATTCGTCAAGCCCACGCTCATCGACGGGGTCGACGGTACGGTCCGCGACGGTGACGTGGTCATCCACTTCAACTTCCGGGCCGATCGCGCGCGGCAGCTGACGCACGCGCTCGTCGACGAGGACTTCGAGTTCTTCGACCGCGGCGCCACGCCGCCTTTCCCCACGATGGTCACGTTGACCGAATACGAGGGTGGCCTGCCCGTCGAGGTGGCCTACCCGCCGATGGTCGTGCCCAGCCTCGCAGGGGTGGTCTCCGGCCTGGGCTGGAAGCAGTTCCACGTGGCCGAGACCGAGAAGTACGCGCACGTCACCTACTTCATGAACGGGGGCGTGGAGACGCCCTGGCCAGGCGAGGAGCGGGTGCTCGTGCCCAGCCCCAAGGTGGCGACGTATGACCTGCTGCCTGAGATGAGCGCTCAGGGCGTGGCTGACGAGATCGTGAAAGCCGTGGGGTCGGGCCGCTACGACCTCATCATCGCCAACTTCGCCAACCCCGACATGGTCGGCCACACCGGGGTGTGGGACGCGACCGTGCGTGCCTGCGAGTTCCTCGATGGCCGTCTGGCCGAGGTGGCCGAGGCCGTGCTCGCGGCGGACGCGAGGTCCGTGGCCGCCGGCGGGGCCGGCGCGCTCCTGGCCATCACCGCCGACCACGGCAACGCCGACGTCATGATCGATGCCGAGGGCAAGCCGGTGACCAAGCACTCGCTCAGCCTCGTCCCGTTCCTCCTGGCTGGCTCCCCGGTCCGGGGCAAGTCGCTCGCCGACGGCGTCCTCGCCGACGTCACGCCCACGCTCATGGCGCTGACCGGGGTCACGCCGGCCGAGGGCATGAGCGGCCGCAACCTGCTCGAGGACTGAAGCCCGGCTCGGGCGCTGTCCACGATGGTGGCACCCGAAGCCGTGCTACGCTCTGCGGGCACTTCCAGCGACAGGAGCGTTCTCCGACCTTGGACCTTTTTCTCTTCATCGCGCTGCTCGTCACCGCCGCCGGCCTCATCGCGTCGATCCTCATGCAATCGCGAGGTTCTGGCCTGGGCGCCACCTTCGGCGGCGGCGACACCTCCAGCTTCCGCACCCGACGCGGGGTCGAACAGCGCCTCTACCAGTTCACGATCGTGCTCGCGGTGCTGTTCGTCACCGTGGCCATGCTCATCTTCATCGCGGAGTAACCCGCGCCGAGGGCGTTCCCTGCTCTCGTGCTACTATCTCCTCCGCTCGCAGAGCGGGTGAGTCATCACGTGCCGCGGTGGCGGAATAGGCAGACGCGCTAGGTTCAGGACCTAGTGAGCATTACAGCTCGTGTGGGTTCAAGTCCCTCCCGCGGTACCACCCTCGATGCGCTCACGGAGACACCGGCCCAGGTGGCGGAATTGGTATACGCGTACGTTTGAGGGGCGTATGAGGCAACTCATCCGGGTTCAAGTCCCGGCCTGGGCACCACTCCTTCCCCGTTCCTGACCCCGAACGGACGTGCGCCCCAGCCCGGCGCTACCATCGATACCTCGGGCGGTTAGCTCAGTTGGCCAGAGCGCCTCGCTTACACCGAGGAAGTCGGGGGTTCGAGTCCCTCACCGCCCACCACGTCCTCGACGGCGTTTCACGCAGCCCTCGGGTCCGACGGTCGATGGGGTCGTCGCGGACACCGGTCCCGTCGTGGGCTCGTCATGAGCCATCCGCTACCCTGCGTCCCATGAGCGAGCGCGGTGCCGAGTCGCCGACTGGCGAGCTGATCATCGAGTTCCCCGACGAGCCGGGGCTGCCGGAGCTGCCCGAGGCGGACGAGCTGCATGCCTCGGTCGAGACCGAGGAGCCGCCCGACACGCACACCATCAGAGAGCGATGGGCGCGCCTGGCCGATGTCGGCGGTGGCTGGTGAGCGCCCTCGGTCTGGATCCCGAACGCGTCGAC
This sequence comes from Candidatus Limnocylindrales bacterium, assembly GCA_040883225.1. Lineage (GTDB taxonomy): Bacteria > Chloroflexota > Limnocylindria > Limnocylindrales > CSP1-4 > JAFMJV01. The sequence continues at coordinate 565 of JBFLKP010000241.1, read as the reverse complement.
GCTGCCGCGTCCGCGCACGACGTCAGGCGTCACCACGGTAGCGCTCCGTAGCCCGCCTGAGTCGGGATCGGACGTCCGCTCGTAGCCGCGGTGGGCCGAGCACCTCCACGTGCGGGCTGAGCGAGAGCACGTCGATGGCGGCGGCCTCGAAGGACCCGATGCGGAAGGTGGCCTCCAGCCAGCCGTCATCCTGGGGCGGCACCGCGCGACGGACCCGCAGCGGCTGGAGGCAGCCCAGCACCGTCGCCAGGCGGCGACCCTCCGGCGAGATCCGCACCGTCCCGCGCTGCCTCGACGCTGCGCGGCGGCCACGCGGCGTCCAGGACCCCGGACCCTCCAGATCGACGCGGTAGCCCTCCATCAGCTCGTAGCCGCCACCGGGGCCACGGATGGCGAAGACGGGCACTCCCGCGCTCGAGAGCTCCTCGATGTCCCGCATCACCGTCCGCTCTGAGACCTCCAGTGCCTCAGCCAAGCGGGCCGCGGTCATCCGGCCCTCGCGCTGGAGGGTCATCAGCATGGACACCAGTCGTCCGGCTCGCACGCGGTCGATGGTAGGGAACGG
>JBFLKP010000240.1:0-11720 GCA_040883225.1 Candidatus Limnocylindrales bacterium | reverse complement strand
TCGCGAATCGGACCCTCTACGACGAGGACCTGGCATGGCCGACGCTGGTGGCGGAGCTCGCGGCTTGACAAGTTGGGCACCTGGGGTATCTAGCCGGTCGCGATGACGAAGAGGTCGTACAGCGTGACGGCCACAGCCTCGCTCTCGAATCGCAGGTGCATCGTCGCGCCCGCCTGCGGCGTGGGCTCGACCTCCACCACCGCGGCCACGCTCGTCGCGGCGGGCAGCTCGAGCTCGGTGTCCGTGCCCCGGGTGCCGTCGGCGCGCCAAACGCTCGCGCACACCTTCACCGGTCCGTCGGCCGCGGCCAGCAGACCGAGGTGGTAGCAGCGGAGCATCTCGTCCGCCGGCAGGGCGACGTCGACCTCGGCCCCGCCCTCGACGAGCTGGAGCCTCGCGGCCTCCCCCTCGGGCGCCTCGAGCGCTCCCGTGGTTGCCGCGATGGGCAGGTCCGGGGCCACGCTCAAGCCGTTGACGATGCGTCCGCGCATGTGTTCCACCAGCGCTTCGCAATGGCTGGAGCTCGAAAGCCCGTCGCGGACCGGCTGCGTCGCCAGATCGGAGATGTCGGCCACCAGGCCGACCCCGCCGTAGCGGTTCTTCAGACGGACCGTTGCGTCGCGCCTGGGCTCCACCAGCCCGGCCGCGTAGTTGGCCACGGCGAACTCGGCGAAGCGGAAGAGACCGTTGGGTCGGGGGAAGTACTCGAAGCCGATCTGGCTGCCGTACTGGTAGGGCTTCGGATCGAGACTCCGGAGCCGTGAGATCATCGCGCGCGTGCGCCCGGAGTAGCGCGAGGCCCGGTCGTTGATCTCGATGGTGGGGACGTCGAACTCGACCGCCGGTCGCGCGATGCGCCCGGTGGCCGAGCCGCGGAAGCGCTTGGCCTCGAACTCCTCCCACGAACGGGTGTAGTAGTGGTTCAGCTGGACGACACCGCGCAGCTCCGCCTCGTACGTGCGCGTCGGCTGTCCCGGCTCGGGGGCGTCGGCAGGGAAGGCCAGGTGCACGTCGACCGCCGCCATCGTGCGCGGGCGCACGACCGACTTCACTCGGGGCGGGAGCTCAGGATCGAGCTGGAGCACGTTGGCCACGTGGGTGTAGCTGTCGATCGACAGCCCTGCAGGTCTGGTGCGGTGGCCGGAGAAGCCGTACTCCAGGCGCGGGATGCGCAGGGCCGCCGCATCAGGGTAGCGGGCGAGGAAGGTCGGGATGTCGTCGTCCGCGATGGGCACCAGGAACTCGTCGGGATCGAAGTAGCCGATCCACTCGGCCGTGGTCCCGAACATGCGCAGCGAATGGTTGTAGGCCGAGAGCTGGCCGCCACCCATGGGCCAGTCGATGCACGTCACGAGCCCGTGGTTGATGTAGCGCTCGAGCAGCTCGGCGCTGCCGTCGGTGGAGCCGTTGTCGTAGATGAAGAAGTGATCCACGCCCAACGCGAGGTGGAAGGCCAGCCACTCCTCGAGGTACTCCGCCTCGTCCTTGACGATGGCCACGACCGCCATCGTCAGCGGCGGCCCACCCACCAACGGCCCCCGGCCCCTGATGTTGGGCGGCTTGGCGCGCAGCATGCGGCCCGGCGTCACGCGCTTGCGGCCGTTTCGCGGGCCGGGACCGCCCTGGTCGTGTCCGGCGCGCCCGGGTGCCAAGGCGGAGGCGCCCGTAACGAGGCGGCCGAGCCGCCGGCGCAGCCTGTCCGCAGCGGTGCGCTCAGCCATAGGCGATGACGAAGACGTCGTGCACGCCGATCTCACCGGTGGTCGATGAGAGGCGCACGCGGACCGCGTTGGCAAGACTGGGGGCGGCTTCGAGCTCCACGACCCCAGCGTACGTGCTTCCGGCCTCGAGCTTCAGCTCGACCGTCTCGCTTCGGCTGCCATCCTCGCGCTCGAGCTGCGCCTCGACGCGGGTCGGCGCGACCGCGCTGACCACGAAGCCGGCAGCGTAGACGCGCCGCTCCCCGCTGCGCTTCACGGAGAACTCCGCTTCGCCCTCGCGGACGGCCGCATCGGCCAGCGTGGCCATGAGCTCACCTCGCGCCCGCTCCAGCAGCGGCTGCAGATGCATGGAGCCAGAGAGCTCCCCCTCACGCACCTCATGCTCGTGGCCGCTGACGACGCCGACGAAACCGATGCCCTGATACAGGTTGGGGATGCGCAGGGCCGGCTCGCGCCGTGGAGCCGGTTCCTCCATCACCGTGTTGGCGATGGCGAACTCGGCGAAGAGGCCGAGGTCGTTGAAGCGCGGGAACTGCTCCAGCGCCAACTGGCTGCCGTAGCGATAGGGAACGCGCGCGAGGCTGTGGATGCGTTCCGACATCGCTCGGGTCCGGCCCGCGAAACGGACCGCGGCATCGTTCTCGCCGAGCGACGGCAGGTCGAAGGGGATGGCCGGGCGCGCGATGCGTCCGGTGGCCGAACCCCGAAAGCGCTTGGCCTCGAACTCCTCGAACGAGCGCGTGTAGTAGTGGTTCAGTTGCACGAACTCCCAGCAGGCCCTGCCCACGGTTCGCTGGGGTACGCGCTTGCCGTCGGGTCCGCGCGGGTCATCGGCGACCGTGGCCGTGTGGATGCCGACGGCGCTGATCGACTTCGGCTGCACCACCGACTTCACGCGCGGAGGTTTGGACGGGTCGCGTCCGAAGACGTCGGCCACCTGCGTGTAGGCCTCGATGGTGAGGGCGTCGGGTGGCTCGCGGTGCCCGGAGAAGCCGAAGTCCACGCGCGGGATGCGCAGGTCAGCCGCATCGGCGAAGCGGGCCAGGACCGAGGGGATGTCGTCGTCCACGAGAGGCACCACGAACTCGTCGACGTCGAAGAAGGCCAGCCAGGCCACCGACGGTCCGTAGAAGCGCAGGGCGTGCGAGTAGGCATCGATCTGCCCGCCCGGCAGCGGCCAGTGCACGAGCGTGACCAGGCCGTGGTTGACCCATGGCTCGATGACCTCGTGGAGCTCATCGGTGGAGCCGTTGTCGTAGATGAAGAAGTGGTCCACGCCCAGTGCGCGGTGGTAGGCCAGCCACTCGTCGAGGTAGGGCGCCTCGTTGCGGATGATGACCACGACGCCGAGCTGCAGGCCCGGCGTCGAGAGCAGTGGCCCCTTGCCGATGACGTTCGGCGGTGTCGCGCGCGTGGGTCTGCGCGGAGCCGGCGACGCGAGTCCCGAGCTGCCCCGGAGGCGCTGCATCGCTTCGCGTGAACGTTCCAGCATGGGTTTGGCGGGCCGGGCACGGAGCCCGGGCCCGGATCAGACCTCCTTGTACTCGCCCTCCACGGCCTCCTCGTCGTCGCCGCTCTCGGCAGTATCGCCCGCGCCGTCGCCGGCTGCATCACCGGCGCCGCCGGCGCCGCTCCCGTCAGGCGCAGCCTGCTCGGCGCTGGCCTGGTAGGCCTTGGTGGCGACCGCCTGCAGTGCGCTCGTGAGCTCGCCGCTGGCGGTATTCACGGCCGCGTCGTCGTCGCCCTTGAGGGCGTTCCGCACAGCCTCGATCTTGGAGTCGACGTCCGCCTTCTCCTCGGCGCTGATCTTGTCGCCCAGCTCCTTGACCGTCCGCTCGGCCTGGAAGGCGAGCGCATCGGCCTGGTTGCGGCTCTCGATCGACTGCCGCTTGGCCTTGTCCTCGGCCGCGTGCTCCTGGGCCTCCTTGACCATGCGGTCGACGTCCTCGTTCGAGAGCATCGAGGAGGCGGTGATGCGCACCGACTGCTCGCGCTGCGTGGCCTTGTCCTTGGCCTTGACGTCGAGGATGCCGTTGGCGTCGATGTCGAACGTGACCTCGATCTGGGGCACGCCGCGCGGGGCCGGCGGGATGCCGTCGAGGATGAACGTGCCCAGCGTCTTGTTGCCGCTGGCCATCTCGCGCTCGCCCTGCAGGACGTGGATCTCGACCTGCGGCTGGTTGTCGCTGGCGGTCGAGAAGACCTGGCTCTTGGACGTGGGGATGGTCGTGTTGCGGTCGATGAGGCGGGTCATGACACCACCGAGCGTCTCGATGCCCAGTGAGAGTGGGGTCACGTCGAGCAGGAGCACGTCCTTGACGTCACCGGCGAGCACGCCGGCCTGGATGGCGGCGCCCACGGCCACGACTTCGTCGGGGTTGACGCCCTTGCTGGGCTCCTTGCCGTTGAACATCGACTTCACGGCCTCGACCACCGCTGGCATGCGGGTCTGGCCGCCGACGAGGATGACCTCGTCGATGTCCGTCGGCGAGAGGCCGGCGTCCTTGAGCGCGGCCTCGACCGGCTTCTTGGTGGCGTCGATGAGATCGGCCACGAGCTCCTCGAGCTTGGCCCGCGAGAGGGTCATGACGAGGTGCTTGGGGTTCTTGTCGGCGTCGACCGTGATGTAGGGCAGGTTGATCTCGCTGGTGCTGGTCGTCGAGAGCTCGATCTTGGCGCGCTCGGCGGCCTCCTTCAGGCGCTGCAGGGCCTGCTGGTCCTTGGACAGGTCGATGCCCTGGTCCCGCTTGAACTCCTCGAGCAGCCAGTCGATGACCTTCTGGTCGAAGTCGTCGCCGCCGAGGTGGGTGTCGCCGTTGGTGGCCTTGACCTCGAAGACGCCATCGCCGAGCTCGAGGATGGAGATGTCGAAGGTGCCGCCGCCGAGGTCGTAGACGGCGATCATCTCGTCGGTCTTCTTGTCCAGGCCGTACGCCAGCGACGAGGCCGTGGGCTCGTTGATGATGCGCTTGACGTCGAGGCCGGCGATGCGGCCGGCGTCCTTGGTGGCCTGGCGCTGGGTGTCGTCGAAATAGGCCGGCACGGTGATGACGGCCTCGGTGACGGTCTCGCCGAGGTAGGCCTCAGCGTCCGCCTTGAGCTTCTGCAGCGTCATGGCGCTGATCTCGGGCGGGCTGTAGGCCTTGCCGTCCGCGAGGGTCACGACGATGCCGTCCGAGTTCGAGTCCTTCTCGACCTTGTAGGGCACGAGGTCGATCGAGCGCTGGACCTCCGGGTCGTCCCAGCGGCGGCCGATGAAGCGCTTGATCGAGTAGATGGTGTTGGCGGGGTTGGTGATGGCCTGGCGCTTGGCGATCTGGCCGACGAGGCGCTCGCCCTGCTTGCTGAAGGCCACCACGCTGGGCACCGTGCGGCCGCCCTCCGCGGAGGGGATGACGGTGGGCTCACCGCCCTCCATGACCGCGATGGCCGAGTTGGTGGTGCCGAGGTCGATGCCGATGATGCGTCCCATGGGGTGCTTCTCCTTGAGGTGCTCGTTCGCGTTGGTTCGTTCTTCGTCGGGTGTGTGGTCGTCAGTCGTCGTTGCGGGCCACGGCGACGAGCGCCGGTCGCAGCACGCGGCCGTGGATGGTGAAGCCGCGCTGGAGGACCTTGATGACGGTGCCGTCGGGCACGTCGGCGGTGTCCTCGTAGCTGATGGCCTGCTGGGTCTGTGGGTCGAAGGGCTCGCCCTCGCCCTCCATGGCCTCGATGCCCTCCGCCTCGAGCAGGGCGCGCAGCTTGCGGTCGATGGCCGTGATGCCCTCGACCCACGGGGACCCCTGGGCGTCCTCTGGCACGTGCTCCACGGCGAGGTCGAAGTCATCGGCCAGGTCGAGCACGCGGATGAGCAGGCGGTCGCCGGCGATGCTGGCCGACTCCGCCCGCTGCTCGTCCGTGCGTCGCTTGAGGTTCTGGTAGTCGGCGCGCGCACGCTGCCAGCCGGACTCGGCCTCCGCGGCGCGTCGCTCGGCATCGTCGAGTCGCTGGGTGAGCTCCTCGACCTGCGCGCTCAGCGAGGCACCTTCCGTGTCGAGGGCGGCGATCCGCTCCTGGGCCCTGGTGCCGCCGGTCTTGGCGGCACCGGACTTGGCCTCGTCGGCCTGCCTGGCCTGCTCGGGGTTGCCGTTGGTCTGCGCCTGCTCGGCGCCCTTCGTCTTGTCGTTCATGCGTACAGGTGATCCACCAATTCGTTCATGAGGCCTCGCACGAAGCGGACCGTGGAGATGGCGTGGGGGTAGGCCATGCGCGTGGGGCCGATGACCCCGACGACGCCGACCGCGCGGTCGGTGCGGCCGTAGGCAGCGACCACGAGCGAGACGTCCGCCATCTCCTCGTGCTCGTTCTCACTGCCGATGAGCACGGTGACATCCTCGTTGTCCGAGAGCCGCCCGACGAGCTCACCGAGGTAGGCGCGATCCTGGAGCACGTTGAACACGCGCCGCAGGCGCTCCGAGCGCTCGAACTCTGGCTCCTCCATGACGTTGAGCAGGCCCTCGCTGAAGACCTCCTCGACGAGGTTGCTGTCGAACTCATGCATCACGCGTGAGACGCGCTGGACCGCCTGCGTGAAGAGGGGGTCGACCGATCCCGGACGCTCACGCAACGTGTCGAGCACGGCATCGACCTCAGCGGTCGTCTTGGCCTTGAGCACGCGGTCGACGCCACGGGCGATCTCCTCCAGCTCGGATGCGCGGTATTCGCGGTCGAGCGTGAGCAGGACCTGCTTGACCGGACCCACGGCCATGACCAGCAGCAGCGTGGCGTTGCGCTCGGCGGTGGGCACGATGTCGATGCGCCGGATGCGGCAGGCCTGGGGCTTGATGGGCGTCGCGATGGCGGCGGAGCCGGTAGCGCTCGCGAGCGTGGACGCCGCGAGCCGGAACCACTGCTCGTTGGCATATTCGACCTGCCCGAACTGGTGCCGGATCATCAGCTGCTCGACCGGGGCGAGGCTGACCGAGTCCGCGATGGACTCCACGTACAGCCGATAGCCTCGATCGGTGGGCACACGCCCCGCACTCGTGTGGGGGTGGCCCAGGAGCTCCGCGGTCTCCAGCTCCGCCATGATGTTGCGCACGGTGGCAGGGCTGATGGAGAGGGCGTACTTCTCCACCAGGGCGACGCTGCCGACCGGCTGTGCGGTGGCCACGTATTCCTCGATGATCGCCCGCAGGATGGCCGCTGAACGGTCCTCCAGCGGGCCCGGGCGTACCTTGCGCCTGGCCAATCGTTCCTCAGCGTGCGTATCGTTACTCTCTGGCGTTAGCACTCAGCGATGTTGAGTGCTAACTCATCGGTCGATATCGTATCAGTCACCGCCCCTGAGTGTCAACGAAGGATCCTGTCGACGTCGCGCACGCGATGCTCGTTCGGCGGTGTACCGCAGGGCACTGACCCAGCGCACCGCCGTCTGGCAGATTGGCGGTGTCGCGTCACCGCGGCAGGAGGAGCGTGATCGAGCGATGCACGGGCAGGTGAAACGGCTCATCCCGGTGGCCGGGTCGATGGCATGGGGCCGGCGAGGCTTGTGCGGGCCGGCGCGCCGGGGGTGAGGGCCACATCATGTATCTCACTAACCTCCAGGCCCTCACGACGCTACCGCTGGAACCCCTCCGGAACGCCCTCTCGCATCACGACCTGCGGGCACTCATCCCGGCCACGAGCGGACGCGCCCCCCGAGAGCACCTGCTCGCGGCAACGCCAGAGGGACTCTCGATCCTGAGACCACGCCGTGACCGACGGGGATCGGTGACCGAGTACGGCGAGAGCCTGGTGCCCTGGGACCGGGTCAGCCTCGCCACGGTGGGCCACCCCGAGACCGACGACCGTGATGATCACTACGACCTGCTGATCCGGGACGGACGGCGGACGTTCCTGGTCCGACTCACGGGTCCGGCGGGCAAACGGGCGCTGCGAGACTTCGTGGTCACGGCCCAACGTGGCATCCGGGGCGAGTTCCGCTACCTCGACTACGACGCCGCCTCGTCCCTGACGTATTGACGGGGACGCCGATGCCCGCGCCGGGCCTGACCTCTGTGGGGTCGAACACGACAGGTTCGACGCCCGATTCGCAGCAAGTGCCCCCGGGGCAGCTCAGACCGTCAGGCCGGGCCTCCCATAGGTCGAAACCCGCCAGCTCCGCCGCCTAAGCGTCGAGTTCGACCTCCTCGAGGTTCGTGCGGGACGACTGCTCTAGGGCACGTGCAGCTGGAGCCGTCCGCCCCGGGACGGGGCAGGACTCCTCGATCACGGCCCGAGCGGCAGGCCTCGACGTCGCGCAAGGTCCGCGAGGGTGAAGAAGTTGGCGTGCGGCCCAGACACAGGGCGCTACCAGCTCTGGGCTTCGCCACCTACGCGATCGGCCGCGCGCTGCTCGTCCTCACCCGACTCGAGGTACGCCTTGAAGGGGTCGCCCGGCAGGCCGCGCTCCTGGCGCAGCTCCGCCAGCGGCCCGCGGACGTCGGTGAAGAAGGCGTCCCAGAGCACGTTGTTGGCCTTGAGCACGTCGCCCTCGCGCTGTGCCGCGAGGAGCGCCTCACGGTCGACGAGCAGGGCCTTGGCGAAGAGCTCCTGGAGCGTCTGCACCGAGCGGATGATGGCCGGCACCTTGGGCTCGATGTTGTGGCACTGGTCGAGCATGTAGACCGTCTCGTTGGCCGTCTGCTGCGCCACCGGGTCCTCGTCGTCACGCATGGCGTTGATGAGCTCGTGGGTGATGCGGAACATCTGGTACGGGTCGATGGAGCCGACCATGAGGTCGTCGTCGCCGTACTTCTTGTCGTTGAGGTCGAAGGCGCCCAGCTTGCCCTCGGCCAGCAGCAGGGCCACGATCTGCTCGATGTTCACGCCCAGGCTGTGGTGGCCGGTGTCGACGCACACGACGGCACGCTCGCCCACGCGGTTGCAGACGGCCATCGACCCCCCCCAGTCCTGCACGTCGGTGGAGTAGAGAGCCGGCTCGAAGATCTTGTACTCGAGCAGCATGCGTGCGTCCTGGGGCAGCCAGGCGTAGGCCGTTTGGAGGCCTTCGACGAGGCGGTTGCGGCGCCAGCGCAGGTCGTCTTGCCCCGGGTAGTTGGTGCCGTCGCCGAGCCAGACCTTGACGGCCGGACTACCCATCTCGTTGGCGATCTCGCAGCACTCCCTGAGGGCGGCCAGGGCCTTGTCCCGCACCGCCGGGTCTGGATGGCACATCGAGCCGAGCATGTAGTCGGGATCCTGGAAGGTGTTGAGGTTGATGCCACCGACGCCCATGTCCTTCGAGTTGATGTACTCGAGCAACCCGGTGTAGTCGTCGGTCTTGTCCCAGGGGATGTGCAGGCTGATGGTGCGCGCGATGCCGGTGTAGCGGTGGACCGTGCCGCAGTCGTCGATCTTCTCCTCCACGGTCCGCGGCGTGCCCGGCTGCTGCCAGACCTTGAAGCGCGTGCCCGTGTTCAGGAAACCCCAGCTGGGGATCTCGATGGCCAGCTCATCGACGGCCCAGAGCAGCTTCTCGGCGATGGTACTGGCGCTGGGATCGATCTTGGCACTCATGTTGGAGTTCTCCTGTAGGTGCCGGGTGACCGGCACTCGGTCCACGGGTACGTCCATCCTAGTCACCGGCGCTCATGACGGCGCGGTCCACCCGGCTCGAGATGCGCTGGCCGAAGGACACCGTCCGCTGGCGCCGGACACCGTCGTCAGGCCGGAGGGCCCTGTCCCCTGCTCGCTGCCATCGACCGCGTCCTACGGCGCGGTCTCGAAGTTCTCCCACAGGTATCGGCGTGGGACCTGGCCGCTGCGATGGATCTTCTCGGCCAGATCCCGACCGAAGTAGCGCCAGTGCCACGGCTCGTAGCCGTAGCAGGACCACTTCTTCATGCCCTTGGGATAGGACATGATGAAGCCGTACTTCCAGCCGTTCCGGGCCAGCCACTTGCCCGATGGCGAGTCGCCGAACTTCGTCGACAGCGGCACGCCCGGGCCGACCGTGAAGTCGACGGTCGTACCCAGCTGGTGCTCCGAGTGTCCCGGGCGGGCCGAGAACTTCAGCGCCTGGCTGTAGCCATAGGTACCCACGTACGACGCGAAGAGCGCCTTCTGGTAGTCGTACGAGCGCCAGGCGGAGCGGACCGCCAGAGGCTTGCCCGCCCGGCGCGCGGCCTTCGCCAGCGCCCGCAGGTCGTCGATCATCTTCTTGCGCACCCTGCCGGAACCGGCGATGTCGGCCCGCGCGACCGAGACCAGGTCCCACGGCTTGTAGGCGCGCGGCAGCCGCAGCCTGGTGTCGAGGAGCGTCTTCTTCCACTCCTTCTTCTTGACGTAGCGGGTGCGCTTGTCGCCGACCTTGCAGGCCGGCAGCTTCTCGGACGCCGCCGTCTCGAAGGCCGCGTCGCTCGAGGCCATGAGCGCGCCCAGCGCGGTCTCGATGCTCACGGGCTCCGGCGCGACGGCCGAGACGTCCTGGGCGACCGCGGCGGGGACCACGGAGCTGAGGAGAAAGACGGTGGAGAGTGCGGCCGCGATGGAACGGCGCAGGGTCACGGCTGGCATGGCCGCATGCTACGCCGGTCCGCTCGACGCCGCAGCGTCGGGCAGGAGCCGAGCGAAGACCTCGTTCGCGAGCAGGCGGCCGCGCGGTGTGAGCCGGGTCCGACCGCTGGTCACCTCCACCAGCCCCTGGCCCTTCGCCCACGCCAGGCCAGGTCTCAACGCCGGCGCCTCCGCCAGCTGCGCCCCGAGGCCCTCGCGGAGCCGCAGGCCAAGGATGGCCGACTCCGCTGCCGCCGTCGCCCCATCCACCTCCTCTGAGCCACCCGGCGGCAGTCGGCCCTGGTCGAGGGCCTCGACATAGCCGTCGAGTCGTGCCCCGTTCCACCACCGGCGCCGGTCGCCGTCGGAGGCGTGCGCGCCGGGCCCCAGGGCCAAGTACGGCCGGCGGCGCCAGTAGAGCAGGTTGTGCCGGCTCTCGCGGCCAGGATGCGCGAGGTTCGCGATCTCGTAGCGCTCGAGCCCAGCGGCCTCGGCAAGCTCATCGACCAGCAGCTCCATCTCGGCCGCACGGTCGTCGGACTGCTCGACTCGAGCTCGCTCGCGCCAGGCACGCGCGCCGCGGCTCGGTGGCAGATGGTCCCCGCCGGGCCCGGTCAGCCCTTCGGCCAGGGGATCATCGAGCGTCAACGCATACACCGACAAGTGGTCGGGCGCGAGTGCCAGGGCCGCCTCGAGGGTGGCTTGCCACGATCCGACGGATTGCCCCGGGACATCGGTGAGCACGTCGAGCCCGATGGAGGCGAAACCGGAGGCTCGCGCCAACGACACCGCCGCCGCCACATCGGTTCCATGGTGGCGCCGCCCGAGCCGCCTGAGCTCGCGATCGTCCATCGACTGGGCACCGATCGAGAGCCGGTTCACGCCTGCGGCCCGAAAGCCGCGCAGGTCCCCCAGCTCGTCGGGGCCGGGGTTGGCCTCGAGCGTGACCTCGGCATCGGCAGCGATCCCGATGCGCGAGGCCACGGCCTCGAGCAGGCCACCGACTTGGGTCGCCGACATCAGCGAGGGCGTGCCGCCGCCGAGGTAGACGCTGTGCAGCGGCGCCACCGCCGCCTGCGTCCGGACTCGCAGCTCGAGCTCCGTGCGGACCGCGCCGAGCAGCGACTCGATGCGGTTCGCCGGCCCGCGCGCGGCACTCCCGGCCACGACCACGAAGTCACAGTATGGGCAGAGTGAGACGCAGAATGGGAAGTGGATGTAGAGCCCTTCTGGTGCTCGAGGCTCCATCAGGAGCGGTAGCAGCTATCAGCGACGCACGTCGCGCGGACCGATGATGTAGGCCCCGCCGTCGCCGGTGCCCCCCGTCGGCCGGTGGACCTCCTGCACGGCCACGCGCTCCGGCGGCCCCATCGTCATGAACAGCGCGAAGCGCGTGATGGCGTGGCCCAGGAACGAGGCCGCGATGCCCAGCGTCGTGACCGTCAGCGCGCCCGCCACGAGGCCGATGGCCAGCCACATCGC
>JBFLKP010000239.1:0-3000 GCA_040883225.1 Candidatus Limnocylindrales bacterium | reverse complement strand
TGGCGGGGAGCGTTGTCGGGGCCCTGGTCTCAGTCCGGGCCGCGATGGCCGAGGGTCCTATCCGCATGATGCTTTGGCCGCGCCCGAGGGTTGGTACACGGTAGGCCGAGCGAGCACCCCAAGCGCAACGAGTGGAGCCAGCACGCGACGATGGGCCCCGACAAGCTCGACGCCGACCTCTGCCCGGGCTCGTCCACTTGACCCGGCTCATGCCCAGCCCCCTCGAGCATCCCCTGTGGACATTCGCGAGAGGATCAGAGGGAGCGGGAGGCGACGACGCGCGGTCTCATGACCATGGCCGCCTGGACCGCGCTGAGCCAATGGCGAACCCGGCCCGTGCAGTGCCAGGGGGGATGTCATGGGGGCGTTGCGACTGTCCTTGGTAGGGGCGGTCCTCCTGGCGTTGCTCGGTGGACAAGGCGGCGCGGTGCTGGCACAAGCGGGTGCTGAGGGGCCGACGTTGACCCCGGTGACGGGGACGCAGGCCAGCTTCGAGCTGGTCGCCTATCCGGAAGTCGGGACTGAGGGCTCCATCGAGACCTACCGTGGCGTCCAGTTCAGGCGCACCTTCGAATGGAGCGACCCGCGACTGCCGTCGCTGCTCCTATCCAACGTGAACAGCAACTGGCATGTGACCGATGAGGGGGAGGTGTCTGAGTTCGCCCAGACCCACCGACTCGTCGGCGAGGAGAGCGACTGGGTAGGGACCGAGTACGGCTTCCAGGAGGAGGGGCTCGGGTCGTCGCTCGGCCTCCACGTCTACCGGGGCGAGGGTGCGTACGAGGGACTTTCGGCGATGATCGCCCGCGGCGACGTTGTCGACGAGGCGGGCAATACTGGGACCGAATGCAGCGGCTACATCTTCGAGAGCGAGCTGCCCCCAATGCCTGACCCCGTCGAGCCACCGGCCGGGTAGCCATCACGCCGCCCCGGCTGCTGGCGGCGCTCATTGAACCTGGCCTCCGGCGTTGCCTTTGCCCACTGAGCCCGACGCGCTCAGGCGCGGGCTCGAGGCGCAGCTTGTCCAGCACAACGTCGCGACCCTGATCGACTCGCCCGCGACGGCACGGCACGAGATGAAGCTGGTGTCATCGGAGCATGCGCGGAAGGTCGGCCGTCCGGAGGTGGACAGATCCGGGCATGTCGCTCGCTCGACTGTGTATCGGGAGGCGATGACGCGCGGCTCCTCGATCGTGGCCGCCTGGACCGCGCCGAGCCACTGGCGAACCCGGCCTGCCAAGTCAAAGGGGGATGTCATGCATCGATTGCAGTCGGCGCTGGTTGTCACGGCGACCGCGGCGCTGGTCTTCGGCATGGTTGCATCTGTCGGCGCCCAGGGTGTCGACGACAAGAACGCGGAGCCTGAGTCCATCCTGTTCGTCGGCAACAGCTTCACGTTCTTCAACGATGGGGTCGAGAACCACGTTCAGGCTCTCGCGGCCTCGGCAGATCCGCCCAGGGCTCTCGAGGTCACTCCGGCCGCCTTCGGCGGTGCCACCCTCGCGACCCACCACCAGATGGCGTCCCTCGCCAGCGGTGCACCGAAGCAGATCAGTTCTGGCGCGTTCGACACCGTGGTCCTCCAGGGGGACATCCCAGAGATCCCGGAGCGAGACATCGGCGTCTTCCTGGAGCACGCGCGCTCGTTCAGCGAGGAGGTTGCCGACGCTGGGGCTCGCCCCGTCTTCTTCATGACCTGGCCGTACGAGCGACTCGACTGGGTGAGCCTGGACGAGATCGTGGATGCCCACCGCCAGGTCGAGGCCGAGACCGGCGCATCGATCGCGCCGGTCGGCGTTGCGATGGCCAATGCGCTCGCCGAACGACCGGACCTGCCGATGCTCGGAGCCGACGCCGAGCACGAGAGCATGGCCGGGACGTACTTGGCGGCTGCCACCATCTATGCGACGCTCTTCGACCAGAACCCAGAAGGGCTGCCATACCACCCGAGCTCCTTGAGCGAAGATGAGGCCGCCTTCCTCCAGCGCATCGCGTGGCAGACCGTCAACGAGTGGCATGGGGGAGCGGCAGCTGAGTGACTCCTCGCGCCGTATCCCAAGCGACGATACCGGGGGGTAGGGATGGTCCCGATAGTCGTGCTGTACGCTTGAGCAAGGCGCCCACGCGGGGTCTGGACAGGACTTCGGGTCGGGGGGTTCGAATCCCTCCGGGCGCGCCACCGATACCAGCGGTAGACGGCCATGCGGCGCCGATAGAGATGGAGCTTCGGGAGGGCGGTTCATGACGCGGCGGACGTGGTTTGGTGAGGTAGTGGCGCCGACGCCGGCAGGCGCGAGCCCATCGTGATCGACGAGGTCGTCGCGTATGTCCGTGGCGAGGTCCGGGACTGGCTCGAGGTGGCCGACTCGGAGGTGATCGCCGACGGAGCGCGCGCGCTCTCGAGCCGCGACATCGCGCCGGGAGCCCGCATCACCCTGCTCAGCGCCGAGCCCGAGGCGCACTACGGCTCTCCGGAGCTGACGTCCCGTCGACGACAGGATGCACAGACCCTGGTCCGGCTCAACCTCCTGCTGCTCATCTCGTTCGAGTTCGAGTCCTACGAGACCAGCCTCCGGCACCTGTCGAACACCATTCGTCTCTTCTACGAGAGGCCGGTGCTCTCCGCGGACCACGCGAGCTCCACGAACCCGTTCCCGGCGGACCTGGGATCGCTCAGGGTCACCCAGCTCAGCGTCGGCGCTGACTTCGCGGCGCTGCGCAACCTCTGGGCGGCCATGGGTGCGCCGCACTCGCCGTCAGCCGTGCTCCGGATCGAGGGACTGGAGCTGCAGCGCACGCCGTAGCCCAGTCGAGGTCGTCATGCGCGGGCGCGACAGCCTCCGGCACTCACCGCGGATCGCGTTCACGACCTCCCGGGGAACCAGACCTAGCGCACCAGTCCTTTCAGGGTCAGGTGGTAGAAGTCATCGGGGTCGTATGGCATCTCGAGGACGGCAGCTCCGCCCACCTGGAAGGTGTCGGCGATGATCTGCACCGCGG
>JBFLKP010000238.1:0-3686 GCA_040883225.1 Candidatus Limnocylindrales bacterium | reverse complement strand
GCACGGATCGAGGAGCAGGGCCCGCGTGTCGTCCGCGCCTGACGGCTCGTGCTGACGTTCGTCCAGCTGGAGTCGATCGCCGTGGAGGCGGCGACTGGAGGTGCACGCACGGTCCGCGACTCGGCCGGTGACCTGGGCGCGGTCGAGGCCAAGTCCACACCGACCGACCCTGTCACCTCGCTGGATGTCGCTGTCGAGCGGGAGATCCGGACGACGCTTGCCCGCCGGGCGCCGCATTCGTCCGTTCTCGGCGAGGAAGGTGGTGCCATCGGCGGCTCCTCCGGCGTCGGCTGGGTGGTCGATCCGATCGACGGGACCGTAAACCTGACGTATGGTCTGCCGATCATGAGCGTGTCCATCGCCGCCACGTGGGACGGGGACGTCGTGGCCGGCGCGGTCGTCGATATCCACCGCGGTGATATCTTCAGCGCCGCTCGCGGCCACGGCGCTCGACTCGATGGCTCCACCATCGAACCGACGCAGGTGACCTCGTTGGCCGATTCGCTCATCGGGACGGGCTTCGCCTATACGGCCCGCGGTCGTGCGGAGGAGGCCGTGTACCTGGCGCGCGTGCTGCCGGCCGGGCGGGACATTCGCTGCTTCGGGTCGGCCGCGCTCAATCTCTGCTGGGTCGCGAGCGGACGGCTCGACGGCTTCTACCAGCGCAACATGCAGTACTGGGACTTCGCGGCCGGGGAGATCATCGCCGCTGAAGCAGGGGCGAAGGTCGCGCGGCCCAGCTCAGGGAACGATCGATTGATGGTGGTCACGGCGCCCGGCATCCACGACGAGCTCGTCCGGCTGGTCTCCTAGCAGGCGCCGTCCCCGGCCCCGACGAGCTCCTGGCAGTGCTCGATCAGCGAGCGCACCCCGGTGGGCTCGTGTCGCTTCCAGCGTTCCCAGATGGCGATCAGGTCCATGTCGGGTACCGGTTCGCACATCCGTGCGACCGCCGTCACGACCTCCCACGAGCCGAAGGCCTGCGCATCGAGCGATCCACGACGCACGAGCTCGGTGATGTAGTGGCTGTGGATCTGGTCGAGAAGCTCGGGCGTCGAACCGGCGAGCCAAGAACTCCGGTCGAACGGCGGTCGCATCAATAGCGAGCTCCGAACGAAGTCCGCGGTCACGTCTCCGGCAGCAGCATCGAACCAGTCGAGGATCACCGGTCCGCGGTCGGCAAGGATGATGTTCGCCGGGTGGAAGTCTCCGTGGCACAGCGCGTCGCCATCCGGCAGGCGCTTGAGCACCTCTTTCGCTTCGTCGCGCTCGGCCGCGCTCAGCTGGGTCGCATCCCCGATCTTCGAGTGCAGGCGTCGGACCATCGGCACGAGCCCCGGGACGAACGTTCGCTGGACATCGATCTGCAGGTCCACGAGCTGTTCGATGAGGCTGGCCACGCGATTCGGTTCACGCTTGATCCGCTCCCACATGGAGACGCCTTCGATCCGCTCCATGACGATGCCAGCGCGGCCATCGAACTCGACGATGCCTTCGCACTCGGGTACTGGCAGCCCGGCCGATCGGACGCGGGCAAGCGTGTCGGCCTCCATCTCGGCCCAGTGCCCGGGGATGCCCGGATGCAGGACCTTGACCACGGCGTGCCCGGACCAGGCCCAGATGTCGGACGTGTTGCCGCGGGCGAGAGGTGCGGCGGTCGGGTCTGGCTGCGCGGACACCCGCGGAGTATCGCAAAGCCACTCGGTGGTGTCAGCGCCCTCCGGGATACAGTGGCGGCATGGGAAGGTTCATCGTCGCCCACGACCTGGGCACCAGCGGGGACAAGGCCTCGCTGCACCATGCCGACGGCCGGCTCATCGCTGCGCACACCGCGCGCTACCCGGTGGACTTCGGGGCCGGCGGCAAGGCCGAGCAGGACCCGGCTGACTGGTGGACCGGCTTCTGCGCCGCCACTCGCGCGTTGCTGGCCGAGACCGCCACCGATCCGGCCGAGATCGCCGCCGTGGCCATGTCCGGGCAGATGATGGGTGCGGTGCTGGTAGACGAGCACGACGAGGCCGTGCGCCCGGCGGTCATCTGGGCCGACACGCGCGCTCAGGCCGAGACCCAGCGGCTCATCGAGGCCGTGGGCGCGGATCACGGCTACGACATCCTCGGTCACCGGCTCGATCCCACCTGCAGCCTGCCCAAGATGATGTGGCTGCGGGAGCACGAGCCCGAGGCCTGGGCGCGCACGAGCTGCGTGCTGCAGGCCAAGGACTTCGTGACCCTCCGTCTCACCGGGCGACGCTGCATCGACCCCTCCGACGCATCCGGCACCAACGCCTACGACCAGCGCACCGGCGAGTGGTCCGATGAGCTGCTGGCCGCCGCCGACATCGACCGCGAGCGGCTGCCGGAGATCCTGCCCTCGGCCTCGGTGGCCGGCGGCGTCTCGCGCCAGGCAGCCGAGGGATCGGGGCTGCGGGCGGGCACGCCCGTGGTCATCGGCGGCGCGGACGGCGCTACCTCCGCGCTCGGCGTCGGCCTCGTCGGCGGGGAACCCGGCGCGGCGCTCACGCTGGGCACCTCGGCCTGGATCTCGATGGCCGCTGACCGCCCTGTACGCGACCCGCAGCAGCGCATCATCACCTTCGACCACGTCGTGCCTGGTCACTTCGTGCCGCTCGGCGCGATGCAGTCCGCCGGCGCCTCGCTCGGGTGGTTCGCCACGAGCGTGGGCGTGGCGAGCGACGACATCGGCCAGCTGGTCGACGCGGCCGCTGCCGCCGAGGCGTCGAGCCAGGGCCTCTTCTTCCTGCCCTACCTGCTGGGCGAGCGAGCGCCGATCTGGGACGCCAACGTGCGCGGCTCGTTCATCGGCATCGAGCATCACCACACGCAGGCGCAGCTGGCCCGGGCGGTGCTCGAAGGCGTGGCCTTCAACCTCTACGGCATCTTCGAGGCCATGGCTCAGTCGGTCCGACCGATCGACTCGATCGATGCGGTCGGCGGCGGGGCCAGGGGTGGTGCCTGGCTGCAGCTGATGGCCGATACCTGGGGCGTGCCGGTCAGGCGTCGCACGATCGTGGACGAGGCCAACTCGCTGGGCGCTGCCATCATCGGGGCGAAGGCGGTGGGTCTCGTGGAGGACTGGTCGGCCGCTCGTGACCTTTCGGACGTCGAAGCCGTCTTCGAGCCAGACACGGCACGGCACGAACGAGCGCTCGAGGGCTGCCGGCGCTTCAACGATCTGTACGAGCGCCTGCGGACCTGGTTCGTCTAGGTCCCTGACGCTGCCTCGTCGCTCGCGGCCTGGGCATCACTCGTGCGCTGCCACGGCCAGCGGCCTTCGTTCTCCATCGTGATCGACCAGGCCAGGAAGGTCCGGACGAGCACGAGGATGCCCAGGGCGAGCACGCTCTCGAGCGTCAGGTCCAGGGTGACGGTCTTGATGACGTCGGCCGCGATGAGCAGCTCCAGGCCCAGCAGCAGCCAGCGCGACATCTCGCGCCGGAAGGCGACGTAGACGATCGCCTCGCGATCGGCCAGTTTGTAGCGTAGCGACACGAAGGCGGCCGCGACCGCGCCGATTCCGATGACCAGCACGCCGGCGATCTCGATGATCGTAGCGATGATCTCGGCGAGGTGCCAGTCGTTGAACTCCATCGACTCGTACGGTAGCGCGCCGGGGTCATCCCGCGCTCCCGCTGAGCCGGCCTCGCTTACACGGCCCTGACACGCGT
>JBFLKP010000237.1:0-3237 GCA_040883225.1 Candidatus Limnocylindrales bacterium | reverse complement strand
CGTGTGTTGGTGGTGACGTATCGAATGGGGGCGGTGGATGGCCCCCCGCCCGCTTCGTAGGCTCCCAGGGCGCCTCACAGCCCCTGGAGTGCGATTCCCGGAGGGATACGCGTGCGTTCGACTAGTAGGCCTCGAGGTAGCGGTCTCGCTCCCACTCGGTGACCTGGGTCTTGTACTCGGCCCATTCCTCGCGCTTGGCCTCGAGGTAGTGGCTGTAGACGTGGTCACCCAGCGCTTCGGCGATGACCTCATCCTGCTCCATCGCGTAGATGGCCGCTCCGAGGCTGCCGGGCAGCTCCTCGATGCCCTTCTCGGCGACGCGCTCCGCGGTCATCTCGAAGAGGGACTCTTCGACCGGGTCGGGCAGCTTGAGGCCCTTCTCGATGCCATCGAGCCCGGCCGCCAGCATGGCCGCGAAGGCGAGGTAGGTGTTGGCCGTCGGGTCCGGGCAACGGACCTCGACGCGGGTGGCCTCGACCGAGCGGCCCGGAGAGACCTTGGGCACGCGGATCAGGGCGGAGCGATTGGTTCGGCCCCAGGTCAGGTAGGTCGGCGCCTCGTAGCCGGGCACCAGCCGCTTGTAGCTGTTGACGAGCGGTGCCAGCAGGGCGGCCATGCCACGGGCATGTGCGAGCACGCCGGCCATGTACGACTGCGCCAGCTTCGAGAGGCCGTACTTGCTGCGCGGCTCGGCGAAGGCGTTCTTCTGATCCTCGATCGACCACAGGCTCTGGTGCGTGTGCATGCCGGAGCCGTTGATGCCCTCGATGGGCTTGGGCATGAAGGTGGCGTAGAGCCCGTGCAGGTTGGCGATGGCCTTGAGCGTGAACTTGAAGGTCACCGCGTTGTCGGCGGTGGTCAGGCCGTCGCTGTACTGGAAGTCGATCTCGTGCTGGCCGTAGGCGACCTCGTGGTGCGCCGCTTCGACGCGGATACCGAAGGCCTCGAGCGCGTTGACCATGTCGCGCCGGACCGCCTGGGCGAGGTCGGTGGAGAAGTCGAAGTAGCCGCCTCGATCATGTGGCAGCGGGCTGATGTTGCCGTCCTCATCCTTGCGGAAGAGGAAGAACTCGAGCTCCGGACCGGCGTTCCAGATGAAGCCCATGTCCTCTGCGCGCTTGAGCTGCTTCTTGAGCACGCCGCGCGGGTCGCCGACGAAGGGCTGGCCATCGGGGGTCATGACGTCACAGATGACGCGGGCGGTGCCGCGGCTGCCCAGCGGGCCGGCCGACATGTCGCCGCCCTGCCAGGGGATCTCGGCAAAGGTGTTCATGTCCGGCTGCAGCCACTGGTCGGACTCGGCGATCCGGGTGAAGCCCTCGATCGACGAACCATCGAACCACGTCCCATGCTCGAGGGACTCCTCGAGCCGGTAGAGGGGGATGGTGATGCCCTTGACGATGCCGAGCAGGTCGGTGAACTGGAGCTCCACGAACCGGATGTCGCGGTCCTTGGCAGCCTGGATCTTGTCGAACGGGTCGTTCGACGCTACTTCGATGACCAATTGCTACTCCTCTTCCGGCCGGGCGCTGGGCCCCTGGGTCTGTCGATGGGCACACAGTGAGGCGGCACGACCGATTCAGAGGGTAGACAAGGTCTGGGCGATTTAGGTTTCCGCCGGGTTACGCATGAGAACCGGTCCCCGGTCGAATCGCACGCGAGGCCCGCCGTCAGCCGGTCCAGCGCCTGCGTGGTGGCAAGGAGGCCGCCCGCCGGGAGGAGGATGCGACGGCGGGCGGAGAGGGAGTGGAGCGCTCGGGGCGTCAGCCGGCGGCCACCTCACGGTCGGCGCAGATCTCGTTCGAGCCGAGCACCGGGCTCGCTGCCGGACCGACGACGAGGTTGCTGGTGCTGCCGCAGATGGTGTTGGCGTCGATGGTCGGGCTGGTGCCGTCGGCCACGTAGATGCCGCGGGTGCCGACGTTCTCGATCACGTTTCCGCTGATCGTCGCGCTGCTCCCATCGCCGACCGAGACCCCGATCTCGCCGCCCCGGATGTTGTTGTCGCTGAGGGTCGCGTCCGTGGCGCTCAACATGACCGCGTTCCAGTTGCCCACGAACTCGTTGCCGCGCACATCGGCCGAGGCACCGGACACGCGAACGCCCTGGTTATTGCCGTAGAAGCTGTTGCCCAGGACCGTGGCGCTGGCGCCGCCGCTGATGGAGAGCGCGTCGGCGTCGTGCGCACTGAAGCGATTGCCCTCGAGGTGGGCGCCGGTGCCGTCATCGTCGAGCCCGACCACGTCCATCCCGCCGAAGACGAAGGTGTTGCCCTCGAACACTGGCGTCGAGCCGCCGACGACGGTCACGTCGTCGCAGCCACAGCCGCCGTCGATGCTGTTGTCGGTGAAGACGGGCGAGGACCCCTCTTGCACCACGAGCTGGACTCCGGAGAGCTGGCTGTCGCTGATCGTCGGGGACGATCCCCCGGCGATGCGCACGCGCTGCCAGATGTGGGCGTCGCGGACGCTGGCGGTCGAACCACCCTCGATGAAAAGCGCGCCAGCCAACGCGGTCTCCAGCAGCGGCCCACCCTCGTGCTTGAGCACCAGCCCCTCGAGGACCGGGGCGCCGCCCGAGACGAGCAGGGCGATGCTGTCGCCCCGGCCGATGACCCGGATGCCTCGCAGTGTGGCGTCGGAATCGATGAGCTGGATGCCCACGGGCACCCGCTCCGGCAGCTCGAAGCGGTCGGCCCGCGGGTCGAACCGCGACAGCGGCACGACCGGGTCGGGTGCGTCCTCGGGCACGAGGAGCACGACCTCGCGCGGAGGTTCGGCACTGCTGACGAGCGTGATGTCCTTGTCGATGATGAGCGCCTCTTCGTACGTGCCGGGCGCGACGAGGACGGTGTCGCCGTCCTCTGCCGCCAGCACGGCCTCACCGATGGTGCGGAAGGCGCCGTCCGTTTCGGCGACGTAGTGGGTCGCGCCGCCGATGACGGGCACGACGGGCTGTCCGCGGCCTTGCCCGACGATGGCCGCGAGCGCGATGACGGCCACGGTCGCGGCCGCGGCCGCGACCGTGGCGCTCGACAGTCGCCGACCCCCTCGGCGGTCGTGTTCGCCGCGGCCATCTCGGGCAGACCCGTCTCCGCTCGCGCCGGATCCGCGGTCGAAGCGCCACGGCAGCCACCGGTGACGCCGCTGTGGGGTGGCGGACGCTCGCTCCAGCGCGGCGGCGAGGCTGCCGTGCGGTGGCTGCACCGTGCGAGCCTCCAGCCAGTCGCTGACGATG
>JBFLKP010000236.1:0-8820 GCA_040883225.1 Candidatus Limnocylindrales bacterium | reverse complement strand
TCGGCGGTGCGACCGGCCATGCCCAGCACCATCGGCCCGTAGCCGGCGATCCACACCGGCAGAGGGTCGCCGGGCGACCACGTCAGCTCCAGCTCGGTGTCCATGTACGTGGCTGGGCGACCCTCGACGAGGTCCTTGATGATCCTGACCGCGTTGTCCAGCACGCGCGTCTTGACCGGACCCTTGCCCAGCACGCGCTGGGCGCTGTCGCCGCGACCGATGCCGAGGTCCATGCGGCCGCCGCTGATCTCGTCGAGCGTGGCCAGGACCGAGGCGGTGACGGTGATGTCACGGGTGGCCGGGTTGGTCACGCACGTCCCCAGCCGCATGCGCTCGGTGTTGACGGCCATGAGCGTGAGCAGGGGATAGACGTCCTTCCACAGGATGTGGGAGTCGAAGAGCCAGCCATAGCTGAAGCCGGCCGCCTCCGCCTGCCGCGTCAGCGCCACGGTGCGTTCGATGCTGTGCTCGGGCTTGAGCGTGAATCCGAAGTCCATGAGCGGGCAGCCTACACGCCCGCAGGCCTATGTGGGAAGCGCGTTCGCGCCGGCCTCGGTCAGCGGCGAGTCGCGCCGTGGTGGTGCCGGCAGCACGAAGAGCAGCAGCAGCGTCAGCAGCAGCAGCAGGGGCGCGAAGAACGAGGGCGTCCACGAGAGCACCAGCACGAGCAGCACCAGCGGGCGCCAGCGGTCGGCCAGCAGCGCCAGCGGGAGCGCCAGCATGATGAGGTAGTACTCCCACATCAGCGGCACCATCAGCATGGAGGCGGCCAGCGTGATCATGAATCCGAGCTCACGGTCGCGGCGCAGGCCCAGCAACACCAGCACGGCGCCCAGGGCGATGCTGCCCAGGCGCACGAGGTCGATCCAGCGCTCGTGGAGCCCGAGCGCGACGAGGGTGGATCCGAGGTCGCGGTTCTCCGAGCCGGCGCCGGGCGTGACCATGTTGCCCAGCACGCTGATGTAGTCGCGGTAGCCGTCGAGACCCACGGCCAACCCGCTGAGCACGATGAGCGCGAGGCCGGCGCCGATGGTCCAGGCGGCCACCCGCCACCGTCGGCGCAGGAGCTGCCAGACGAGCAGGGCGCCGGTGCTGGGGCGGACCGAGACCGTGAGCGCCAGCGCGATCGACCCGATCGGCCGGTCCAGCCAGCGCCAGGCCACGGCCATGGGCAGCACCAGCAGCACGCCCACGTTGCCGAGCACGAGGTCGCGCATGGCCCAGAACGAGACCGCTACGCCCACGAACGTCAGCGCCCGCACCGGCAGGCGCACCGGCATCAGCAGGCAGCCCACCAGCAGGGCCAGCGACTTGACGGCGAACCAGACGACTGACGCGGCATGCTCGTCGAGCCCTGACAGGGGCACCAGGGCCACGCCCAACGGTGGGGCGTAGTGGTAGTAGTCCTTGCCGCCCGGTACGTACGGGGCCTCGACCTGCTCGCGCAGGTACAGCGAGCCATCTTCCACCAGCCGCCCGGCCGCGCGCACGTAGGCCTCGATGTCGTAGCGCCAGTGGTCACCGAGCACGTAGACGACCTCGCCGTCGACGGTCTCGCGCTGACTGAAGACGAGCAGGATGCCGACGAGCCAGACGAGCCCGAAGGCGAAGCCCACCGCGGCCACGATGAGCTCGTCGCGTCGGGCGGTCCCGGCGCTGCTCATGCTCGGACGCCCCCTGGGGCCGGTGCCGGCGGGACGGCCCCGGCAGCGTCACTGGCGCCCTTGTCGCGAGCGGCGAAGGGCAGCCACAGGCCGGCCATGACCACGAGGGGAAGGGCCAGGGCAGGCAGCCACGACAGCAGCGGCAGCGCCAGGCCCCATGGTCGGCCCCGGGCGGCCAGCAGCGCGGCTGGCAGCATCAGCATCGCCAGGTAGTGGTCCCACAGCAGCGGCACCAGCACGAGCGAGGCCATGGACGTGACCACGAAGCCGATCTCGGCATCACGCCGCAGGCTCAGGCCGATGGCAGCGATACCGAGCGCATAGCTGGCGAGCAGCGCGAGCTGGGCGATGCCCTCGCCGGCACCCATCGCCAGCGCCCACGTGGACAGGTCGAGGTTGTGCTCCTCGCCGGTCAGGCCGCTGAGGTTGCCCAGCACGGTGAAGTAGTCGACGTAGCCGCCGAAGCCCACGAACGGCAGGGAGAGGACGATGAGCCCCAGCCCTGCGCCGATGGTCCAGGCCACCGCGCGCCACTGCCGTCGCAGCGTCTGCCAGATGAGCAGCACGCCCAGCATGGGGCGCACGGCCATGGCCACGGCCTGGGCCATCGAGCCGGCCGGCCGGTCGAGCCAGCGCCAGGCCACCGCCAGCGGCAGCAGCAGCATGACGCTGATGTTGCCGAGGACGAGATCGCGCATGGCTCCGTAGCTGAGCGCCACCACGCCGAACGTCGCCAGCCGGACCCACACGGGCACCGGCACGAGCGCGCAGGCGGCCGCCAGCGCGGCTACGTGCAGCACGTACCAGGCCGGCACCGCGAGGTCCCCGAAGAGCGTGTCGAAGGGGCCGATGGCGATGCCCAAGGGGGGCGCGTAGTAGTAGTTCTCGATGGAGCCCGTGCGGTACGCGGCCTCGAGGGCCCACTCGGGATAGAGCGTGCCCGTGGCCGCCAGCCGCTCGGCCGCGTTCACGTACGACTGATAGTCGTAGCCCCAGCTCACGGCCTCCGGCAGGAAGAGGAAGCCGAAGAGCAGCCACAGCCCTCCGAGGACGGCGATCGCGAACCCCGCGAGGAGCGCGCGGTCGGACCTCGGGCGGCCGTCCACCCGTCGATCGGGACTAGGGGCGGACGAGATCCTCGTAGGCGTCGGGGCGGCGGTCACGGTAGAACTGCCAGGTGTCGCGGACCTGCTTGACCATGTCGAGGTCGAGGTCGCGCACGATCAGCTCTTCCTCGTGGGCATCCCCGATCTCGCCGAGGTACTGGCCACGCGGGTCGCAGAAGTAGGACTGGCCATAGAAGTCGTCGTCGCCGAGAGGCTCGATGCCCACGCGGTTGATGGTGCCCACGAAGTAGCCGTTGGCCACCGCGTGGGAGCGCTGCTCGATGTGCCAGAGGTACTCGGACAGCCCGCGCGAGGTGGCGCTGGGGATGAGCACGATCTCGGCCCCATTGAGGCCCAGCGCCCGCGCGCCCTCGGGGAAGTGGCGGTCGTAGCAGATGTACATGCCGAACTTGGCGATGTCGGTCTCGAACACCGGGTAGCCCATGTTGCCGGGGCGGAAGTAGAACTTCTCCCAGAAGCCCTGCACGTGAGGGATGTGCGTCTTGCGGTACTTGCCCAGGTAGGTCCCGTCGGCGTCGATGATGGCCGAAGTGTTGTAGTAGATGCCCGAGGCCTTCTCGTCCTCCTCGTACATCGGAGCCACGATGACCATGCCCGTCTCCCTGGCCAGGTCCTGCATCCGCTGTGTGGTGGGACCGTCGGGGATGAGCTCGGTGTACTCGTAGTACTTGGTGTCCTGCACCTGGCAGAAGTAGGGCCCGTAGAACAGCTCCTGGAAGAGGATGAACTGGGCGCCATCCTTGGCTGCCTCGTGGGCGTACCCCTCGTGCTTCTGGATCATCGACTCCTTGTCGCCCGTCCAGGTAGCCTGGACGAGGGCGCCACGGACGATTCGGGACATCGGGTGGCCTCCAGCGGTGTACTTCGTTGCGAGTCGGACGAGGGTACACCGCGATTCGGGGGTTCCGCGCGGTCGGGCTGACGGAGAGGATGGCAGGCCTCCGGTCGATTCGGTGTCGATCGGGTCGCCGACCGGTCACCCGCACCGAGGCGAGCAGGGTCGAGCGCTCCAGCGCTGACGATGCCCGCGGAGGAGGGCGGAAATCGACCGCCCGATGGTCCTAGCGCAGGACGAGGAAGCCCTGGAAGTCGACGCGCGCGTCGCCCGAGACCGGCTTGACCGCGATCGAGCGCTCTGCCGACCTGGACCAATTCCTGGCGAAGACCAGCCGACGGTGCGTGGACTTGGCGCGATCGAGGCTGAAGATGCCCTGCGACTTGCCGTTGATGAAGACCTTCACGCGACCCATGTCCGGTCCCGTGCGCATCACCAGCGCGACGGAGCGACCGGTGAACCTGGCCTTGACCTTGGTGGGTGTGGCCACGGCGCTCGCGTAGCCGCCGGCGAGGGTCCTGCCTTCCGGTCCGCGCACGATGGTGCGGCGCTTGGGGCTATAGGACCAGGGACCCCAGTTGCCCTTGCTGTCCTTGGCCCGGACGCGGAAACGGGACTTGCCGTTGAGCTTGACCCAGGCGTCCGTCTTCCAGACCTTGGGCTTGGGCAGCTCGACGGTCTTCCACGTGCCGCCGCTGACCTTGCGCTGCAGCTGGAAGCGGCCCACGTCGGTCTTGCGCGGGCGCGGCTGCCAGGCGACCGTGGCGGCGCCGGTCGCCACGCTGTTGCCCTTCTTGAACACGATGCGAGGTCGGCTCACGTTGGGTCCCACGGCGTCGGACCAGACGTACTTGAGGTTGGGGTTGAGGTAGGTGTTGAGGATGCGCTTGTAGGACCAGCCCTTCCTGGCGCAGGCCTCCACGCTCGCGGCGAAGAGCTTCCAGCCATTGGCGTCCGCGCCGCAGGTCCGGGAGCTGCCGGCACGATAGCCGGTGAGGAAGAACCTGCCGCTCTTGCGCAGCGACAGGCCCCACGTCTTGTCCACGGCCTTCTTCTGTCGTGCGTCCGGCGTGGCGTAGTGCTTGTAGAGCTGGTCGGTGGTGTCGTCGCGCACGTCGTAGCACCGGCCCTTGTAGACGTAGTGGGAGCGATGGTTGCCCTTCATGGCGTAGTACCAGGCGTACTGCTTGGTCGCGAGCGCACCGGCCTCCAGGGTGGCCATCTTCAGGCGGCTGGGCCACTCGCCCGAGGCCATGACCTTCTTGACGTACTTCCGGAAGGCGACGGTCTCGACCTTGTTGAGGCGCCGGTTCAGGACGCGGATGCTGCGCGGTGGCTTGGTGGTGCTGGTCCACCCGGTACAGGAGGAGCCGGCGGCGACTGGCGTCGGGCTGACCGCTTGCGGGACCGCCAACACGGAGAGCGCGAAGACAGCGCCGAGGATGGCACGCAGGGCGCTGCTCCGCCGGCTGGCGTGCGCGGGGATGGTGAGTGCCGCGATGGTGCGGTCGGGTGCTTCAGGCAATCGGCTGCCTCCTAGGGGCCACACCTGTCCGCTGGGGCGGACGGGAGCGGCAGTGCCGCACAGCGCAGGGGACCCGGAGGGACGGACCGGGCTGGGATGCCGGACCGACTGCTGACGCGCTGGGACGCGCCTCGCGAGGATCGGGATCGATCGACACCTGGGGATGTCGCTCGGGGCCCGAGGACGATGCGCTTCGATCACGGCTGATCGAGCGCACCAGGCCCTGCCGCTGGGACGGCGGGTCTTTGGTTGGCGTGCCTCGTAGGCTTTGCTAGTCCCGAAAGCCTAACAGGGCATCACCGTCGTCGCAGGTCGTGGACACGGCAAGCGAGCCGGAGTTATCCACAGAATCGGCGACCGGGCCGCAGCGGATGCGACCCGGTCAGCGAGAGCGATGAGGTCGCGGGGGCGCGACCCGTGGGTGGGGCGGTCAGTCCTCGCGGGTGCGGAAGACCTGCCAGGCGCCGACGAACGCGGCCACGCCTGCGGCCCAGTAGGTGAGCCGGCCAAGGAGATGCATGAAGTCGTCCGACGGTCCGCCGATACGCGCCCAGGCAAGGAGGTTCATGAGCGCCAGCAGCGCCAGCGAGACGCCGAGGGCGCCGATGACGATGCGGTAGCCCTTGCCGAAGTCGTAGTGGCCCCAGCGGTGGACCCAGATGGCCAGCACGGTGAGCACGGCCAGCAGGACCGAGAAGTCACCGACGACCGGGTTGTCGAGCAGGAAGTCGAAGATGAAGTACGAGAGGACCACGATGACCAGCGCCGCGCTGAGCACGAACTGCTCGCCGGCGACGAGCTTGGCCCGGACGTCGCTGAGGGCGGCCGATGCGACAGCCGTAGCCTGAGCGGTCTGTGAAGGGCCAGCCGATGCGGTGTCCGCCTGCGGCTCCGCGGACGGGGTCGCTGGAGTCTCGGGTGCCTCAGGTGTCTCGTTCTTCTTCTCAGCCATATGTCCCTCCTACGTGACAGGGTCGTGATGCAGGCGCGTTCCGACCGCTCGAGCGCAAGTATCGCCTACCAAGTGGCCGTCCAACAAGCCCGAGCTGGCGGCGGACCGGTGTCGCATCGGCGGTCCGAGGTGGTCGAAGCGGTCATGCCCGGGGTGGAGGCGGCGCGTCCGGTGTGGTGGTCTCGGTACCTCCGACCCATCGCCCCCGGCGCTGACATGACGATGCCCACGAGAGCCCCGCGGCCCTAGCCTCACGCATAGCGCCGGATCGCTCAGGCAGGCGAGCGACCGGCGCCTTTCCCCTGCCATCCACGGCGGTGCGTCAGACTGCTCACCATGCGCCTCAACGCTGCCGCCCTAGCGGCCCTCCTGGCCGTCGCGGCGACGGTCGCTGCGTCGCCACCTATGCCGGTGCCGTTCCTCGAGTGGGAGGTCGTCTCCCGACGACCCCACGACCCCGGGGCCTTCACCCAGGGCCTGCTCGTGGCCGAGGACGGTCGGCTCTACGAATCGACCGGTCTCTACGGCAGCTCCAGCCTGCGCGAGGTCGACCCTGCCAGTGGGGACGTGCTGCGCCTGCGTCCGCTCCCTGACGACGAGTTCGGGGAGGGTCTGGCCGCGATCGGCGACGAGCTGGTCCAGCTGACCTGGATGCGCGGCCTGGCCCGGCGCTTCGATGCCCGGACCTTCGAGGTGGTTGGCCGCCATCGCTACGAGGGCCAGGGCTGGGGCCTCTGCTACGACGGGCAGCGGCTGATCATGAGCGACGGCAGCGACGAGCTGGAGTTCCGCGACCCCCACACCTTCGAGGTCCTGGGCTCGGTGTCGGTGACCGTGGGCGGCCAGTCGCTGGCCCGTCTGAACGAGCTCGAGTGCGTGGACGGGGAGGTGTGGGCCAACATCTGGAAGCGCGACCTCATCGTGCGCATCGACCCCGCGGATGGGCACGTCACCGGCGTGCTCGACCTCGCCGGCATCATCGAGCCACACCCCGCTCTGGCCGACCCGGGCGACGTGCTCAACGGCATCGCCTACGACACAGCCACCGAGACCTTCCTCGTCACGGGCAAGCGCTGGCCGGAGCTCATCGAGATCCGGGTCCTCGACGACGAGGTGCCCACGGTCGAGGCGGGAACCGGGTGAGCCGCTAGAAGCCGGGCACGCCGGCCGCCGCGAGCTCGTCGAGGAGCGCGTCGACCACCTGCGCCTCCCTTGCGTCGAGCGTGCGTGCGGGCGCTCGCAGCACCTCGGTGGAGAAGATGCCGCTGCGGCGGAGATGGCGCTTGGCGGTCAGGAGCAGGAGGTCCAGCGAGGCGGTGGCCAGCGAGAGGAAGGGCAGGATGCGGCGGTAGAGCGCCTGCGCCTCTCCCGCTCGGCCGCCACGGGCGGCGGTATCGATGGCCTTGATGGCCGGACCGAGGTCGCAGCCGGGGAAGCAGCCGACCGCACCGCGATCGAGCTGCTCGAGGTAGTGCAGCCCGCCCCAGCCGGCGATGAGCTCGAGGCCCGCCTCGTGGATGGCGCTGGCCTTCGTGCCCGCGCCGGGGATCTCCGACTTCACCGCCAGCACCAGCGGGCTCGCCTCGCGCATGCGCACGACCGTGGCCACGTCCAGCCGCACCCCCGTGACCTGTGGCGAGTCCTGCACCATCACCGGCAGGCCGGCCGCAGCGGCCACGGCCGCGTAGTGCTCCACGAGCTGCTCGGGGCTCGTGGCCTGCCGCGGCGGCAGGACCATCAGGCCGGCGGCGCCCGCGGCCGCGGCGCGGCGCGCTCGGTCGACGGCCACGGCGGTGGTGCCGTCGAGCCCGACCACGAGCGGCGCTCGTCCGGCGCAGACCTCGGCCGCGACGCTCACGACCCGCTCGCGCTCGGCATCGGTCAGGGTCCACGCCTCGGAGGCCAGCTGGGGCACGGCCAGGCCGTCGACCCCGAGGTCGAGCATGTGCTCGGCCAGGCGCGCCAGCTCGTCCTCGAGGATGGGCTGCGCGGGCGTGTCGGCGAAGGGCAGGTGCAGGACCGGTCGGACACCCTCGAAGACCATGGTCAGCGCACGGTCAGCCGGCGAAGGCGACGCGCGACTGGCCGGGCACGTCGACGCGGGTGTGGAAGAGGCTCCCGGCCAGGGGCTGTGCTGCGTGCTCCTCGTCGGAGAGCAGCTCCCAGGCGGTGGTGATGAAGGCGTCACGCAGGTCCGGTCCGCCCAGCTCGATGCTCGAGACGTTCGAGACCGGCAGCGGGATGACCGCGTCGAGGCTGCCGTCGGGCAGGTAGCGGTGGACGCCGTAGCCCGGCCAGGTGGCCACCCACACGGCGCCCTCGCTGTCGACCGTCAGTCCGTCCGGCCGGCCACCGCCGTGGCGGATGGTCACGAACTCGCGCCGGTTGGCGATGTCGCCGGAGACCGGGTCGAAGTCGAACATGTCGACGCGCATCGTGGGCGTGTCGACGTAGTACATGATCGTGCCGTCGGGGCTCCAGCCGAGGCCGTTGCTGATGGTCACCCGGTCGAGCATCCGCTTCACCGTGCCATCGGCGTCGAGCCGGTACAGGGCCCCCGCCTCGGGCTCGGCCGACCAGCCCATGGATCCGGCCCAGAAGCGACCCTGAGGGTCGGTCTCGCCGTCGTTTAGGCGGGTGCTCGGGTCCTGGCCCGCGACCGGCGCGATGAGCTCGGGCGGACCCTCGTCCTCGAGCGCGTAGAAGCCGTCCTGCAT
>JBFLKP010000235.1:0-6723 GCA_040883225.1 Candidatus Limnocylindrales bacterium | reverse complement strand
GTTAATCAGGTGGCAAAAACGAAGTAACTGGCAACAACCGCCAGCCTGCTCTCGCCCTCGCGGCCTAAGGCCGTAAGGTGAGCGTGGAAGCAGCCTCATCCCCGTGGGCTGTGGAAGCGTCATCCAGCGGGGATGCGCTCTCGGCCAGCGCCACGTAGCCGAGAGTCAAGCCCGAAAGGGGACGTGGCTGGATCCGGCGCCACGGTGCCGATGCTGGGACGACGGATCGACGACAAACCATCGGCTACGCTCGTAGTGGTCTTCGGCAGAGGGTTCTGGACGGGGAGTTCGACTCTCCCCCATCTCCACCAACCACGGCTACAGCACGACCCCGTCGGGTGGACGGGGTCGTTCTGGTGTTCCCGCGGGTCGTCCGCTCCTGGGGCCTAGGCCTTGAGCACGACCACCCGGCGCATGGGCTCCTCGCCGATCGACTGCGTGGTGATGCCCTCGCGATCTCGTAGCGCCAGGTGGACCCAGCGGCGCTCGAGCGCGGACATCGGCTCCAGCTGCAGCATCTGCCCGGTCTCCTCGACGCGATCGGCGGCACGCGCGGCCACCTCCACGAGCTGGCGTTCACGGCGGCCACGATAGTCTTCGACATCGACGAGCACGCGAGTCCAGGTCCCCATCTTGCGGCTGAGCATGAGGTTCACGAGGTGTTGCAGGGCCGAGAGACGCTCGCCCTTGCGGCCGATGAGCGCGCCGAGCGCCTCCTTCTCCTCCTCGTTTGCGCCGTAGACCGTGATCTTGGCGGTGTCGCCTGTGCTCACCTCGACGCCCGCGTCGTAGCCCATCATCGACACGAGCTGCTCGAGGATCTCCTTGCCTGCGGCCAGTGCCTCCGGTGAGGCTTCCTCGTCGTTGGTCGAGGCGGTCTTGGGGCTGGTACCGGCAGCGACGGCAGCCTCGACCTCGGCGCTGGCAGCTTCGCTCACCTTGGAGGCCTCGCGGCTGCGGCTGCCGCCGCGGCTGCGTCGGCTCTCGCCGCGATCGTCACCATCGTCGCTTCGGCGGCGAGGCCGGGGTTCGCGGCGTTCGCGGGGCTCGCGAGGCCGATCGTCGGTGCGCGGGGCGGGCTCGACCGGCGGCGCCGTGGCCTCGGCCGCTTCCTTCTTGGGCGCGGCTCCGCCGAGTGCGGAGCGCGGCGCGGCGATGATGCGGGCGGGCTCGGCTCCCATGCCCAGCACGCCGCGGCTGCCCTGGGTCAGGATCTCGAAGTCGAGGTCCTGCAGGCCTCCCACGCCGAAGGCTTCGCGCGCGTTCTTCAGCGCCTCCTCGACGGTCTTGCCGGTGAACTCCTGGTATTCGCTCATCGTCGTCTCCCTCGGCGACGGCTGCGACGCCGTGCCGGTCTGATGGTGCCCGCGGCGCTCTCCTTGGTGGAGCGCTTCTTGCTCGTCGTGGTCTTGTCGCCGTTCTTCTCCGGGTCGGGGGCCTTCGGCTCCGGCATGGTCACGGGGAACGGTGCGGTGAAGTCCCTGGCGATCCGAGGCGTCCAGCCGAAGAGCGGGAAGAGCCCTCCGAAGCCATTGATGAGGAACTGCTGGACGACGCTGAAGACCGAGGTGGTGATCCAGTAGATGAAGAGGCCGGCCGGCAGGATCGCACCGTAGACGATCGAGAACAGCGGCAGCAGCAGCATCATCCGGTTGGTGGTCACAGCGGTGGTGTCGCCGGGGGCGATGTTGCGGTTCATCATCATGCGCGACTGGATCAGCTGGAAGAAGGCAGAGAAGAGGGCCAGCAGCGAGAGGCCCAGCCCCAGGCCGCCGAAGACCATGAGGAAGACCTCCGGCTCATTCGCGGGCAGGCCGCCAGGATAGCCGGGGAACACGAGTCCATTGTCGATCTTGGGAAGCCAGGCCAGCCAGGGGATGTCGGGGTTGATGCACGGCGCGTATGGGTCCGTCGGGTTGTAGCAGGCGACTTCCACGACCTGCACCTCGGTGTCGGTGAACGGGATCTTGACGCTCAGCATCTGGCTGATGTCCGGCGCATTGAGGCCGCGCATGAAGACCTGGTACATGGGCAGCAGCAGGAACAGCTGCAGCACCGCGGGCAGACAGCCCGAGGCCGGGTTCACGCCACGATCCTTGTACAGCTTCATCTGCTCTTCGGAGATCTTCTGGCGGTCGCCCTTGTACTTGTTCTGGATGGCGCGCAGCTCCGGCTGGAG
Source organism: Candidatus Limnocylindrales bacterium (assembly GCA_040883225.1). Lineage (GTDB taxonomy): Bacteria > Chloroflexota > Limnocylindria > Limnocylindrales > CSP1-4 > JAFMJV01. Next base: position 4,544 of record JBFLKP010000235.1, on the reverse strand, counting down.
CATCTGCATGCGGCGCTGTGACACGATCTGCATGCGGAAGACCGGGATGAGCAGGGCGCGAATGATGATCGTCAGCAGGATGATGCTGATGCCGATGTCGCCGGTGATGTCGTAGAGCTCGGCGAGGCCGATGAAGATGATCTGGAAGATGGGTGTGAACAGCCAGGCCAGCAGGTCCAGGGGGTTGCTGCTCGGCTGTGCCGGGCACAGGTTCTCCGGCGGCGGGTCCGTGGCATCGGGGTCGGGCGAGGCGTCCGGGTCCTGGGTCGGCCGTGGGGCGCAGGGGTCGGTCTCGGATCCGTCGGCGGTCTCCGGCGCGATCGAGGCCCCGGCCCCGTCAGTGCCGTCGGGCGGCGTGGTCTCGGCGGCTGCGCCACTCGCGGGTGCGGGCGTGGCTGCCGCGGCGTCGGTCGGGTCAGGCGTGGCTGCCGCGGCGTCGGTCGGGTCAGGCGTGGCCTGGGCCGCGGCCGTGGGCTCGACGCTGGGACCGTCGTCCTGGCCCAGCACAGGGCCGATGGCAAGGCTGAAGGCCAGCACGGCGATGGCGACCGCGGCCAGCAGATCGATGAAGGTGAGGCGGAAGGGCGCGGTCAGGGCGGAGCGGATGTTCACTATTTCACCGGGTCATAGCCGCCGGGACGCCAGGGACCACAGCTGGCGATGCGCTTGGCGCCCATCCAGCTGCCCTTCAGCAACCCGTACTTGTTGATGGCCTGTTCGGTGTAGACCGAACAGGAGGGTTCATACCGACACGAACCGGCGAAGAGCGGAGAGAGCAGCTTGCGGTAGCCGTGGATGAGGCCGATGCCGACGCGCCTGGCGAGGCCGCTCACGGCCGTCACGATGTCCTCACCGGCCGACGGACGATGTGGAGGAGCCGCTCGAGCGCGGACGAGAGCTCACCGAACGAGGCATCCACGGCCGGGGGGCGGGCGACGATGAGGATGTCCCAGCCGTGGCCGGTGTCGTTGGGGCATCGGCGGATGATCTCGCGCAGACGCCGACGCACGCGGTTGCGCTGGACAGCGCCGCCGAGGCGTCGCCCAGTCGAGATGCCGAAGCGGTCGTGGTCGCGGCCATTAGGGACGAAGCGGACGGCCATCAGTCGATCCGAGCGGGAGCGGCCCTGCTCGCTGATGCGAGCGAAGTCCTCCCGGGCACGGAGCGTTGGCACGGCCCCCTTCCGGGTCAGCCGGCGATCAGTAGCTGAGCTTCTTGCGGCCACGCGCACGCCGGGCGGCGAGCACCTTGCGGCCGGCCCTGGTCTTCATGCGCTTGCGGAAGCCGTGCTCCTTGGCGCGATGGCGCTTCTTGGGCTGGTACGTCTGCTTTGTCACTGGGGTCTGGGCTCCTTCAGGCAGACGGTCGTGACCATCTCGCTTGGACCGGCCTGCCGATGCGGATGTGATCGATGCGTCCGCCGGCCCGGTGGTCCACTTGTGGACGTCCCGGCGCCCAAGCGCATCGGTGTCGAGGGATTATACGCGAGCCACTCCGTTCACCGAGGGAACCGACATGCCGACCGAGCGAGCGACAGGCCAGCCGCCCTTCCTGGACCCGGGCAGCGCCACCATCGACGACTTCGACCGCCTCGACCTGCGGGTCGGCCGCATCCTCACGGCAGCCCCGCTCGAAGGTGCCCGGCGGCCGGCGTACCGTCTCGAGATCGACTTCGGGGCCAGTGGCCGGAGGCGGTCCTCGGCCCAGCTCACGGACACGTATCCAGACCCCGCGCAGCTGGTCGGGCGACTGATCGTGGCGGTGGTCAACCTCCCGCCACGGAAGGTGGCCGGCTTCCGCAGCGAGGTGCTCGTGCTGGGCGCGCTCGCTCCCGACGGTGCGATCCCGCTGCTGAGCGTGGATGATGGGGCCGCGCCGGGTCAGCGCATCGGTTGAGTGCCGGCCCGTCCGCCCCGCTTCGCGGGGGTCCTGGAGGGTGGTCCTGGGCCGGTTGGACGGTGCGCCAGGCCAACATCGAAACGCGGCCGAGCGCTCTCCGGGCCGGCGCCTCCCGGGCTGGGCGAGAGGGCTTCGGGACGTTCTCATGGCCCCGGCCAGGATACTCCCCTGGAGTATCTCCGGCCGACGTTGCGCGCTGCCGAAAGCCGGTGCTAAGGTGGCGCCCCCGGTGCTCGAGAGCGGGCCCCGGGAACCCAAGCTGGAGCCACCGTCGTGACGGCCCGAGGGGGGTCGGCCCGGTTCCTCCGATGGGATGTCGATCGCGCCTCTGCCCTGGGTGTCGGGACGTCACTCCGAGAGGGACGCGCTGAGCTGTGAGTAGTACGGGTCACGTTGCCATCGATGGACGCGAAGCAGGTCTGGAGAGCCGCCCTCGGTGAGCTGCAGGTGTCGCTGTCCCCGGCCAACTACGAGACCTGGCTGAAGGACACGCAGCTCGTCGACGTCGATGGAGACCGCTTCCGCGTCGCTGCTCCCAATGGCTTTGCCAAGGACTGGCTGGAGAACCGCTACCGCTCGTTGATCGCCCAGACGCTCGCCCGCATCGTGGGGTACAGCGTCAACGTGGAGTTCGAGGTCAGAGAGCTCGACGCCGAGATCCCTGGCGAGGCGGAGTCGCCGGAGGAGGTGGCGCGACCGGAAAGCCCCAAGGTCCGCCTCGAGCCGGGTCGCGTCGGCGCCACCGAGGGTGGCGGCGTCAACCTCAACTCGCGCTACACCTTCCGCACCTTCATCGTGGGCAGTGCCAATCGCCTGGCTCACGCCGCCAGCCTGTCGGTGGCGGAGCGCCCCGGAGAGGCCTACAACCCGCTCTTCCTCTACGGTGGCGTGGGCCTGGGCAAGACACACCTGATGCACGCCGTGGGCAATGCCGTGGTCCAGCGCTTCCCGCGCAAGAAGGTCGTCTACGCCACCAGCGAGAAGTTCACCAACGAGTTCATCACCTCCATCCAGCAGGGCCGCATCGACGACTTCCGGGCGCGCTACCGCCAGATCGACCTGCTGCTCATCGACGACATCCAGTTCATCGCCGACAAGGAGCGGACGCAGGAGGAGTTCTTCCACACCTTCAATGCCATCCATGAGGACGGCAAGCAGATCGTCCTCTCGAGCGACCGCCCGCCCAAGCAGATCACCACCCTCGAAGAGCGCCTGCGCAGCCGCTTCGAGTGGGGCCTCATCGCCGACCTCACCGCGCCCGACCTCGAGACCCGCATCGCCATCCTCCGCACCAAGTCGGAGGAGCAGGGCGTGCGCGTGGACCCGGAGGCGCTCGAGTTCATCGCGCGCAAGGTCGTCTCCAACATCCGCGAGCTGGAAGGTGCGCTCAACCGCATCGTGGCCTACGCCTCGATGCAGGGCATGCCCATCAGCGTCGATCTTGCCCAGGCCGTGCTCAGCAACGTGCTCTACAGCCCGCGCAAGCGCGCGGTAACGCCCGAGCGCATCGCCATGGCCGTGTCCGACTACTACGACGTCGACCTCGAGACGTTGCGGGGCAAGAAGCGCGATCGCGCCGTGGTCGTGCCGCGCCAGATCGCGATGTACCTCATGCGCGAGGAGACCGACGTCTCGCTGCTGCGTATCGGCGCCGAGCTGGGCGGCCGCGACCACTCCACCGTGCTGCACGCGTGCAAGAAGATCGACCAGGAGGTCGCCCGCAACGAGGAGCTGCGCCGGGAGCTGGCCGCGGTGCGCGAAGCGATCTTCGCCGACGCCTAGCTCGCGGGGTCGCGCGAGGGCTCCGACGCCTGCCTGTCGGGGGGCTCCACGTCGGCCGGGCCCTCCGGGTGCTCGTCGGCGATGACGCGCGCCTGCTCCACCACGGCCGCCGCATGGGCCGCGTCACCGGTCGAGCCGTGGCGACGCTGATCCAGCTCCGCGAGGACGTCGCTCCGGCTGTAGACGATGAGCAGGTCGTCGGCCACCAGCACGGTCTTGCCCTGGGGCACGCCCAGATAGCTGCCATCGGGCCGTTCCACGCCAAGCACGATGACGCCCTCGTCCCGCAGGGCCAGCTCCCGCAGCGAGCGGCCGGCCAGCCATGAGCCGTCCTCGACGCGCAGCTCGGTCACGATGTGCTCACCGCCGACGTGGAGCAGGGCCGCGTAGTCGTTCACGTCGAGCTCGGTCCAGCGCCGCAGCGCCATGCCGGCCAGACGCGTGATGCGGCGGTCGACCCAGTCGGTGCGGGACGCCCACCAGATGGCGAAGATCCCAGCCAGCACCAGGGCCACGCGAAGGAAGGCGTTGATGTCGTCATCGGGTGCCACGGCGGCGAGCACGATCGAGGCCATGACCGCGACGATGCCGGCGTTGCCCGCGAGCATCAGCCACATGATGATCCGGCGACGCACCGGGTGGCGAACGACCGACTCGGACTCGGTGGTGGTGAAGCCGGCGCCGCTGAACGCGGAGCGAGCCTGGAACCTGGCCGCCTCGCGCGAGAGACCGGTGGCCGCGAGGGCGACCGTGGCCATGCGGGTCACGACCAGCGAGAGCGCGAGCACGATGAGCAGGGTGAGGATGGCCGTCACGGGTGAACCGTACCCCACGGACCAGAGGTGGGGCGATCGGCACACAGG
>JBFLKP010000036.1:0-23854 GCA_040883225.1 Candidatus Limnocylindrales bacterium | reverse complement strand
TACTCCTCGATGTCGTCGGGGCTGATGAGGCCGCAGTTGCGCAGGGCGATCTTGAGCTGGCCCGCGAAGAAGGGCACCTCGTCCCACGCGGGGATCTCGTCGTAGCCGCTGCCATAGCGCACGTGACCGGTGAGGTGGTCCCACTCGTCGATGCGGCAGAGCGCGAGCTCGGCGCTCGGCAGCACCCCACGCTCGATGGCCTCGAGGATGTGGTCGACGTGCTCGGGCTGCACGCGACGCAGCATGAGCAGGGGAGCGCCGGGCACCCACACGTTGACCAGGGGTTCCTCGGCGCAGAACCCGAAGCAGCCCACGGATCGCAGGTCCACGTCCAGCCCTCGGGCCTCGATGGCCGAGAGGAAGGCCGTGTACACGCCCTCGGCACCATTGCCGCTACCGCAGGTGCCCATGCCCACGGCGACCCGCGGACGATCGGGCGTGAGTTTGGCCAGCCCGGCTTCGCGGACGGCGTTGAACTCGGCGAGGTCGGCGATCCTCATCTTCGGCCTCGCTTCCGCAGCTCTTCCACCTCGCGGATGAGCGCTTGCTCGGTGACGTGGCCGCGGATGGCGTGGTCCACCTCCACGACCGGCGCCAGGGCGCACTGGCCGAAGCAGGCCACGGTGCGGACGGTGAAGCCCAGGTCAGGCGTGGTCAGGGAGACCTTGTCGGCGTCGATGCCGCCGTCGCGCAGGCCCAGCTGGAGCTTCACGCGCTCGAGCAGGGGTCGCGAGCCACGGGTGTGGCAGGCCGTGCCACGGCAGATGGCCACGATGTGGTCGCCCTGCGGGTCGAGGTTGAAGAGGGAGTAGAAGGAGGCCACGGAGTAGACCTGCGACTGGGGGATGCCGGTGCGCTTGGCCACGTACTCGAGCGTGTCCATGGGCAGGTACTTGTTGGGGCTCTCTTCCTGGAGCCGCTGCAGGATGCCCAGCAGGGCACCCGGGCGACCAGTCTGGGTGGCGATGATGCGATCGAGGGAATCCTGGTCAACCGTCCCCCCGACCGCGCTCTCCGTTGCGGTCGTCATTCGTGCTCCCTCACGAATCAACCCCGCGTCGCGGACCGGAGCGAGTCCGGCCTGCGCGGCGCGCGGTGTCACCTCCACATAACGCCCGTGCCCGAGCCCGCACATAGAGCCAAGTGGCCCCGTTCCGGGTGGGCCGGTGTGGCCGACTCCGGCGCGACGATCGGGTTGGCAGCGGTTGCAGGCTGTCGCCCGCCGATCCGGTCGGACGGTCGGCCCGTGGTGAGCTCACCGACCCGGACCCTCGAGTTGGGGCCGAGTGGACCTAGTCGCCGCTGGTCCCGCGCCCGAGCCTGACCCTCGGGACCATGGCTGAAGGCATCCTCGTCAACTTCCACACGCACACGCTCCATTCCGATGGCGCCCTCACACCCGTCGCGCTCGGCGAGCGCCTGGCGCGGGCCGGGGTCCGTTTCGCTGCGCTCTGCGACCACGACACGCTCGCCGGCTGGCCGGCGTTCCGCGACGCCCTGGACGCGCGCGGTGTCTCCTCGCTCCCCGGCATCGAGCTGACCACCCAGCACGAGGGCCGGATCATCCACCTCGTGGCCTACGGTTTCGACCCCGAGCACCCCGAGCTGACCGCGACACTAGCCTCCATGCGGGCGCACCGCTCGGTCGACACCCAGAGCATCGAGGGCTCGATCCGCGCGGCCGGTGGCAGCGACCATCACGATGACGACTCGGCCGCTCCCGATGGGCGCCTGGAGATCGGCGCAGCCATCGAGCTGCTCCACCGCGCGGGGGGCAAGGTCTTCCTCGCCCATCCGCTGGTCTATGACCGCGACCTCGCCGCGCTGGAGTCGTTCGTGCTCGACCTGCGCGCCAAGGGCCTCGATGGCATCGAGGCCATCTACGAGGAGTTCGAACCTGACCAGCGACAGGCGCTGCGGAACCTCGCGGCCCGGAACGACCTGCTCGTCAGCGCCGGCACCGACTACCACGCCGTCCGCGGCCTCGGCAGTGAGGCTCTCGCGATCGAGATGCCCCACGAGGACTGGGTCCGCTTCCGCGCGTCCGTCATCGATGGTCCTGGGCTGGCCCCGAAGGCGCCGCCAGCCGAGGGTGAACGCGCCGTTCCCGTATCGGCCGAGCCGCCCGGCAGCCCGGGCCACTTCAGCCGTCGCCCCTTCGTGCTGCGCGTGGTCCTGCCCGCGGTCGCTGCCCTCGCGCTCTTCCTCATCGCCTTCTGGGGGCTCATCCTGCCCTCGTTCGAAGAGTCGCTCACCGAGCGCAAGCGCGAGATGATCCGCGAGCTGACGAACTCGGCCTGGAGCGTGCTTGCCGCGTACGAGGCCGAAGAACGGGCCGGCAACCTCACCCGTGAAGCGGCCCAGGCTGCGGCGGCCGGCGTGGTCTCCCAGCTGCGCTACGGCGAGGACGGGCTCGACTACTTCTGGATCCAGGACACCGCGCCCACGATGGTGATGCATCCGTATCGGCCCGACCTCGAGGGTGAGGACCTCTCGGACTACACCGACCCGCGCGGGGAGCCGATCTTCGTCGAGTTCGCCGAGCTCGTCGACGAACAGGAAGAGGGCTACGTCGGCTACGTCTTCCAGCGCTTCGATGACGTCCAGCGACTGGAGCCGAAGGAGTCCTACGTCAAGGGCTTCGAGCCGTGGGATTGGGTCATCGGCACCGGCATGTACGTCGACGATGTGCAAGCGGAGATCGACCGCATCGAGCGCAACCTGCTCGTGGCCGCCGTGGGCATCTCCGGCGTCATCGCCCTGCTGTTGCTCTTCGTGCTGCAGCAATCGCTGCGCATCGAGCGTCGCCGGGAGGAGGGCGTCGAGCGGCTGCGCGACTCCAATGCTCGCTACCACGCGCTCGTGGAAGCCACCTCGGAAGGCACGCTGCTGATCGTCGACGGCCGCCTGCGCTATGCCAACCCCACGTTCCTCGAGCTGCTCGGGTACGGCTCGCGACAGCTCGAGTTCCTCGAGCCCGAGGACGTCCTGCCACGCGAGGGCAACGCCGCCCTGTGGGCGGTGCTCGACGGAGGGGAGCGGGAATCGACCGTGCTGGGGGTCGCGCGCGAGGGCCTGCTGACCCGCGCGGATGGGTCTGCGATCGAGTGTCTGCTGACACTCGAGCCCGTCGAGTTCGGCGCCCAGACCGGGCACATCCTGCTGGCCCGCGACGTCACCGCTGCCGCGGCCGCGCGCAGCGACGCCACGACCATCGGCTCATCGGTCGGTGTCTTCCGTGCCGTGGCCGCACGCCGCGGCGTCTTCGTCGACCTCAGTCCGGCTGCCCGTGAGCTGCTCTCGCTCGTGCCCACCGCAGAGGGCGAACAGCTGGCCCTCGCCGACTGCTTCGGCAGCCCCGATGAGTACGCGCGCGTCTACCGTCGCTTGCTCGAGACCGGCGAGGTGCGCGACCAGTTCCTGGCGGTCGATACACCCGCCGGGCCGCGCTCGGTGCTGCTGTCAGGCGTGCTCGTACGCGACGAGGAGGATGCGCCGGCCTGGATCGACGGGCTGCTCGTGGATGTGACCGCGGCCCGCGGCGGCGCCGCTGACCGCGAGGTGCAGCAGCTGCGTGCGTCCCTGCTCTTCCTGCACGAGTCCATCGAGGCCCTGGGCGTGGCGCCCATCGTGGTGCCCATGGCGGCGCGGCTGGGCGATGTGGCCACGACCATGACCGAGCGCGGTGCGACCGCGGCACTGGTGGCCAGCGCCACGGGTGCGCCCATCGGCATCGTCACCGATCACGACATCCGCTCACGGGTGGTCGCCGCCGGCAAGGCCATCGATGATCCTGTGGAGACGGTCATGACCGCACCGCTCATCCGCCTGCCGCAGAGCGCGCCGGTGTACGAGGCGCTGCTGCACATGGAGCAGGCGGGCGTGAAGCACCTCGCGATCGAGGATGCATCCGGCTCGATCACGGCGGTCGTGGACAAGGAGGCCCTCATCCGCTCGCCGCGCTACGCGCCGCTGGTGGTGCTGCGGGACATCGGTCGGGCGACCTCGGTGGAGGAGGTCGCCCGACGCTGCGAGCGTACGGGCTCGCTGGCCGCGAGCCTGCTGGGCTCGACATCCAAGCCCCGCCCGGTCACCAGCACCCTGACCTCGGTCTTCGATGCCGCCACCGTGCGCCTGCTCGAGCTAGCCCTCGAGGAGCTGGGTCCGGCGCCAGCGCCGTTCGCCTGGCTCGCCTTCGGCAGCCAGGGCAGGGGAGAGGTGCACCTCATCAGCGATCAGGACAACGGGCTGGTCTACGACGTGCCCGAGGGCGCCGACCCCGACGAGGTGCAGGCCTGGTTCGAGGACCTGGGGGGCCGCGTCAATCGCGGCCTGGCGGCCGTCGGCTACCCCGAGTGTCGTGGCCAGGTCATGGCCGGCGACCCCCGGTGGTGCCGTTCGCTCAGCGGGTGGATGGAGGCCTACGACGGCTGGATGGGGCGAGCCGGTGCCCAGGATCTGGCCGACCTCTCGATCTTCCTTGACTTCCGGCTGATCCGCGGTGACGCCGCGCTCGTGGGCGAGCTGCGACGGCACGTCCACGCCACCCTGCCCGCGCAACGGGGCGTGCAGTTCCTGCTGGCGCGCAACGCCCTCACGTTCCGCCCGCCGCTGCGCCTGCCGGGCAACATCTACCTCGGTGGCGCTGCCGAGTCGAGCGGCCGTTTCGACCTCAAGGACGCGCTACAGCCGATGGTGGCCTTCGCGCGCGTGTACGCCGAGCGCCAGCGCATCGTGGCCACGCACACGATGGAGCGCATCATCGCGCTGGCCGACCGCGAGCTGCTGCCGGCTGGGAGCCGGGAGGAGATCGCTGACGCCTACGACTTCCTCATGGGCCTGCGCCTGCAGACGCAGCTCGATGACCTCCGTGCCGGCCGCGAGCCGACCTCGGTGGTGGAGCTGTCGTCGCTGACCTCGCTCCAGCGCGAGCTGCTGCGCGGCTCGTTCGCGGCCATCGCCGACGTGCAGAAGACCGCCGAGCGCGAGTTCCCCGAGGTCGGTTGACCGGGCGGGCCGGACGGCTCTTGGATCACCCGGCCGGGCTGCCGATGATGGAGGTGGGAAGGCTGCCGCAGTGAAACGCACGCTCCTGCTTGCCGGGGTCCTGGTCGCGGCGATCGCCGTCGTCGTGGGCTACCTCGGCGCCGCCATCGTCGTGTACGAGAGCGTCTCACGCGTTGAGCGACACTGCGACGGCCGCTTCGCCGAGAACACGCCGGCCTCCTGGGTCGCGCCAGCCTGGGCGCCGCCCGACTTCGATCCCGCCTCGTTCTTCCTGTCCGCGTATGAGGAGGTGTGGTTCGCTGCCCGTGACGGGGAGCTCGAGCTGCATGCCTGGTGGGTACCGCCGCCGGGCGGTGCGGGCGGGCCGACCGTGATCGTGGTCCACGGCCTAGGCTCATGCATCCGGGATCGAGAGGTGCTGCTGCCGGCCGGGATGCTCGGCCACCTGGGCTACGGGGTCCTGATGCTGGACCTCCGTGACCACGGTGGATCCGGTTTCGAGGACGGCCGCATGGCGGGCGGCACCGAGGAGTACCGCGACGTCATGGCGGCTGTCGACTGGCTCATCGCCGAGGCCGTGGAACCCGGTCGCATCGGCGTGCTCGGCACCTCGATGGGTGCCGCCACGGCCATCGTCGCGGGAGGTCAGGACGAGCGCATCGCGGCGGTCTGGGCTGACACCAGCTACGCCGATGTCGAGACGCGCATCGCGGAAGAGCTCGACGCTCGCGGCTATCCGCGCGCCCTCGCTCCTGCCGCCACGCTCGTGGCCAGGGTCATCGCCGGGGACGACTACTCGTCACACACGATGCTCGGCGAGGTCGCGAACATGGGTGATCGTCGCGTCTTCATCACCCACGGGGAGGCGGACCAGACCACCTACGTCGCCCACGCCACGGCGCTCATCGAGGCAGCTCGGGCCGCCGGCGTACCCCTCGACGCCTGGATCGTCCCGGACGCTGGCCACGTCGAGGCGATGTTCCGCCGTCCGCTCGAGTACCAGCGTCGACTCGAGGTCTTCTTCGGCGAGGCGCTGGGCGGCTGACTCGGGCGCCCGACCGCGTCGCTCGTCGGTCTTGGGTGCGACGCCAGCGCCGGTGGTCGGCCCGCGTGGGAAACCCCCACTCACCGCGCGCCTTCCTCACAACGGTGCTTGACAGCGTTCGGAGCGTCCCTATACTTCGACAGAGTATGCACAAACAGTAGACAGTATCGGTACAGACGAAGGACGCAGGAAGAGGGGAATCGATGTTCGAAACGATCGCGAGCGGTCTTGCTCGCTTCACGACCCGGCGGCCCTGGCTCGCGATCATCGCGGTGCTCGCGGTCGCCATCGGGCTCAGCGCGCTGGGCCGGCCAGAGATGTCCAACGACAGCGCGGAGTTCGCGCCCGAGGACCCGGCCATCACCGCCTCGGAGCGCATCGAAGCGCTCTTCGGCGAGGAGTCGGGGGTGCAGCCGCTGCAGGTCGTGCTCGTCGCCGACTCCGGCGACATCGTGAGCAGCGCCGGGCTCGCGGCCGCCTCGACCGTGGTCGATGCCCTCGAGTCCGTCGAGATCGACGGCGCACGTCTGACCGACTTCCTCGTCGAGCAGCCGGGCGCCGGCGCCATCACGTCCTTCATGTCCCCCGTGGAGCTGGCCGTTGCCAACGGTGCGCCCACGCCCACCACCGACGCCGAGGTCAAGGCGCTCCTCGAGAGCGGCCTGGCCTTCGCCCCGCCCCCCCAGGCAGAGCTGCTGAACGGGCTCTTCGAGGGTGGCCTCGCCGAGGGTCCGGCCGCACCGGCCGGCCTCATGCTGGCCTTCTTCGAGACGCCCGACGACGCCGCCAGCTTCGAGCTGCTGGCCCAGTTGCAGGGTGAGTTCAGCGCCACGCTGCAGTCGACCTCCTTCGCCGGGGTCGAGGCGCTGCCGTTCTCCGTCCCGCTCATCTTCCAGGCCGGCGAGGACGCCGGCTTCGAGATCCCGCTCCTGCTCTTCAGCGCCATCGGCATCATCGGCCTGGCCCTGCTCTTCGTCTTCTGGACCGCCGCGCCCATGCGCCGCTTCCAGCGCATCCGCCGCACCACCGCCGATACGCTCCTGGCCCTGCTCGTGGTGATGTTCGCCATCACCACCACCGACGGCATGGCCGTCCTCCTCGGGCCCGACAATCTGGGCCTCATCGGAAACGTCTCCGGACCCAGCTCGATCGTGTCCATCCTGCTCGTCGGTCTTGGCGTCGACTATGTCATCCACCTCAACTCGGCCTACCGCAAGGGCCTGGGCCAAGGTGAGGCCGTGCAGTCGGCGATGGGCCACAGCGTGCGCATCGTCGGTGGCGCGCTCGTACTCTCGGCCCTGACCACCGCCTTCGGCTTCCTCACCAACGTCTTCGCCGGCTCCACCGCGCTGCTCACGTTCGGTGTCCTCGCCGCGGTCGGCATCGGCGCCGCATTCCTCTACGCCAACCTCCTGTTCCCGGCCGCCCGCGTGCTGCTCGACCGCCGCGCAGCCTCGGCCGAGAAGCTCCCTCACGAAGCCTTCGCCACCACCGAGCGCAGCTGGATCGACCGCCTCACCGGCGCCACTGCCGTCATCCCGCGCCGTGCTCCCTGGGTCGCGGTCGGCCTCGCCGGCCTGGTGCTCGTGGGCGCAGCGCTGACCGCCACGAACCTCCGCTCCGGTTTCAGCTTCCTCGACTTCGTACCTGAGGGCGCTGCCGTCCGCGCCGCTGCCGCCGAGCTCGACGACCGCTTCGACGGCGGGCTCGGCGAGACCACCAGCGTGCTCGTCGAGGGCGACCTGGCCGAGCCGGCTGCGTGGAACGCCGCGCTGGCCGCGACGGCCGCTGCCGGCCGGCTCGACGATGTGGTGGCCATCGACGGCGCACCGCTCGTGGAGTCGACGCCTGAGCTCGTGGCGGCGCTGGCCACGGCAGGCTCGCCCGAGTTCGACCCCTCCGTCTCGGCTGCTGTCGCTGCTGCCGGGCTCGACACCTCGCTGGAGGCTCCCGCCGGCGCCGACGTGGCCGCCGTCCTGGAGGCCGTCCGCACCGCTGCTCCCGAGCAGCTGGCCGCGGTCTACACGCCCGACGCTTCGCTCTACACCTTCACCACCCAGGCCGGTTCCGACGGTGCCCTCCGCCTGGCCACCGAGCTCGAGGCCGCGTTCGGCCCCTCTTCGATCGCGACCTCCACGCAGATCATCGACGCAGCCGTCGTCGAGTCCACCTCGATCACGCAGCTGCAGAGCCTGGTCCTGGCACTGCTGGGAGCCGGCGCCCTGCTGATGCTCAACTACTTCGTCTCCGATCGTCGCCCGCTGCTGGGCCTGCTGACCATCCTGCCCGTGGGCGGCGTGGTCATCCTGCTCTACGCCTTCATGGTCCTCGTCGGCTTCGAGTTCGGCCCCGTGACCGCCACCCTCGCGGCGGTCGTCATCGGTGTCGGCGTCGACTACACCATCCACGTGACCCATCGCTTCCAGGAGTTCCTGCGCGAGGGTGTCGGCATCGACCAGGCGGTGACCCGCACGCTGCAGACCACCGGCTCCGCGCTGCTGGCCTCCGCGCTCACCACCAGCCTCGGCTTCGCCATCCTCACGCAGTCCTCCCTGATCCCCTTCCAGCAGCTGGGATGGCTCACGCTCGTGGCCATCGTCGGCTCCGCGCTCGTGGCGGTGCTGGTGCTGCCCTCGATGCTCGTGCTCTACGCTCGCCGGTCCGAGCGCTCCGAGCAGGAGCCCGAGGGCGAGGCCATCCCGATCATGGGCGGTATCCAGTCCCAGGCCCGACCCCGCTAGTCCCTTTCCTCCCTCGTCCTTGGCCCCGGGTGTCTCCCCCTCCCGACACCCGGGGCCGACCTTCCCTCGTCCCGGATGGGCGACAGAGCGGCCGCGACTGGTAGCCACCTGTCGCCCCCGCCGACGGTATCGTGCTTGGCCGGTGGGTCTTGTAGCCACCGGTCGCACCCGCCGACCGTATCGTGCTTGGCCGGTGGGTCTTGTAGCCACCGGTCGCCCCCGCCGACCGTAGGCGCGCACCGTCCGCGGCTGCGCCATCAGGGGAGCGCCCGAGCCCATCGCTCTATGCCCAGCCACGCACAGCACTTCCCACGCACAGGTATATGGCCCGGGAGCGCTGGCGACGAGCGTGCCGGGGATCCAGAGGCCTTCCGGTCGCTGGTCGTCTCCGAGCACTCGCGCATGCTGCGCTTGGCCATCGGCGTCCTGCGGGATCCGCATGTCGCCGAGGACGCGGTGCAGCAGGCCTTCCTCGACATCTGGCGGGACATCCGCCGCCAGCGCGACGCCAGCAAGTTCGAGGGATGGTCGTACAAGCTCCTCCTTCGGGCCTGCTATGCCGAGGCCAAGCGCATGCCGCGATGGGTGCCCGACAGCCAGATCCCCGTTTCGGCCGAGCCGCGTGTCGGCGACGTCTTCGGCGTCGTCGTCGACCGCGACCAGCTGAGCCGGGGCTTCCAGCACCTTTCGACCGACCACCGCGCGATCATCGTCCTGCGCTCCCTCATGGACCTGTCTCCGGAACAGGTCGCGGAGGCGCTCGACATCCCGCGCAAGACCGTCTACTCCCGACTCGGCCGAGCCATGGACGCCCTGCGCGCCGCGCTCGAGGCCGAGTCCAGGACTCCGAACCCATGCCGGTCCGACCGGAGGTCGCCCGATGAACGACGAACGCTACCTGCGGGACTGGCTGCGCGACACGACCGAACCCAGTACGAGCCCGCACGCGGCGGCCGACAAGGTCGTAGCCCGGCTCACCGAAACACTCCAGCGGCGCCGATGGCTGCCTTGGCCGCCATCGCGCCGCCCCAGATCCGTCACACCCGATGGGAGGACCAGATCCATGATCAGTCCCACGCAGGCCATCATGGCCGGTGCATTGACCCTTGCCGCCACCGGTCTGATGCTCGTTGGTTCGCAATCCAGTGACCCCCCGATCCTGCCGGGCGCAGAAGGCACCGGCTCGGGTGAGGCCACGCTCTTCGAGGGCTTCTTTCGCTACGGCTCTGACACGCAGCCAGCGACCAGCGAAACCCTGGACAACGGTGTTCAGGCTCATCGTGATCAGATCTGGACGATCTACAGCGCCGAGACCTCGGACCCGCGGTTCGGGGGAACCGTCACCAACACGTGGAGCTACGACGAGTACACCGGTGACGACGCTGTCACTATCTGGACCGGCGGCTGGAACATCACGAACGACGAAGGCGGTTGGCAGCAACGCCCCATCGTCAACCTCGGGTACCCGGATGGGACCTACACGCTCTACACGGCGATCTTCGACGGAGTCGATGGATTCGATGGCCTGACCGCGATCGTCGAGGTGGACGAGGACCCTGGAAGAGGTGGCTTCGGCCTCCGTGGGATGGTCTTCGACGGGCCACTGCCCCCCGTGCCGGCCCTGCTACAGCAGGATGCTACGGAGTAGACCCGCGGGCCCAGGCCTCGACCGTGTCGTGGTGCTGGGCCCACGCAGCCCAGATGCTCCGGACGTAGCGCTCGCAGGCGTCCGGGGCGTCGTCCGTGCCCAGAGCACCCGCCACGTCGAAGATCGTCAGCTCGCCATTGGGCGCGGGTGGCTCCAGCCAGCGCCACTCGGGCGGCGTGGCCAGGATCCGCTGCAGCATCGTCGAGAGCTCCCCGGGCGCAAGCCCATGCTCCAGCACTAGGCATAGCCCCACGAGGTGTACACCCACCGACTGGACCGAGCGCCGCTCCGGCACGCCCGGGTGCTGGAGCATGTAGGCATCGACCACGAGGCGCCCGAATGTCGTCGGGGGCAGCACCCAGTTGACCTCACCGAACTGCGTCCAGCATGCCGACGACGCGCCGACGTACGGATGCGTCGGCCCGTCGATCGCCGGCCGCTTCGCACCACAGCCAAGGCAGGCCTAGATCCCCAGCGGAGTCAGGCGGGCACCGAGATCACCCGCACCCGAGGGCGCGGGACATGACCCTGCAAGCCTCATCCATCTTCGATCGAGAGAGACGGGTGATGCGGCGCCGCAGCCGGTCACGCCGCAGCGTGTGGATGTTGTCGAAGGAGGCGACACAGGCCTCTGGCAGCCCGTCGTCGAGCCCAAGCGGCAACTCGCTGCTCAGCCCTCGGATGGTCCTCGTGCAGGCCACCACGATGACGGACCCGATGCGGTCTGCCACTGGGTCTCGCGTCAGCACGAGCACCGGTCGGTCACCGCCGGGCGTCGCTGCCCACCAGACCTCGCCCCTTACCACTGCGGTGTGCCGGACCATCCGTCCTCGTCATCCGCCAGGCTCAGCTCGGTATCGCTCAGCGGCTCTCGCGCGTACCGCTCGGCATCGCGTTCGCTCTCCAGGCGGTACAGGTACAGCTCGATCGACCGGCGGATCACCTCCGACCGGGTGCGATGGGTGTCCGGCACGAGGGCGTCGAGTTCCTTGACGAGTCCATCAGGCAGCCGGATCGCGATCTGCGTTGTCATACACCAAGTATACCGCCGTGTATCCCACAGTGCGATGCAGGGCGCGGCTCAGGCGCGGAACTGCAGGTTCGTCGAGCGCAGGCCCAACTGCTCGGCCAGCGGCGTGTCGATATGCGCGCGCTCATTGCGCAGCTCCGAGCCGAAGAGGAAGCGGTACTGGAGCAGGCGCCCGCCGTAGGCCAGCTTCCGCCGCTCGACGTGCACGTGTGGCCGAACGTACGGGTCGATGCGCGAGAGATGCGCCGGCTCGAGCTGCACCCGGTCGAGCCGGGACGAGAGGTCCTCGTCCAGCAGGCCCGGGCCCCAGACGGTGATGGACCACAGGAAGTCCGGAGGTGTGAGCGTGCCCGGCCCCGGATGCACCACCGAGCTCGGCTTCGAGGCGGAGGTCACGCGCCCGCCCGTGGAATCGATATCGGCATAGGCGAAGAGCGCCTCGGTCCGCTCGGCCAGCATGGCCACCAGCTCACCCAGGCGGGCACCATGGGCCGCCCGCTCGGCCATGACCGCCGCCGCGCCGCCGGCATCGTAGGCGCCTCCCCTGAAGGCGCCGACGTCAGCCACGATGGCCAGCTCCACCACCTGGTCGTCGTACCAGGCCACGCCGGCCTCGTTGCCGGGGTTGTGCAGATCCACGCTGAAGCGCCAGCCCTCCGCGTCGTACAGCGGCAGCGTCGCTTCCTTGACCAGCGACTCGGCGTAGGCCCGGCTGGCGGGCATCGGCCGCCCGTTCGAGAGCGTGCGGTCGGCGAACTGCGAGACCCACGACATCCGCCCGGCCGCTCGCTGGTCGAGCACGTTGAGGTGATAGCGGGCTCGGTCGTCGTCCGCGCCGACGTCGCGCAGGAAGGCCTCGATGCCGGAACGCCAGTCCGAATCGGCCGCCACCACCACGACGGCGTCCTTGGTCCGACCGGGGATGGCCAATGGCATCGGTTCGGGCTCCCTAGAACTCGGCAGAGCCGGGCGTGCGGGGGAAGGGGATGACGTCGCGGATGTTGGCCATGCCCGTCGCGTATGCGAGGGCGCGATCGAAGCCCAGACCGAAGCCCGCATGCGGCACCGACCCATATCGCCGCAGGTCGCGATACCAGCCGTACGGCCCGGCCTCGAGACCCATCTCCTCGATGCGCCGGTCGAGCACGTCGAGCCGTTCCTCGCGCTGTGAGCCACCCACGATCTCGCCCATGCCCGGCGCCAGCACGTCCATCGCCGCCACGGTCCGCTCGTCGTCGTTGAGGCGCATGTAGAAGGCCTTGATCTCCTTGGGATAGTCGACGACCACGACGGGCTTCTGCGCGACCTCCTCGCACAGGTAGCGCTCGTGCTCGGCCTGCAGGTTGGCACCCCAAGAGACCGGAAACTCCCAGTCTCGGCCGGCCTTCTCCAGCTGTGCCACGGCATCGGTATACGTCATCCGTTCGAAGTCCGATCCCACGAACGCCTCGAGCCGTGAGACGGCCTCGGGGTCGATGCGCTCGGCGAAGAAGGCCATGTCGTCCTCGCGCTCGTCGAGCACGGCGCGGAAGGCGTACTTCAGCAGGTCCTCGGCCAGGTCCGCGTTGTCCGAGAGGTCGGCGAAGGCGATCTCCGGCTCCACCATCCAGAACTCCGAGAGATGGCGGCTGGTATTGGAGTTCTCCGCCCGGAAGGTGGGCCCGAAGGTGTAGACCTTGGTCATCGCCAGGCAATAGGTCTCGACGTTGAGCTGACCCGAGACCGTCAGGAAGGTGGGCCGGCCGAAGAAGTCCTGGCTGAAGTCGACCCCGCCCTCGCCGGTGCGCGGCAGGTTCGCAAGGTCGAGCGTGGAGACGCGGAACATCTCGCCCGCGCCCTCGGCATCCGAGGCGGTGATGATGGGCGTGTGGATCCAGTAGAAGCCGTGCTCGTGGAGGTAGCGGTGGATGGCCTGGGCGAGGGCGTTGCGCACGCGCGCGACGGCACCGATGGTGTTCGTGCGCACGCGTAGGTGCGGCACCTCTCGGAGGTACTCGAAGGTGTGGCGCTTGGCCGCCACGGGGTAGGAGTCGGGATCGTCGACCCAGCCCACGACCTTCACGGCCTCGGCCTGCAGCTCGACCGACTGGCCCTTGCCCTGTGACTCGGCCAGCGTGCCGCGGCACTCGACCGCGCAGCCGGCGGTGAGGTGCACGATCTCATCCTCGTAGTTGGGGAGGTCGTTCTTGGCCACGATCTGCAGCGGCCAGAAGGACGAGCCGTCGTGGACCTGAACGAACGACAGGCCGGCCTTCGAATCACGCCGCGTGCGCACCCAGCCCTGCACCGTCACCTGCGCCCCCACCGCGGCCTTCCCGGCGAGCGCGTCGGCGATGCGAACCACGTCTGTCATCGATACCTCCCTGCGTGCTGCGAGGGTATCGCGATTGCCTCAGGCTGGTGACCTTCGGCTCGCCCGGCGCGCGTCACAGAACCTTCATCGCCTCGTCACCCGTGGCTCCCATGCTCCGGCTCGACGGCCGCATCCCCCGTGGCCGCACAGCAGAGGAGATGGAACCATGCGGAAGACCGCGATGGCCGCAACGGCGGTCCTGGCCCTGGCCCTGGCGCCTGCGAGCGCGCTGGCACAGGACGACACGTCCGACGAGATGTCGGGCGACGACATGATGACGGGGTCGATGGTGCCCCACCCCGCGCACATCCACGCCGGCGCCTGCCCGGGCATCGGTGACGTGGTGGCGCCCCTCAACGACGTGACGGTCGTGGGCAACGAGGCTCGAGGCGCCGCTGATTCCATCCACGTGGACTACAGCCTGTCGACGGTCGAGCTGACGCTCGAGGACATCCTCGCGGCGGACCATGCCATCAACGTCCACCAGAGCGCCGATGACATGGGCACGTACATCGCGTGCGGCAACATCGGCGGTCACGATGTCGACGGCTCGTTCCTCGTCGGCCTCGGCGCGGTGGGCGATTCGGGGTACTCGGGCATCGCGTGGCTGACCGACAACGGCGATGGCACGACCGACGTGCAGGTCGCGATCTCGTTCTCGGGCGCCACCGAGATGGCGATGGCCGGCATGGACGACATGTCCGATGACGACATGTCCGACGATGGCATGTCCGACGATGGCATGGACGACATGTCCGACGACGACATGTCCGACGACGACGACATGGAGGACGACGGCTAGGCCGATGCTTGCCTGGGCGGCCGTAGGCCTATCTGGCCTCCTCGGCCGCCCAGGCCCTTCGCGACCGCTTCAGGTGCTTCATGGCCCAGTCGTAGTGGCTGGTCGTGGCCGAGACGGCATAGCTGCCGACCGAGGTCGAGCCGGTCCAGCGGAAGCGCTTCTTCACGAACAGCTCGTCCTCGGGATACGACGCGATGACGTCGCGCACCAGCGCGTGCGACTCGCGGAGGTCGGCCACGACCACATCCCACCGGTCGCCCGCGCGGCGCTCGTGGATCTCCATGTTCAGGTCCGGCGTCGTCTGCCAGGTGTAGCCCGTCGCGGGCATCGCGGCCACCTCGCCGGCGCGCCCGATCCGCTCCCACTCGAGGAACAGCCGATGCCACGCATCGAGGTGGGCGAGCATGTCCTTGACCGAGCCGCGGGGATAGTCGGAGGGGCCAACGCGTCGCGCGGGCTCGATCGCTTCGACAGCCTCGAGTAGCGCTTCGAACTCGGCTGTCGAACGCGCGAGCAGCTCGTTGCGGGTGGTCGGCCGGGTCATGGCCCAAGCATCCTGACGGGCCGACCCCGGAGATAGGGCTCTAGGTCACGAAGCAAGCGACCGTGGCGCACGCGCTCGGTCCGGCGACGCCCGCCGGACGCTGAAAGCGGAGGTGCCTGGGCATCGTCCATCAAAGACGTTCCGTCGCTTCGAGCTCACGGTCGACCGACTTGACGACCGGCTCGAGGGCCGGGTCCACCCCCGTGGCCGCGATGTTCGACGCGTCAGCAGCCGCGGTCGCCATGGGCTGCGCGCCGGGGCCTTCGACGAGGCGGCGACCAAGATCGAGCCGGCGCAGCTGCGGAGCCAGGGCCGTCACGCCGCTGACCACGACGAGGGTGACGATGCCCCCGAAGACGACGCTGGGCACGACGCCGAGGATCGACGCCGCCACCCCGCTCTCGAAGGCACCCAGCTCGTTCGAGGCCCCGATGAAGACGTGGTTGACCGAGGCGATACGGCCGCGCAGCGCTTCCGGTGATTCGACACGCAGGATGATGAGGCGGATGACCATGGACACGCCATCGACGAGGCCGGCCCCGAAGAGCGCGAGCATCGAGAGCCAGAAGCTCGTCGAGAGCCCGAAGACGATCATGGCCACGCCGAAGAGCGCCACGCACACGAGCAGGATGCGCCCGGCGTTCGCCCGCGGCTGCCAGCGACCCGCCGCCAGCATGGCCACCAGCGCACCCGCCGAGGGCATCGTGCGCAGTGCGCCGAGGCCCACCGGCCCTGCCGCGAGGATGTCGGTGGCGAAGATCGGCAGCATGGCCATGGCGCCGCCGAAGAAGACCGCGAAGAGGTCGAGCGCCATCGCCGAGAGCAGGACCTGGCTGCGGGCCACATAGCGCACGCCACCGGCAAGGCTCGTGAGTACCGGCTCTTTCTGCTCCGTTCGCGGCATGGGCTTGGGCGAGATGCGCGAGATGAAGAAGACCGAGAGGCCCATCACGACGGCGATGGCAAGGTAGGTCGCGGGGATGCCGAGGAAGGCGATGGCGAGGCCGCCCGCGGCCGGGCCCACGATGGCCGCCGCCGTCCAGGCGCCGCCGCTGAGCGAGGCGCCACGGGTGGCGTGCTCGATGGGGATGACCTGCGTCTCGAAGGCCACCAGCGCCGGTCGCTCGAAGCCTGCCGCGACGCCGATGGCGAAGACGACCGCGAGGATGCCGGCGAAGGAGGCCCCGGCGCCGGTCGTCGACATGAGCGCCAGGACGAGCGTCCCAGCCGTCAGCAGCGAGCCGGTGACGAGGATGATCGAGCGTCGGTCTCGCCGATCCGCGATGTGGCCGCCGAAGAGCATCAACCCCAGCGCCGGAATGGCCTGCACCAGCCCCAGCAGCCCCAGCGAGAGCGGGTCGCCGGTGACCTCCCAGGTCTGGAAGGCCACGACCGTGGCGATGGCCGACGTGCCCATGGCCGCGAGCGCGCGGGCACCGATCAGCGCACGGAACTCGGGCAGGGCAAGCAGGACGCGAGCGGGTGCCGGAGCGGAGGACGACGAGGTCACCGTGGCAGCCTAAGCGAGAGCGCCTGACCGCCACCGAGACGAGGCGGGCTGCGCGGTCGGCGAGGTCGAGCCCGGCAGCCCTCGCGGGAGGCACGCCGTCGGCGGCGTGAAGTCGCGGCTACGCGTCGGGCGTCCGCGCCGTGAGCAGGAAGAGCGGATAGCTGCGCCCGTCCTCCTTGGTGACCTCGGAGACGATGCGTACCCGCGCGTCGTCGAAGCCGGCCGCCGCCGCGGTCGCCACGAGGGCCCTACCGTCGAAGCCGTGGTGGTGGATGCCCGGCTGATCGGGGTCGTGGAACGAACCATCCTCCTCGTCAAGGTCGATGAAGGCGATCCATCCGCCCGGCGCCAGGGCCGCAGCGACCGAGCGCAACGTGGCCTCCGTGTCCTCGACGTGGTGAAGCGCCAGGAGGGAGACTGCGAGGTCGAACGGCGCCCCCGGCGGCGGCTCGGTGGCAGGGAAGTCGAAGACGATGGCCGACGCGTCCACGATGCCTTCCCGCTCGATCTTGGTCCGCGCGACCTCGATCATGCCCTTGGATGGGTCGGCCAGCACGACCGAGCCCAGATCGGCCAGGAGGTCCAGCCCGAGCAGTCCGGTACCGGCCCCGATGTCGATGGCCCGCATCGTCGGGTCCAGCGGCACGTGTTCGCGGATGCTGTCGCCCAGGTGGTGGGCGCGCTCGCGGCGTTCAGGGGTGTCCCACTCGGCCGCCTTCTCGTCGAATTCGCTCATGCCCCCATGGTGGCGCAACGAGCGGCCCGGCGTGGGCTCTGGCGTGGCACAGTTGCCATATGCGATCGATCACCTCCGAGAACGTCTCGGACTTCGTCAAGGATGGCGAGCTCCACGTCGATGACGGCTGGACGCTGGCGCCTTCGGCGCTGGAGTACCTGCGCCGCAACCGCGTCCGCTTCGGCGGCGAGGAGTCGCGGGCGGCCGCTGCCGCAGCGGCCGAGAACCTCGTCGTCATCACCGTCCAGGGCATCGACAAGCCGGGCATCATCGCCACCGTCGCGAGCGAGGTCGCCCGCCAGCACGGCAACGTCACCGACCTCTCGCAGACGATCCTCGCGGGCGTCTTCGTGATGGTGCTGGTGGTGGACCTGAGCGGTACGGACGGCTACGACGCCATGGTCGCAGGCCTCGAGCGCGTGGGACAGGAGCTGGGCATGGAGATCAGCGTGCGCCTCTACTCCGTCTACGAGGCCATGCACCGCATCTAGCGGTGCAGTGGAGCAGCAGCCATGGCCCGAGGCCCGCTGGGCATGGACGAGATCCTCGAGTCGGTGGGCATGGTCGGGCGCGACCACCTCGACATCCGCACCGTCACGCTGGGGATCGACCTGCGCGGTCGTCGTACCCCCGAGGCGGTGGTCCGGCACATCACGGACACCGCTGGCGACCTCATCCACATCACCGACACGCTCGCCGCCGAGACCGGCATCCCCATCGTCAACCGCCGCATCGCGGTCACGCCCATCGCGTGGGTCGCCGATCAGCCCGACCGGGTGCTGCTGATGGACCTCGCGCGGGCGCTGGACGAGGCCGCCACCACCGTCGGCGTCGACTTCATCGGTGGCTTCAGCGCGATGGTCGAGAAGCACGCCTCGCGCATCGACGAGGAGGTCATGGCCGCGCTGCCCGAGGCCCTGGCGGCGACGGAGCGCGTCTGCGGCTCGGTCAACGTGGCCACCACCGCTGCCGGCATCAACATGGACGCGGTCACCTTCATGGGCGAGGTCGTGAAGGAGACTGCGGCGGCCACCGCCGACCGGTCGGCGGTCGGCTGCGCCAAGCTCGTCGTCTTCGCCAACGCCGTGCCCGACAACCCCTTCATGGCCGGCGCCTTCCACGGCTTCGGCGAGGGTGACGCGGCCATCTCGGTGGGCATCTCCGGGCCGGGCGTGGTGGCCAACGCGCTCCGGCGGCTTCCCGCGGGCGCCCCGTTGCATGAACTCGCCGAAGAGGTCAAGCGCACCGTCTTCAAGATCACGCGGGTGGGCGAGCACGTCGGCCGCGAGGTCTCGCGTCGCCTGGGGGTGGCCTTCGGCGTCGTCGACATCTCGCTCGCCCCGACGTCGACGCCGGGCGACTCGGTGGCCGAGATCCTCGAGATCATCGGGGTCGAGCGCGTGGGGCTGCCCGGCTCCACGGTCGCGCTGGCCATGCTCAACGACGCGGTCAAGAAGGGCGGCGCCATGGCCACGTCGCGTGCCGGTGGCCTCTCGGGTGCCTTCATCCCCGTCAGCGAGGATGCCAACTTCGCCGCCGCAGCGGCGGACGGCCATCTGGTGCTGGAGAAGCTGGAGGCCATGACCGCGGTCTGCTCGGTGGGGCTGGACATGATCGCGCTGCCGGGTGCGACCTCGGCCGACACCATCGCAGCCATCATCGCGGACGAAGCCGCCATCGGCATCATCAACGACAAGACCACCGCGGCTCGGCTCATCCCGGTCCCCGGCGCCGTGCCTGGCGACTGGGTCGACTGGGGTGGGCTGCTCGGCCGGGCGCCGGTCATCGACGTGCGCGACCGTGCCACGGTCGGCGTGGTCGTCCGCGGGGGCCACGTGCCGCCACCGCTGCGGGCCCTCGGCAACTAACGAGAGCGAGCGCCGTGACAGACGCAGCAAACCGCCCCTCGTAGCCACGCGTCGGCTCGGGCGACGCTATCGACCGATCGGGCCAGCACGTTGGCCACCCGTCGCCGGAGTCGACGCAAGGCGCACGAACCGGCCGAACCGAACGCGCCGACGCACCGATCGAGGGACCGACCATGCCCTCCCGCGTTCGCCGGGGTGTACAAGACGTCCGCGTCCGTGGGATGCGCTGGCTGCGAGCGCGCATTGCGTCGACCAGGGCGACATCCGGCACACATGCCATGGGGTATCTCATGCCCACGCCTACCACGGCTGACGTCACGCCTTGACTTCGACGAGGGCAGCTGCAGGAGATCGGTGGTCTCGCGGAAGTCTGCCGCGCGATGCCCGACGGCCAGCGCCTAGTGATGCCCCACGCCCGAAGCGCTCCAGCCTGCACGAGCCGCACGCAAGGAACGGGCCGGACATGATGCCCGGCCCGTTCGAGTGATCGGGACCTGCGCTCACCAGTCGGCGGAGAGTTCGCGCAGGTAGTCGCTGTAGAGCAGGCTGGGATCGACCGAACTGGTCGACGGGGTGCCCTCGAGGCCCCAGTCCAGGGCGATCTCGCGCAGGTGATCGCTGTAGAGGTTGGCGGTGATCTCGTCGTACCGGCTGAGCGTCTCGGCGCTCGCCGGTGCGGCCTGCGGGTCGCCGGCGAGGTCCGTGCCGGCGGGCGGCTCGTCGATCGGTGGCGCGACGCCCCCGTCCTGAGCTGCGACGCCACCCCCGAAGAGGGCACCGGTGAGGACAGCGCCCATCACGATGCTCGCCGAGCGACGGATGGTGGACCTGGTTCTCTGGATCATGGGGGCTCCTTTCTGCTCTGTGTCGGGCGTTCGACTGGTGGAGTCATCGTCCGGTCAACCACGCCGCGGCGGAATCCCGGAACTCCCTATCCCACCCCCTCGTCTTCGGTGTCCATCCCCGGTTCCTCCCTCGAGGCCAGCGCCTTCGCCAGCTCCGTCCGGCCCCGGACGCCAAGGCTGCGATAGATACGCGTGAGGTGCGCCTCGACCGTGTGGGGGCTCATGAAGAGCGCTTCGGCCACATCGCGGTTCGTCTTCCCCCCGGCGACCAGCGCGGCGATCTGTTCCTGTGTCGGGGTGAGCTCGGCGCCGGCCTCGCGGTGGCCGGTCCGCGCCAGCTCGGCCCGTGCGCGCTCCAGCCAGATGCGCGAGCCGAGCGCCTCGAAGCTCTGGACCGCCCGCCGCAGGGCGTCCGCGGCTTGGCCGCGCCGGCGGAAGCGACGTCGCGACTGGCCCAGCGCGAACCAGGTCCGGGCCTCCTCCAGGGGCTCGCGGACGCGGGCGTGCTGCTCGAGGGCTGCCGCGAACGCCTGTTCGGCGCGCTCCTCCTGGCCGGCCGAAGATGCCAGCAGGCCTGCGACACGCTCGCAGGCGGCGAGCTCGGTGGGGTCGTCCCGGCGCCTGGCCTGCGCGGCGAACGGCAGCAGCAACGCCTTCGCCTCGGGTGCGCGGTCCGCCATGGTCAGCGCTTCGGCCAGCTCTACCACCGGCGACACGGCCATCAGCCCAAGGCCCTGCTCCATCCTGATCCGGACGAGCGGCTCCAGCGTGGCCACGGCTCGTTCGCTGTCACCCAGCGATAGCTCCAACGACCCCATCACGGCCTTGCACCCCAGGGCATTGGCCCGCCCGCCGCAGGACTCCGCGAGGTTTGCCCCTTGCTCGGCCAGGCTCCGGCACGCGGCCTCATCGCCTCGTGCGAGGGCGATCCGAGCCTGCGCCAACAGCGCCCAGGAGATGCCCAGCGGCTGGCCGTTCTGCCGATACCCTCGCTCTCCCTCGTGGCCGAGGACCTCTGCCTCCTCCAACTCCCCGATGCGCGCAAGCCCGTCGGCCAGCTCGCTGAGCACGTGCGCCAAAGCATCCCAGTCACCCGCATCCTCGGCGCGGCTACGCAGGTCACGAAGCGTCCGGACCGCGAGGGCAGCGTGCCCGTTCCACATCAGCAGGAGTGACTCGCAGAACTCGGGGGACCAGATGATGCGCTGGCCGGGAGGCGCCACCGCCTTGGCCTTGTCGAGTGAACCGGGCTGGTAGCCGAACCCGACCGCGGACCGGTGCTGGGCCTCGGTGAGGTACGCGGCGCAGCGGATGGCCGGGTCGTCCTGTACCTCGGCCTCAGCCACAGCCTGCTCCACCAGTACCTGCAGCCGGGCGACGGGACCGACCGCGAACCACGTGGTGTGGTACAGCTCGCGTGAGAGGTCGCTGCGGAGCCCATGGTCCTCGCCGGCTTCGAGCAGGGCTTCTTCGAGGATCTCGGCCTTGGCGCCCCAGTCGTCGGTGGAACGTGTGTCCGCGATCCAGCGCATGATCCATGCCCGGCGGGGCCCACGCTCGATGCCCTCGGCATAGTCCTCGAGCACCGTCCTCGCGCGGTGAGCGTCGCCGGCGCGGATGAGCAGCTCGGCCGCCTTGACCATCCGCCGGTCGGTGGCCGCGACATCGCCGTCCGGCGTTCGCTCGATCGCGCGAAGCAGGAGCTCGGCCGCGGCGTCGGTCGCCCCTCGTGCAAGGGCGTGGCCTGATGCCCGTTCCAGCTCATCGGCAACCTTGGCGTCCGGATCCGTGATCGCCAGCGCCAGATGGATGGCGTGCTCCTCCACATCGGAGGTCGCAGCGGCGAGCGCAGCGTGCAGCTGTCGTTGCGCCTCTTCATCGAGTGCGTCGTAGGCAGCCTCGCGAAGCAGCGGGTGCGCGAAGCGAAGGCCGATCCGGCCCTCCTCGAGCACACCCCGCTCGAGTGCGGCCGCCAGCGCGGCATCGAGGTCGGGCACGGCCTCATGCAGCGTGTCCATCGACGGACGGCCGAGGGCCGCGACCGCCGCCAGAGCCTGACGCGTCGCCGGCGGCAGCGCTTCGATCCGTTGTCGGGCCACGCCTTCGGACGTGGACGAGTGCGCATCCAGCTCCGCTGTCGCCTCGGCAGCGTTGGGCTCGACGCGGCGTGCGATGGCGAGGGCGTGGAATGGGTTGCCACCAGACTCGCGCTCGATCCGTGCCAGGGTGGGCCGTCGAAGCTCAAGCCCGAGACGCAGCCGGATCAGCTCGTCGAGGGCATGGAGGTCAAGCGGTCCGACCGGAATCGTCGTCACCGGCCCGGCGAACGCCTCCACGAGACCCGGCATCGGCAGCGGATCAGGGTCGGACACCCGCACGGCAGTCACGAAGGCGATGCGCATGCCCTCGACGCGACGCATGACGTACTCGAGGACGCTGGCCGACGGCCCATCGAGCCATGGCAGGTCGTCGACCGCGATCACCAGCGGTGAGCGCTCCGCGCGACTGCGCAACGAGGTCAGCGTGGCCATCGAGACGGCGAGGGGCGGCGGGACGCGGTCGCCCACTGGTGCGCGTTGGAGGGCCACTTCCATGCCCGCCCGCTGGGCCGGCGGCAGCTGGTCGACGACCTCGTCGATCCAGGGGTCGAGCAGGTCCACCAAGCCGTTGAAGGCCAGCTGTGCCTCGGTCTCCACGGCCCTCGTGGACATGGCCAGGAATCCCCGCTCGGCGGCCTCGTCCCGGATCGCGCGCCAGATGGTGGTCTTGCCGATGCCAGCCGGCCCGTGCAACACCAGCGCGGCTGGGCCCGCGGCCGCAGCGTCGAGGGTCGCACGCGCCGCCGCGAGCTCCTCTTCACGGCCGATGGGGCTCAGGGTGCCCTTCACGCAGCGATGGTAGCGACCGCGTCCACCGGTCCCGGCGACCGAGGCCACCGTGGCGGCCAGGTGCCACCAGGTACCGCCACCACTACGCGCCCTCGGGAGCTGACGGCGGCGGGCCCGTGGCGACCGGCGTGCATCCCGCATCTGCCGCGGTTCGTCGGTTGTCGTCAGGCGTCGCCGTGGTCGACGCTATCGGCCAACTCGGCCAGCGACGCTGGCCAAGCGTCGTCGGAGTCGACACCGAACGCACGGACCGGGCATACCGAGCGTGTCGATCGATCATCTTCGGCGCCACGCATGCCCCGCCACGCTCGGAACCTTGCGACCGAGGCCAACAAGGGTGGGAGTCGCTGGCCACAAGTGCGCCTTGCGTCGCCCGGGACGACATCTGGCATGCGGCTGCCGTCGTGCCGCACGCGATGAACGGGCCGGACGTGATGCCCGGCCCGTTCGCGTGTCTGGAGATCGTGGTTACCAGACGGTCGCGATCTCGCGCAGGTGCTCGCTCTGGAGCAGGCTGAGGTCGCGACGATCACGGGGGCGCTCGAGTCCCCAACCGGTCGCCATCTCGCGCTGGTGGTCGCTCTGTAGGTTGGCGACGACGTCGTCGTAGGCGGTGAACCGCGCCGGCTCATCGGCGATCGTGGGGTCGGTGATGGTGGCGTCGAGGGCGGTGATGGTGGGTGTGAAGTCGTGGGTGGCCTCGATCGCGGCTTGGGTGATGTCCGCGGCTGGGACCCGTGGCCCGTCAGACCACCGAGCGTCAGACGTCCGGCGAGTCAACCACCTGACACCGTGGGGCTAGACGGCGTAGCCCTCGCGCGCGTCGTCGGGGTCGTA
>JBFLKP010000234.1:0-9172 GCA_040883225.1 Candidatus Limnocylindrales bacterium | reverse complement strand
TCGGCCTTGGCGTGCTCGCGGTGGATCTGCGTCGGCCGCCCGATGCCGACGCCGTCGAGCAGCTGCGCGAGGCCCTCGTCCTCGTCATCGCGGAGCTGTCCCCGGAGAGCTAGGGCCCTCGCCGAACCAGGGCGCTCGCCGCCCGGGGGGAGTACTCTGCCACCTGACCCGTGGCGTGATGGCCGGCCCCGGTGTCTCGCAGGAGTACGACGATGGTCAAGGATCGTTCGGCCCGAGCGGCGCTGTTGTTCAGCGTGCTCCTGGCCGTCGGAGGAACCGCCGCTCAAGCCCAGGATGGATCGGCCGTTGACGAGGACGGGGCGGCTGCGGCGCAGCAGGCCGCCCCCGTGTCGGGCACCTCGACGCTCGTGGGGCAGGTCTCGCCGGGTACCCGAGAGCTCGACGGAGCCATCATCCGCGTTCGCGGCAACGAGCTGCTCACGGTCGAGGCCGCGAGTGACCCGCGGGTCTCCGGCGAGGCCCTCATCACCGTCAACTTCGATGCCTACCCCGGCCCCGATGGGCTCCCGGGCGCGACACAGGTGCGGTTCGGCCAGATGCGCCTGGAGAACGCGGACGGCGCGTGGAGCGGCAGCTTCACCGGCAGCCTCGGCGGCGCCGGCTTCATCCAGACGTACTGGCTCGAAGGCGAGGGCGCCTACGAGGGCCTGAGCTACGTCGTCACGGCCGGCGGCAACGGCAACGTGTGGCAGAGCTCCGGGCTCATCTTCCCCGGCGATCTGCCGCCCATGGGCGGGAGCGTCAGCCTGCCCGTCGATCCCCTGGAGCGCGATATGCCCACGGCCTGGAGCCCGCCGACGTAAGCGACCGCCGTGAGGGCGGCGCCATTGGCAGGGGACCCGGGACGGCGCCGCTCGCTTGACAGGGGGTCGCCGGCACCGCGACGCTTCGCCCATGCCCGACGTCCGATTCGCGCAGAGCGGCGATGTCTCCGTGGCCTACGCCGTCCACGGCGAGGGTCCGGTCGACATCGTCTACGTGCAGGGCGCGATGACGCATCTGGAGGCGAACTGGGAGCTGCAACCGTTCCGCCGGTTCGTGGAGCGGCTGAGTGAGTCCTTCCGCGTCATCTGCTTCGACAAGCGCGGCATGGGCATGTCCGACCGGGTGCCCGGAGCGACGACGCTGGAGACCCGCATGGACGACATCCGTGCGGTCATGGATGCCGCCGGCAGCGAGCGCGCGGCCATCATCGGCGAGTCCGAGGGCGGTCCGCTGGCGATGCTCTTCGCTGCGGCCCACCCCGAGCGGACCCGGGCGCTGATCCTGCAGGGTGCGGAGGTGCGCGAGCGGACCGACGAGGAGTGGCCCTGGGGCGAGAGCACGCAGGAGTCCTTCGACGCCTACATCGCGTCCCTGCCGGAACGCTGGGGCGAGGGCCGAGCGTTCGGTCACATCCTGCCTTCCATCGGCGATGTGGCCTGGGGCCGCGAGGCGCTCGGACGCATCCAGCGGAACGCCGTGACGCCCAACGGCTGGGCGGCCTTCGCGACCATGGCCTTCGGCATCGATGTGCGTCACGTCGCGCCCACGATCGGCGTCCCCACGCTCATCTTCCACGCCCTCGGCGACAAGGTCTGCCACGTCGAGAACGCCCGCTTCCTGGCCCGCACCATCCCCGACGCCCGCTACGTCGAGCGCCCTGGCGCCGACCACGTGCCGTGGGCCGAAGACCTCGATGCCTTCGTCGAGGAGGTACGCGAGTTCCTGACCGGAGAGCGCGGGTCGGCCGTCCCGGACCGCGTCCTGGCCACGCTACTGTTCACCGATGTCGTGGGCTCGACCGAGCGTGCCGCGGAGCTCGGTGACGCCCGCTGGCGTGAGCTGCTGTCCGAGCACCAGCGTGTCATCCGCACCGCGGTCGCGGCCAACGATGGGCGGGAGGTGGACATGGCCGGCGACGGCGTGCTGGCGACCTTCGATGGGCCCGCCCGCGCCATCGCCAGCGCCCGCGCCATCCAGCAGGCCTCGACGCCCCTGGATCTGGCGGTGCGTGCCGGCGTCCACACCGGCGAGATCGAGCGCATCGGCGACAGCGTCGCCGGCATCGCCGTCCACCTCGGCGCTCGCGTTGCTGCCGCGGCCGGGCCTGGTGAAGTGTGGGTCTCGGCCATCGTGCCCCTGCTCACCGCCGGCAGCGGACTTGCGTTCGACGACCGCGGCCTGCACGAGCTCAAGGGCGTCGCGGAACCCCAGCGGCTGTATGCGGTCAGATG
This sequence comes from Candidatus Limnocylindrales bacterium, assembly GCA_040883225.1. Lineage (GTDB taxonomy): Bacteria > Chloroflexota > Limnocylindria > Limnocylindrales > CSP1-4 > JAFMJV01. Next base: position 6,935 of record JBFLKP010000234.1, on the reverse strand, counting down.
AGGAGGTCCCATGACTGAGCGGATGATCGAGGTGCCAGGAGGACGGCTCGCGGTCCACGACTTCGGCGACGGCCCGCCAGTGGTGCTGCTGCACGCCGGCATCGTCGACTCCTGGGCCTGGGAGCCGCTGACGCCGTTCCTGCTCGACGCGGGCTATCGCGTGGTCGCCTTCGACCGCCGCGGCACCGGTGCCAGCATGACCGAGAACGTGCCCTACTCGAACCGTGCCGACACGGTCGCGGTGCTCGATGCGCTCCGGCTGGGACAGGCCGTGCTGGTGGGCAACTCCGTCGGTGGTCAGGTCGCCACCGACACGGCCATCGAGCACCCGGAGCGGGTCGCGGCGCTGGTGGCCATCGGATCGATCGTGCCCAGCTGGTGGCCAGGCACGACGCCGGAGGAGGAGGCCGTCGAAGCCGAGCTGGAGCGCGTGGCCGAGACCGGCGACCCGGCGGCCATCGCCGCAGCCGACGTGCGCGCCTGGGTCGACGGGCCCGGCCAGCCGGCCGACCGCGTGCCGCACGACATCCGCGAGCTGGTGCGGGAGATGGGCCAGGCCATCGCGGAGGCGGCCATCGCGCGCGGCGATCCCGGCGTGCCGGTGCCGCTCGAGCCCCCGGCGTCCGAGCAGCTCGATCGCCTGACCATGCCGGTGCTGGCGGTCTGCGGCGCGCTCGACTTCTCCTATCACCGCAAGTCGGCCGAGTACCTCGCGGCCAACGTGGCGGACGGACGAGTCCGCATCTTGCCCGGGGTCGCGCACCTGCCCGGACTCGAGGCTCCAGAGGAGCTGGGGGCGCTCATCACCGACTTCCTCGCGCCGCTGCCGCGCTGGAGCTAGGCGCAGGCTCGCGGCAGGCCGTGTCGCCGCTGCTGACCCTGCGGATCGACTTTGATATGGGCGACTCCCGGGCGTACCATGGCGTCAGCCCAGTGACCCGGCGCTAGCCGGGATCGGCTTTGGAGGAGGCGTGGGCGAACGGCACGGGCCGTGCAGGTTGGGAGACGCACGGACGGGCTGGCAGTGTGCGTGCTCCTCGCCAAGCGAAAGGAGCAACCCCGAATGAGGATGGGCAAGCGCGTAGTCGGCGTTGGCATGACCGTGGCCCTCACGGCATCGCTCGCCGGCGGCGCAGTCGCCGCCCAGGATGGCGGCAACATCACGTTCTGGAGCACCGAGACGCAGCCGGAGCGCTTGGCGATCACCCAGGGGATCGTCGAAGGGTTCACGGAACAGACCGGCATCGATGTGACGCTCGTTCCGGTCGACGAGAACAACCTCACCGAGATCATGTTGTCCGCAGCGGCGACAGGGATCCTGCCGGAGGTCGTGTTCCACCCCATCGACTACACGGTCGGCTGGGCCAGCCAGGGGCTGTTGGACACCGAGGCGGCCAACGCCGTCGTCGAATCCCTCGATCCGTCGACGTTCGCCGATGCCGCTCTGGGTCTCGCCACCGTCGATGGACAGATCGCGGCCGTCCCCAGCGATGGCTGGGGCCAGCTGATCGTCTATCGCAAGGACCTCTTCGATGCCGCCGGCCTGGAAGCGCCGACCACCTACGAGACCATCGAGGCGGCTGCGGCGGCGCTGCACGACCCTGACAACGACATGTACGGCATCACCGGCGCGAACATCCCGGGCGAGGTCTTCACCCAGCAGGTGTTCGAGCACTTCGCGCTGGCCAACGACTGCCAGCTCACCGACGACATGGGCGTCGCGTTCGACAGCCCCGAGTGCGTCGAAGCCCTGACCTTCTACACGGACCTGTTGAGCAACTACAGCCCCGGCGGCGCCCAGGACGTGGTCTCGACCCGTGCGGCCTACTTCGCGGGCCAGGCGGCCATGGTGCCGTGGTCCCCGTTCATCCTCGACGAGATGGCCGGCCTGCGCGACGCGGCCTTCCCAGCCTGTGACGAGTGCGCGGACAACCCGGCCTTCCTGGCCGAGAACTCCGGCATCGTCACCGCCATCTCCGGGCCGAGCGGCTCGCCCAGCCAGTACGGCCAGGTGAGCTACATGGGCATCGGTGCGGGCTCCGACACCGAGGCGGCCCAGCAGTTCCTCGAGTACTGGTTCTCCGACCCCGCCTACATCCAGTGGCTTTCGACCTCGGTCGAGGGCAAGTTCCCGATGCGCAGCGGCACGGCTGAGAACCCGACCCAGTTCATCGACCAGTGGAAGACGCTCGAGACCGGCGTCGACCGCAAGGCTCCGCTCTCGGAGTTCTACTCCGAGGACATCATCGACCTGATCGCGGATGGCGCCAACTCGTATGCGCGTTGGGGCTTCGGGCAGGGCCAGGGCGAGCTGGTGACAGCCGTCTACACCTCGCTGCCGGTGCCGGCGGCGATCGGTGAGGTCCTCGATGGTGCGATGACGCCCGAGGAGGCCGTGGCGGATGCTGCGGCAGCCATCGAAGAGGAGCTCAGCCTGATCGGAGGCTAGACCAAGACGCGTTCGCTGAAGGGTCCTGGCCGAGTCCTCGGGCAGGGCCCTTCTCGCTACGCGACCGCTAGCACGGGGAGACGGGATGGCGCTGCGGTTCCGGCGCAGGAAGCAGGCGACGCTCGCGAGCCGGGAGGCTCGGCTGGGCTACGCCCTGGTGCTGCCGGCCATCGTGATCGTCCTGCTCCTCGTCATCTTCCCCTTGCTCTGGAACGTGTCGCTCAGCTTCCGCAGCATCCGGCTGATCGAGCTCTCCACCGTCGACTTCCTGGACTTCTCCAGCGTGTCGCTGGACAACTTCCGCAAGGTCATCGGGGTGCGGGACTTCTGGCCGACCGTGTGGACGACCCTGCTCTACGCGTTCCTCGGGACCGCCGGTTCGCTGCTCATCGCGTTGTGGGCGGCGCTCGTCGTGAAGAAGGCCTTCCTCGGCCGCTCGATGGTCCGCGGGCTGATGCTGTTCCCCTACGTCGTCCCCGTCGTGGCTGCGGCGCTGGTCTGGCGGCTCATGCTCCATCCGACCTTCGGCGTGGTGAACGAATGGATCGTCGCAGCCGGCGGCACCCGCACGGACTTCCTGAACTCCCGAACCGCGGAGCTGGGCCTCTTCGGGCTCGACCTCAACGTGCCCCTGGCTCTCACCACGGTCATCGTCTTCGAGTGGTGGCGCTACTTCCCCTTCGCGTTCCTCTTCATCCTCGCCCGGCTCCAGGCCATCCCCCCGGTGTACGACGAGGCCGCCCGGGTCGACGGTGCCACTCCCACCCAGCGCTTCTGGTACGTCATCCTGCCGCAGCTCTGGGGCGTGCTCTCCATCCTCTTCGTGCTGCGCTTCATCTTCACCTTCAACAAGTTCGATGACATCTACCTGCTCAATGGCGGAGCGGCGGGCACGCAGGTCATCACCATCAAGATCGTCGAGTGGTTGCGCGGCCGCGCGGACATCGGCGCGGCAGCGGCCTTGGCCATCGTCCTCGCGGTGATCCTCCTGGTCCTGCTGGCCTTCTACTTCCGGTTCATCCATCGAGACGAGGAGGCCGAGTGATGGCCAGTGCGCAGGGCACCCGTCCCCGTCGTCGCTGGACCAGGGACGAGACCGAGACCAGGATCCTCAACGTCCTCAAGTGGGTGAGCATCGTCTTCTTCGTCGCCATCACGGCCTTCCCGCTCATCTACATGGTCGGCCTGTCCTTCAAGCCCATCTCGGAGCTCCTGCGTGAGCCGGCCAACTTCCTCCCCGACCTCGAGGACGTCATCGGGCTCGAGACCTATCGACAGGTGTTCGTCGAGCAGGGCTTCGGGCGCTTCATCATCAACTCGCTCATCGTGACGCTGGGGGCGACCTTCTTCACCGTCACCACGTCGGTCTTCGCGGCCTACGCCATGGTCCGGCTGCGGTTCCGGGGCAAGACCGCCGTCACCGGCACCGTGCTCGTGGTCTACCTGTTCCCGGCCATCATCATCGCCATCCCGCTGTTCGTGCTCTTCAGCCGCCTGTCGATCGGAGACGTCGCGCTGCGCAGCACGCTCGCCGGCCTGATCATCGTGTACCTCGCGCAGACCATCCCCGTCGCCCTCTACATGCTGCGCAGCCAGTTCCTCTCCATCCCGGTCGCCCTCGAGGAAGCCGGCATGATCGACGGCCTGTCACGGACCGGGGTGATCAGGCGCATCACCCTGCCGCTGGCGGCGCCGGCCATCGCCGCGGTCTCGCTCTACGTCTTCATGATCGCCTGGAACGAGTTCCTCTTCGCCCTGCTCTTCCTCGTCGACCAACCCGCGCTGTGGACGCTACCGCTGGGGCTCCAACAGCTGGATTCGACCGAGGTGCCCAAGACCGTGCTCATGGCCGGATCGGTGGTCATGTCGCTGCCCATCATCCTGCTCTTCTTCCTCGCCGAGCGGTTCCTGACCGAGGGCCTCACCTCTGGCGGGGTCAAGGGCTGAGCGGCTGTGCAGGGTCCACGCTCGGGCGTCGACCGGATGCCGTGGCCCGGAACGCCTGCTGAACGTACTATCGGGGTGTGACGGCACCGCGCAAGCCCCGCGACATCGGCAACGGCCTCGTCGCCGCCTCGTTCGGGCGGGGCGGGGAATGGCTGAGCGTGGCCACCGTCCATCCCACGGCCGGCTTCGTCGAGCTCAACGGCCTGCCCCTCTTCGCGCCCGAGTGGCGTGGCGATCCCGTGGCCACCCGCCGCTTCCGCTCGTGGATGCGGCGCGAGGAGCACGCCTTCCTCCACGTGGAGGCGGGCCGGGCCACCGTGACCACGCGCCAGGATGCGCCCCGCGGCACGCGTGGCGTGGTCCAGCGCATCACCATCTCGGCCACCCTTCGTGACCGGCCCGCTGGTGTGCGCATCCGCGCCAACGGCCGCCTTGGCTTCCCCACGCTGGCCGAGCTGAGCGAGGTCGACCCGCCCACCGAGGTCGGTCAGAAGCCGCGCATGAAGGCGCTCGAGGGCACGCTCCGGGTCGTGGGCGAGGGCGGCCCGGTCATCATCCAGGCCTGGCTGCGCAAGGGCGGGGAGGGCGGCCGCGGCTCGACCGAACGGCGCTCTGACATGCGCATCGGGTGGAAGGTCCTGCGTCGCACGATGCCCTCGGCGGTGGCCTGGGTCGAGTGGCCCGGCGAGGCGGAGGAGGTCCACATCGACATCGCCTGCACCTTCGACACGCCCCCGCCCGACGCGCCCGAGTGGGCCGACCGCCGCCGCCTGCCCGCCGAGTCTGCGGGCGACCAGCGCCACGACGAGCTGCGTCCCCTGCGCGTGCCGGCCCGGCTGGTGAAGACGCTGGGGCGGATGAACAAGCGTGCCGCGACCTACACCCGCGGATCCACTGCGCTCGTGGTCAGCGGGACCGAGCGGGCCATCCTCACCGACCACCGCATCCTGCCGCTGTCCTGGACCCGCGACGCCTACTGGCAGGCTCGCTTGCTGCTCACCACCTGGTCGCGCGGCGGGCACGGCGAGGACGAGCAGATCGTGGCCGACCACCTGCGTTGGCTCTTCCTGCGCTGCCGGCGGCCGGAGGGCCGCTGGGCCCGCAGTCACCATGCCGACGGACGGCCCAAGGACCGTCCCTTCCAGGCCGATCAGCAGCTCTACCCCCTGCTAGAGCTGGCCGACTACGCGCGCGTCACGGGCCGGCTTCCGCAGCTGCCGCCGGAGGACGAATGGTCCGACCTCGTGGGCGACGCGTGGGAGGTGAGCCTCCAGGCCATCGACGAGGACCTCGGGCTGCTCGCGACCGAGGAGAACGCGGCTGACGACGTGCCCACCTATCCCTACCTGCTGTCCGATCAGGTGCTGCTGTGGCACGCGGCCACGCAGCTCGCGACGCTGGCCCCCAAGGTGGGGCTGGAGCCGGCCGCACTGACATCGGTGGCCGATGGCGTGCGCGCGGCCTTCCGCGAGCACTTCCACATCGAGGGGCCGCTCGGCGAGATGTGGGCGTACTCGGTCAACGGCCGCGGCGGCATCGAGCGCTACATGGACGCCAACGACCTGCCGGCTGCGATGGCGCCCTTGTGGGGCTTCTGCCCGCCTGACGATCCGCGCTGGCAGACGACGATGCGTTTCGCCTTCGACCACGAGAACCCCGGGTACGTCGAGGGGCCAGTGGGCGGCCTCGGCTCACGGCACACGCCCGGAACCTGGACGCTGGGCGACATCATGGGCTGGGTCGCCTTCGGGCTGATGGAGGAGTACGAGCTGAGCGAAGCGTCCCTGGAGCGGCTCGTCCGTTCGGCCTTCACCGACGGGATGCTGCCCGAGGCCTACGACCCGGAGGGCTCGGGACAGGCCGTGCGCCACTGGTTCGCGTGGCCGGGCTCGGCCCTGGCGGCCCTCATCCTCGACCACGCCGCCCGCGACACCGGCGACGAGTAGCGCGTCCCGACGGGGCGCTGTCGCCCAGCGCTCGAGCGGTCATGGCCCGCGCCACGTCCACTGCCTGCTCGACCCGTCCGTCTTGCGACCCTCCGGCGTTCCGCCCACCTGGGCCCTCGGCGTGCGCTGCCCGGCGTGTGCCTGCGCCGCCCGGCGCGATGCCGCTCGGTTGCCTGCCGCCTGTGCCGGCCCTGTCTGTGCGAGGGTGCCCGCTGCCCGCGCCGCCTGACGGATGGCCCGGGCCGCCGGCGCTATCCCCACCAGGGCCGAACACGACGAGGTAGGCACGGATCTCGCAGATCCGAGTCTCCCAGAGACCGGGGATGACGCTCCTGACCTTCACTGGCATCGAATGCGTCACTTCGCTGCTCAACTTGTCGACTTCACCCTCCACGGGGCCACGAACGCCAGCGCGAGGCGCGCGAGGTCACGGTTGCCCAGCGCTGCCGTCGCGAGAGGCTATGGCTGTCGAGGGGTGACGTTGCTCAGCGGTTCTCGAGCCTGATGCCGGCGCTGCGCAGGTCTTCGGCGAAGGCCTCGAGCGCGTCCTTGCCCTCGGCCAGCCCGTCGACATACGACTGCACACGCGAGAG
>JBFLKP010000233.1:0-18350 GCA_040883225.1 Candidatus Limnocylindrales bacterium | reverse complement strand
TGGTCGGTGGGCTTGTTCGGGCGGGGTCGGTCACTCGTGGCTCGATGCTACGCCACGCGGGAGGCAGTGCGAGCCGAGCGCGCTACCATCGATTCATGACTCGCTACGACCCCACTACCGCGCTCATCGTCGTCGACGTCCAGAACGACTTCGCCGACCCCGCCGGTGGCCTTGCGGTCGACGGCGGCGCCGAGGTCATCCCCGTCATCAACGCCGAGATCGCGGCCGCGCTCGGGGCCGGCGGCCGGGTCTTCTACACCCAGGACTGGCATCCCGAGTCCACGCCGCACTTCGAGAAGGATGGCGGCATCTGGCCGGTGCACTGCGTGGCCGGCACGTGGGGCGCGGAGCTTCATCCCCAGTTGCGCGTGGAAGGGCCGGTGGTGCGCAAGGGCGTCAACGGCGAGGACGGCTACAGCGGCTTCAGCACCCGTGACCCCGAGACCGGCAAGACCCAGCCCACCGAGCTGCACGACCTGCTCCAGGCGGCCGGCGTCGAGCAGCTCGTCGTGGCCGGCCTGGCCACCGACTACTGCGTCCTCGCCACGACCCTCGAGGCCCGGGCCCACGGGTACCCCACGACCGTGCTGGCGGCCGGCGTGCGCGCGGTGGACCTGCAGCCTGGCGACGGCGAGAAGGCCCTCGCCGAGCTGCGCGCGGCGGGTGCCGTGGTGGAGGCGGGCTAGGGCGTCGGTCGGCCGATGCACGGCACGGGTCGGGCCGTCTCCCACTAGACTGCCTCGCATGACGACGGAAGAACGACCCTACTCACCCGGTCTTGCCGGCGTCCTCGCAGGGGAGACCGCGCTCTCGCTCGTGGACGGCGCCAACGGTCGACTGCTCTATCGCGGCTACCCCATCGGGGAGCTCGTCCGCGAAGGCAGCTTCGCCCAGGTGGCTCACCTGCTCTGGGCCGATGAGTGGCTGAGCGAGGCGCACCTCCCGTGTGCTCCGCTGTCGGCGCCGGTCCTTGCCGCCCTGCGCGACCTGCCCGACGGCGCGCATCCCATGGATGCCTTGCGCACGGCCTTCTCCGTGTGGGGCGCGACCAGGAAGATCGTGTGGCCGCCGACCATCGAGCAGGCCCGCGAGGCCACGGCCATGGCCCCGTCCGCGCTGGCCGCCTTCGGTCGCCTGCGTCAAGGTCTGGAGCCCATCGAGCCCGACCCCAAGCTCGACACCACGGCCGGCTTTCTCTATCAGCTCAACGGGGAAGTGCCGGACGAGGCCGCCGCGCGTGCGCTCGACGCCTACTTCATCGTCGGTGCCGACCACGGCTTCAACGCCTCCACCTTCGCCGCCCGCGTCATCACCGCCACGCGCTCGGACATCGCCAGCGCCGTCGCCGGTGCCACCGGCGCGTTGAAGGGCCCGCTCCACGGTGGTGCGCCCTCGGAGGTCGTGAGCCAGCTCAACGAGATCGGCTCGCCAGAGGCCGCCGAGCAGTGGATCAACGACGCCATCGACCGCAAGGAGCGGCTGATGGGCTTCGGCCATCGCGTCTACCGCGCCTACGACCCGCGGGCCGCCGCGTTGCGTGAGGTGGCCGAGCAGATGAGCTCCATCGCCGACTGGCTGGAGCTGGCCGTGGCCGTCGAGGACGTGGCCCTGCGCGTGCTCGAGGAGCGCTATCCCGATCGCCCGCTCAAGACCAACGTCGAGTACTACACCGCGGCCGTGCTCCAGGGCGTGGGCCTGCCGCCGGACCTCTTCCCGGCCACCTTCGCCATGGCCCGGACCGCAGGCTGGACCGCCCACTCCATCGAGCAGGCGGGCGTCGACAAGCTCATCCGGCCGGACGTGATCTACACCGGCCCCGAGGAGCGCCACCTGCCCACCTCGTCCTGATCCGGCACGCCGGCAGCGGAGCGACCGACTAGCCATGGCCGTCAAGATCTCCGGCCTCATCAACACCTGGAACGAGGCCGAGACCATCCGCTACGCGGTGGAATCACTCAAGACCTGGTGTGACGAGGTGCTCGTGGTCGATCAGCGATCGACCGACGAGACGCAGCGCATCGCCGCGGCCTGCGGGGCCAAGGTCATCGAGGTCGAGTCCACCGGCTACGTGGAGATCATCCGCGAGATGTCGGTGGGCCTGACCGAGCACGAGTGGGTGATGGTGCTCGACTCCGACGAGATCGTGCTGCCGGCCCTGGGCCGGCGCCTGCGACGGATCGCCGAGACCGGCGAGGCCAACGTCGTGCGCATCCCGCGTCGCAACATGATCCTCGGTCGGGAGATGCAGCACGGTCAGTGGTGGCCGAACGCCAAACGCCGCTTCTTCCACAAGGATTGGATCGACATCCGCGTGGAGATGCACGGCGGCTTCCACGCCGCCCCGGGCGCCACCGAGATCATGCTGCCCATGGATCGCGAGTGCTGCCTGTGGCACTTCAGCTACCACAACATCGCCGACGTGGTCTGGAAGTCCCAGCGCTACACCACGGTCCAGGCCTGGCAGCGTGCTCGCAGCGGCCGAACGCCGGGACCGCGCCGCTGGTTCCGCGTGGCGCTTCGTCAAGCCTGGAAGGAGTTCGTCAAGGGCCGGGCGTACCGTGACGGTCCGGCCGGCATCGCCGTCTCGGTCATCCGCATCATGGACCGCTTCCTGGTACAGGCCAAGCAGTGGGACGAGCTGGCCTCACACGGGCGGGCCGAGGAGTACCAGCGCATGAAGGAAGAGATGCTCGGTCTCGAGCACGACCCGGCGCTCGCGCCCATCGACCGCACCGAGCTGGAGCGGCTGGAGAAGGCGCCCGAGGCGGTGGGCGAGGTGCAGTTCTAGATGGCCCGCATCAGTGGCGTCGTCATCGCCCTCAACGAGGCGCACCAGCTGCACTACGCGCTGTCCACGCTCACGCCCTGGTGTGACGAGGTCATCGTCGTCGACCAGCACTCGGAGGACGACACCGCTCGCATCGCCGAGGAGCTGGGGGCGAGCGTGTACCAGCACGAACGCACCGGCGGCATCGCCGACCCCGCGCGCCGCTTCGCGGTGGGCAAGGCTACCGGCGACTGGGTCTTCATCCTCGATGCCGACGAGATGGTCCCGCCGACCCTGGCCACGCACCTGCGCGCGCTGGTCGAGCCGGATCCGGAGATCGACGTCGTGCTGATACCGCGGGCGAACATCATCCTCGGTCGCTGGATCAGGCATGGGAACAACTGGCCCAGCCGCCACGCGCGCTTCTTCCGCCCAGGGTCGCTGCTCATGACCGACCGCATCCACAACTCGATCGTGCCGGCCCCGGGCACACGCCGCCACAAGCTGGCCGCCGACCCTGCCCTGGCCATCTGGCACTTCCCCGGGGGCAACCTCTCCGACCTCGTGCGCAAGGTCGACCGCTACACCGACATCGAGGCTCGCCAGGCCTATGCCCGCGGTCGCCGGGTGAACGGACCGCTCGACCTCTTCGGTGACGCCACCAGATACTTCTGGCGTCAGTACGTCAGGGGCCGGGGCTACCGTGACGGCACCTTGGGCCTGGCGGTGGCCATCACCCGCACCTACTACCGGGTGCTGACCGCGGCCAAGCTCTTCGAGCTGCCTCGCGCGGCGGCTCGCCGGGAAGAGGTGCGCCTGGTGCGCGAGCGCCTGCTCGGGCGCTGGGCGGCCGCCCCCCGCTCGGAGGCGGCCACAGGCCCCGACGACGCGTAGACGACGAGTAGCCGCCGAGCCAGCTCGTGCTGGTCGGCACCCACTAGCGGCGGAAGACGACGAGGCCGATGACCGCCACGGCCACGAGCGCGATGAGCACCGGCGGCGGCAAGGCCATGACCTGGTCGGCCGCATCCTCGAGCGCGTTCATGATCTGGCCGGTGATGTCGCCGGTTCCTCCGCCTCGGCCGCCGCCGATGCCGGTGCTCTCGCCGACGATCCGCCCGTATTCCATGGGCGCATGGTGGCAGGCAAGCCGAGCCGCGGCCAGCCCGCGGGACGCTTCTGGTGCCTCACGTCACCGGCCCGCTTCGCGGCCTTCGGGACCGATGGCCCTGACATCGGCGCGGACCGGCACGTCCATGCGGGCGCTGCCGACGATATCGTCGGCAGCAGACCGACGACCACGTGGTGGTCATGTCCCGTCGTTGGGCTCTCTCCCCCCGTCGCCCATGGAGGATCGATATGAGGTCGTACGCGCGCAGGCTGGACCGCGCCGGCCTGCCGCTGGGACGGAAGGAGGTCTGACGTGGACGTCATCGTCCTGGTCAAGCAGGTGCCGGACGTCTCCAACATCCCCGAGGAGGCCTGGGATCGCGAGAAGGGGACCCTGCGGCGAGCGATGCTCGACAGCGTCACCAACCCGCTCGACCTGCACGCACTGACCTTCGCCGAAGAGCTCGTCCGTGATGTCCCTGGCGCGCGCGTCGTGTTCCTGACCATGGGTCCGCCGGCCGCGCGCGAGACGCTCGTGGATTGCCTCAGCCGCGTGCCCGGTGAAGGCGTCCTGCTCACGGACAAGGCCTTCGCCGGCGCCGACACCGGCGCCACGGCCTACTCGCTGGCACAGGCCATCCGGCGCATCGAGCGCGAGATGTTCGACGGCTCCCGCGACTACGCCATCATCACCGGCATGCAGTCGGTCGACGGCGACACCGCGCAGGTGCCGCCGCAGATCGCCGAGGAGCTGGGCATCGCCCACATCGCCTACGCCCAGGGGCTGCAGAAGGAGCCCGAGCTGCTGGTGCGACGCATCGCCGCGGAAGGCACCGAGGACGTCAAGCCCACGCGCTGGCCCGTGCTCATCACGCTCACGGCCGCGACCAAGCCGCTCTTCCGCTCGTTCGCCGGCGCCCGCGAGGCGCGCAGTGCGCCCATCCACGAGTGGGATGCGGCGTCGGTCGAGGCCGATCGCACGCGCACGGGCCTGAAAGGTTCGTGGACGCAGGTGCACCACCTCTTCAGCCCCGCGGAAGCGCGCTCGAAAGCCTGCGAGTTCGTGTCCGACCCGGCCGAGCTGGTGCGCAAGATGAAGGCCGCCTACGAGGTCGCCGGCACGGCTCAGGCCATCAGTGGCAGCGAGGACGGCTACCGCCTCGGCGATCGTGAGCCCACCTACCACGGCGAGTTCTGGGTCTACGCCGAGCCCGAGGGCGACGGCGTCCGCTCGGTCTCGCTGGAGCTGCTCGGCGTGGCCCGCCGTCTGGCCGCCGGCCTCGGCGAGCAGGTCGGCGCGGTGCTGGCCACCGCCGACGCGGGCGACCGCCCCGGGCAGCTCATCGCAGCCGGCGCCGACAAGGTCTACGTGGTCGAGGACCCGCTCCTCGCCGGCTTCGACCCCATCACCCACAAGGAAGCGCTGGCCCAGGTCGTGAAGGCCTACCGGCCGCAGGCCATGCTCTTCGGCGCCAGCCCGCTGGGTCGGGAGCTGGCGCCGCGCGTGGCCTATGCCTGCCGCTGTGGCCTGACCGCCGACTGCACGAAACTGGAGATCGGCGACTACCACAAGGGCTCGATCGACCTCGTAGGCATCCTCCAGCAGACGCGGCCGGCGCTGGGCGGCAACGTCATGGCCACGATCATGACCAAGGACAGCTCGACCCAGATGGCCACCGTCCGGCCGGGCGTGTTCAGGGTCCCGACCCCCGATCCCGATCGCACCGGGCAGATCATCCGTCCCGAGGTCGACCTCGAGGTCTGCGACATCTGCCTCGAGGCCACGCCGGTCGAGTCCTTCGCCAGCAAGGTCTCCATCCGCGACGCGGAAGTCATCGTGGCCGGCGGCCACGGCTTCCGCAGCAAGCGCGACTTCGACCGCCACCTCGACCCGCTGGCCGCAGGCATCGGGAAGCTGCTGGGTGCGGACACCAAGGTGGCTGCCTCGCGCATGGCCGTGGAGGACGGTTGCACCACGCATGACTACCAGGTCGGGCAGACGGGCCAGACCGTGCAGCCGCGGCTCTACGTCGCCATCGGCATCTCCGGAGCCATCCAGCACGTGACGGGGATGCAGGGCTCGGACGTCATCGTCGCGGTCAACAAGGACCCCAAGGCCAAGATCTTCGACTACGCCGACCTCGGCGTGGTGGGTGACATCGAGACGGTCGTCCCCGCCCTGACCAACGCGCTGGAGGTGCAGCAGTGAGGCCGCTCGACGTGCTGATCGTGGGGGCTGGACCCGGGGGCCTGGCCACGGCCATCAAGCTCAGGCGACTGGCCGACGAGTTCGGCCAGGAGCTCTCGATGGCGGTCATCGAGAAGGCCTCCCAGCCGGGGTACCACAACCTCTCCGGCGCCGTCGTCGATCCGCGACCGCTCGACGAGCTGACGCCGGGCTGGCGCGAGGACCGCGGGCTGGCCAAGAGCATCAGCACCGTGGAGCGGGATGATCTCTACTTCCTCCTGGGCTCGCGCGCGATCAAGGTGCCCGGGATCGTCGCGCCCAGCGCGATGGACCATCGCGACGACCTCATCGTGTCGATCTCCCGGCTGGCCGGCTACCTCGCCTCGGTCGCCGAGAACGAGGGCGTCGAGGTCTACAGCGGCTTCAGCGCCCGCGAGCTGATCATCGAGGACGGACGCGTCGAGGGCGTGCGCCTCGGCGAGGTGGGGCTCGACGCGGACGGCGGGCACCTGTCCAACTACCGGCCGGCAGAGGAGATCCGCGCGCGCGTCACCGTCCTCGCCGATGGTCCTCGGGGCGTGCTCTCGGAGCAGCTGCGGGACCACTTCGGCGCAGGGCAGAACCCGCAGGTCTACTCGCTCGGCGTCAAGGTCGTGATGGGTTTCCGCGACGAGCATCGCTTCGGTGCCAACCGCGTGGCTCACTTCCTGGGCTACCCGTTGCCCCAGAACGTCTTCGGTGGTGGCTTCATCTACGCCATGGACGAGCGGACCGTCTCGGTCGGCCTGATCATGGCCCTCGACTGGAAGTACGGCGACCTCGACCCCCAGCAGGAGCTCGAGCGCTTCCGCGCACACCCCTTCGTGGCGGGACAGCTCGAGGGTGGCGCGACCATCGCGGGTGGCGCGCGCACGATCCCCGAGGGCGGCTACTACGCCCTCGGCAAGGTCAGCGTACCCGGGGCCCTGGTGGTCGGAGACGGTGCGGGCTTCGTGAACATGGAGAAGATCAAGGGCATCCACAACGCGATGTGGTCGGGCATGGCCGCGGCGGAGACCGTCGCCGACGGGCTGGCCCGGGCCCGCGACCGTGACGGCGTGGTGGAGCTCGCCGGCTACCAGGACCGGCTCGAGGCCAGCGGCGTGCTGCCGGAGATGCGTCACGCGCGCAACTATCGCCAGTCATACAAGTGGGGCCTGTACGTGGGTGCTCCGCTCTCCCAGGTCTCGCACCTGCTGCCGCTGCGGCTGGGCATGGAGCTCGATCGCAAGGGCACCAGCGTGGGTGCTCGCCTCGATCGCGAGGACCCGGGTGGCCTGGATGGGGCGACATTCGTCAGCCTCACCGGGGCCCTGCATCGCGAGGACGAAGCCGCGCACATGGCCATCCCTGACCCCTCCCTGTGCCTCGCCTGCGCGGACGAGTTCGCTGCGTCATGCGGATCGTTCTGCCCCGGCCAGGTCTACCGCTGGGACGGCCAGAGGGTCGTGCTCAGCCCGTCGAACTGCCTGCACTGCATGACCTGCGCGGTGAAGTGCCCCAAGGACAACATCGTGTGGCACCCACCCGAGGGCGGCGAGGGCCCGCGCTTCGCGCAGATGTGAGCTGCCGGCTCAGCTGCTCTCGTAGTGGCTGAGTCCCGCGCCCCGGGGACCGATGGTGATGCAGTCGCAGGTGCGCTCGCCGGCCTCGTCGGTGACCCGCATGCGATGGTTGATGGAGCAGTCGCCGGTGGCGATGGTCGCGCCGACCATGCAGTACTTGCGCGCGGACAGCTCGATGGCGCGTGACACGGCCTGGTCCGAGATCCCGCGGCCGTCGACGATGTGCTCCACGACGATCCGGGTGTACGCCTTGGGGTAGGCCTCGCGCTGCTCACCGGTGACCTCCACGCGATAGCTCTCGAAGGCGACCTTCTTCTTCCTCATCACCGAGACTGCGTCCATGCCGGTGCAGCCACCAAGGGCCGCGAGCACCAGCTGGCTGGGGCCGAAGACGTCATCCTTCGAGGACATGGGCACGATGGCGCCGGCCGCATCGCTGGCGTCGAAGTCGAGTTCGCCGTGCCAGCGAACGGTCAGGTGCTTGGTCATGTCCTCAGCATGCCCGATGATGAGGCCATGCGACTGCCCCGCACACGCCGCGAGCGTCCGGTCGATGAGCGCGAGGAGTGGATGGCCACCGCGGCCGCCTACGCGGCCCGCCTGACCGAGACCGGATCGCGCTGCCACCGCAACGACGGCTCCACCCGCTTCTGCCACTGGCAGGCCGCGGAGCTGCCGGCCGTGGGGGACGGACGGCCCCGCGTGGGCGTGCGCTGCACCATCCACCCCGGTGGCCGCTACCTCGACAGCAGTGCCCGCCTCGACCCCCAGGACTTCGCGCCCACCCGCGAGTAGCCGGTCGAGCCGGTCGAGCCGGGCCCCGGCAACGACCACAACGGCATCAGGTTGGCGGCTCACCACCGGCGGATCGCCGGCTCACGCCGGCGCCGTGGACTCGAACTGCTCGTGATAGAGCGCGGCATAGACCCCGTTCTGCGCCAGCAGCTGCGCGTGGGTGCCGCGCTCGACGATGCGTCCCGCCTCGTAGACGAGGATGAGGTCGGCTCGCAGGATGGTCGACAGTCGGTGCGCGATGGCCACCGTCGTGCGACCGCGCATGGTCGTCTCGATGGCCCGCTGGATGAGCCGCTCGCTGACGGTGTCGAGCGCGCTCGTGGCCTCGTCGAGCACGAGCACGCGCGGGTCCTTGAGCAGCACGCGGGCCAGGGCGATGCGTTGCTTCTCGCCGCCGGAGAGCTTGTAGCCACGTTCGCCCACGACCGTGTCATAGCCCTCCGGCAGCTCGTTGATGCGATCGTGGATGGCGGCCAGGCGGGCGGCCGCCCGCAGCTCGCGGTCGGTGGCCTCGGGCTTGGCGTAGGCCAGGTTCTCGCGCACCGAGGCGTGGAAGAGGTACGCCTCCTGGGTCACGAAGCCGATGACGTCGCCGAGGCTGGCCAGCGTGACGTCGCGCACGTCGCGGCCGTCGATCTCGACCGCGCCCGAGTCCACGTCGTAGAGGCGTGGCAGCAGATAGGTCGAGGTCGTCTTGCCCGAGCCGGAGTGCCCCACGAGGGCCACCAGCTGCCCCGGCTCGACCTCGAAGTCGATGTCGCGCAGAGCGAAGGGCCGTCCGTTCCCGTTGCGGCGAGACGCCCCCTCGCCCGGCTGGTGCGAGGCCGCGGACCCCTCCGCCCCGGCGGCCTCGGCGCCCTCGGAGTCTGGAGCGTCGGGGTAGGCGAAGAAGACGTTGCGGAAGCGAACGCGCCCGTCCATGGTCGATGGCCGGAGCCTGACCGCGCCGGGCTTGTCCACGATCTCGGGTCTCATGTCGAGGTACTCGAAGATGCGGTCGAAGAGCGCCAGCGCGCCCTGCACCTCCACCTGCACGTTGAGCAGCAGGCCCAGCGGGAAGAACAGCCGCGCCTGGAGCGTGGTGAAGGCCACGATGTCACCGATGGTCGGCGCGGCCGGGTCGCCGCCGATGATGAGCATGCCGGCGATCCAGTAGACCACCGCAGGCATGACGCTGAAGACCGTGCCCACGAGCATGAAGAACCAGCGGCCCACCAGCGACTGGCGCAGCTGCAGCCGCGCGAGCCGGGCGTTGGCCACGCGGAAGCGCTCCACGGCGGCCGACTGCTGACCGAACGTCTTGGCCAGCAGGATGCCGCTGACCGAAAGCGTCTCTTCGGTGATGGCGCTCATGTCGGCGATGGACTTCTGGGTCTCCTCGCTGGCGGCGCGGCGGACCTTGCCCACGCGGTACGTGAGATAGAGGAAGAAGGGCAGGATGGTGAGCGAGATGGCCGTCAGCCGCCAGTCGATGAGCACCATCGCGATCAGCGTGGTCAAGACGATGGTGAGGTTGCTGAAGACCGAGCTGGCCGTGTCGGTCACGACCGACTGCACGCCGCCGACGTCGTTGGCGATGCGGCTCTGGATCTCGCCCGTGCGCGTCTCGGTGAAGAAGCGCAGCGGCATGCGTTGGAGGTGCTCGTAGACCGCATCGCGCAGGTCCTGCATCACGGCCTGGCCGACGCGGTTGTTGACGTAGGCCTGGCCCACGCCGATGAGCCCACTGACGAGGGGCACGATGATCATGGCCAGCACGAGCACGTTGAGCAGGAACAGGTCCGCCTCGGGGATGGCCACGTCGAGCACGGCCCGCAGCAGGAACGGGTTGACCACGCCCAGCAGGCTGGTGGCGACGATCGAGACGACGACCAGCAGCACCTGCGGGCCATAGGGCCGGAAGAAGGCTGCGATGCGACGCACCGTCTGCCCGCGCCGCTCGCGTGGCACGGGTTCGAAGTCGCCCTCGCCGAAACGTCCGCCTCCGGGGCCGCGGCCGAAGCCCATCAGGTGCCCACCGCTAGACTCGAGGTGACGTGGACGAACGACCGAGGCGGCTGCCAGGCGAGCCCGAAGCCATCTTCATCGTGGGCGTCAGCCGCAGCGGCACGACGCTCATGCGCCGGATCCTCGACAAGCACAGCCGACTGGGCATCGCCACCGAGAACCACTTCCTGGGGCACCTGCTGCCGTGGGAAGGTACGCGCCACTACTTCCACCGTCTCGGGGACCTGCGTGACGACGCAACCGTCCGCGCGCTCGTCGAGCAGGTCTACTCGGGCGAGCTGCAGCGACGCTCGAGGGTTCGCGAGCTGAGCCCCTACTGGCGTTGGCTCACGAGGGTGGTCCCGCGCGCGGACATCGAGGCCTACCTGCTCGCCTCGGACCGCACCGACCGCGGTCTCTTCGAGGCCTTCCTGCGCATCTATGCCGACCGTCGCGGCAAAGCCGTCATGGGCGAGAAGACGCCGGCCCACCTCGACTACGTCGACGAGCTGCTGGGCTGGTTCCCCGACGCCCGGGTCATCCACTGTCTGCGCGACCCGCGAGCCATCTACGTCTCCGAGCTGCGGCGTCGCTCCGAGCATGCGGTCGGCTTCCCCTACCGCCAGCTGGCCTCGGTGCCCGCGCTGCTGGCCCGCTTCGTGCTGCTGGAGGTGGTGTGGGCCTGGGCTCGCGCCGTGCATCGGCACCGGGCACTCGAGCGCCGCTACCCCGGGCGCTACCGATCGGTCCGCTTCGAGGATGTGGTCTCGGCGCCCGAGCAGACGATCGCCGAGCTCTGCGCCTTCCTCGGCGTCGAGCTCGAGCCGCGCATGCTGGAGCAGAAGGTGACCTCGAAGGGCGCACAGGTGGGCAGCGCTGGTTTCGACGCCGGTGCCGCCGGCCGCTGGCGCGAGCGCATCGATCCCGGTGCGCAGGCGGCCATCGATCGACTGTTGGGCCGTCGACTGCTCGAGATGGGCTACTCGAGCGACTAGCTGCCGGGCGTGCCGGAGCGGCCCGCCGAGCGGGAACGGCAGGTCGGACGCTGCCAGGGCCGGACGACTAGGCGAGTGAGACCGCCTCGCCCGCCACTTGCGGTGTCGCTTCCGACTCCGCCTGGTCCTCCAGCCAGCGCTCGGCGTCGATGGCCGCGCGACAGCCGTCTCCGGCGGCGGTGACGGCCTGGCGGTAGCGGTGGTCGTGCACGTCGCCGGCCACGAACACGCCCTCGACGTTGCTGCGGGTGTGGTCGGCGACCTGCAGGTAACCCTTCTCGTCGATGTCGAGGTACTCCCTGAAGACGTCGGTGTTGGGCTTGTGCCCGATGGCCACGAAGAGGCCCTCGATGTCCATGCGGCGCTTCTCGCCGGTCTGGGTGTCCGTCAGCTCCAGGCCCTCGATCTTGTCCTCGCCCAGGACGTCGGTGACCTGCGTGTTCCACTCGATGCGGATCTTCTCGTGGTTCATGGCGCGGTTCTGCATGATGCGGCTGCCCCGGAACTCGTCACGCCGGTGGATGATCACCACCTCGCTGGCGAACTTCGTCAGGAACAGCGCCTCCTCGAGCGCGCTGTCGCCGCCACCGACCACGGCCACCGGTTTGTCGCGGAAGAAGAAGCCGTCGCAGGTGGCGCAGGCCGAGACGCCGCGGCCGCGCAGACGCGTCTCGTTCTCGAGCTCCAGCCAGATGGCGCTGGCACCGGTGGCCACGATGACCGCGTCCGCGGTGTAGCGCCTGCCGCCGGCAGTGACCGTGAAGGGCCGCTCGCTGAAGTCGACCGACTCCACGTCCACGTCGTGCAGGCGTGCGCCGAAGCGCTCGGCCTGGGCGCGCATGTTGGCCATGAGCACCGGGCCATCGATGCCGTCGGGGAAGCCGGGGAAGTTCTCGACCTCGCTGGTGATCATGAGCTGACCGCCGGGCACGAAGCCGGCGATGACCATCGGCTCGAGGTCCGCGCGCGCAGCGTAGATGGCCGCGGTCAGGCCGGCCGGGCCGCTGCCGATGATGAGCACCCGGGCGTGGGCGCCTCCTGACGAGCCCGCTGCCACCGGGGTGGCGTCAGCCGGCTGCTCCATGGCGATCGGGGCGACCGGAGCCAGCGGCGCCGCCTGGGCGTCGCCGTCGTCGATGATGTGCAGGCCCCCGACGCCCGCATTCTCGTCGTTCATCGCATCCATGTTATACCTTCCTTGATACTCCCGGGGAGTATCAAGGAAGCCCCATCTCAGGCGTGTGACGGCGTTTCAGTCGATGGGGGAGGGCTCGCCGATGCCGCGCAGCTGCGGGATGACCGACCGCCCGATGAGCTCCAGCTTGGACACGTCCTCCACGCCGCGGACGCCGACGATGGCGTGCTGGGCGCCGGCATCGGCGGTGCGGCCAAGGCGCTCGACCATGGCCTCGGGCGTGAGCGAGCGGCGAGCGCCGTCAGGGCTGATCGAGACGGATGCGAGGAACGTCTTCTCGATCTCGGCGTAGTCGCGGCCGACGGTGTGGCAATGGCGCGCGAGGACCTCGTACTTGTGGCGCAGCTGCTCCACGTCGGTGCCGAAGACGTTGCAGGCATCGGCGTAGCGGGCCACCAGCTTCAGGGTCCGGCGCTCGCCGCCACCGCCGATGAGGATGGGTGGCCGCGGCCGGCTCAGCGCTTGCGGTGCGTTGAGCGGGTCGGTGGCCTGATAGTGGACGCCCGTGAACGGCTCGCGTGATCCCTGTTCGCCGGTCCACGCTGCGCGAGCCAGCTGCACCGTCTCCTCGAGCATCTCGAAGCGCACGCCCAGCGGCGGCATGGGGAAGCCCCAGGCCCGCGACTCCTGCTCGTTCCAGGCGGCGCCGATGCCGAAGTAGGAGCGCCCCCCGCTGAGCACGTCGAGGGTCGTGGCCGCCTTCACCCACAGGCCGGCGTTGCGGTAGTGGATGCCGCCGACCATCAGCCCCAGCCGTGCCCGTCGGGTGAGGGCGGCCATGTAGCCGAGCGCGGTCATGCCCTCGAGCATGGGCTCCTCGGGCTTGCCCACCGAGCCGATCTGGAGGAAGTGATCCATGACCCAGATGGAGTCGAAGCCGGCCTCGTCGGCCGTGCGCACGATGGTCGCGAGGGTGTCGGCGATGGCGGCGTCGCCGCCGGCCCAGGTGAAGGAGCTGATCTGCAGTCCGAGCTTCATGGCCGCAGTCTAGCGAGGCGGCGCCCTGAGCCCGCACCCGAGGTCAGCGGAAGAGGTCCTGCTCGAGCGGCATGACCACGTCGCCGGCGACCGAACCGGATCCGCGCGGGAGCTCGACGCCGCGGATGAGCACGACCGGACGGCGGCTGGTCTTGCCGCTGGCCAGCTCTGCGGTCGAGGCCAGCTGATCGGCCACGGCCACGACGGTAGCCTTCATCTCGCGGCCCTCCGTGTCGACCTCGCCGCGCAGGTCGGCGAGGGGCGCGAAGCCCGCGACGCCCAGGGCCACGTCGGTGATGCCCATCCGCCACGGGCGGCCGAAGGAGTCGGAGACGACGACGCCGACGGCCACGCCCAGCTCGGCGAGGAGCGCCGCACGCAGTCCCTGCGCCGATGCATCGGGGTCCTTCGGCAGCAGCGTGACCACGTCGCCCTGGCCGACGTTGGAGGCGTCCACGCCGGCGTTGGCACAGACGAAGCCGTGGTGCGTGCGGCTGATGATGACGCCGTGTTCCATGCGCACGATGGCGGCCGATTCGCGCAGCACGACCTCGACCTGCCGCGGGTCCTTGTCCCACTGCCCGGCCCACTCGAGGGCCTCGGGCCGTGGCTGCACCGTGGCCAGGTCCACGACACGGCCCTCGGCCTTGGAGACGATCTTCTGGGTGACCACGATGACGTCCCCGGCGGCCGGGGCCGAACCGGCGTCCGTGGCGGCCAGCGCGCGCCAGGCCTCGGCGATGAGGTGCCCGAGGTCGTCTCCGGGGCGGATCTCCGGCAGCGGCGGCAGCGCCACCGCGGTGAGGCGACCGCTCACACGCCGACCCCGTCGGCGGCGCCACGCCCCAGGGCGGTCAGCTGGCGCAGCCGCACCGGATCGAGCCGCTCGAGGTCGTCGGGGGTGTCGAGGTCGAAGCCCAGCACGGGGTCGCCCACGACCTGCACGGCCGCCCCGGCCGCCTCCGCGGCGCGCAGGTGGGCCTCGAAGCTGCCCGGCCCGAAGGCCGGCGCGATGACCCGCGGCGGCCGCAGCCACAGGGCGTTGGTGCCACCGCCGGCGTCCGACGGCACGATGGCCACGAGCGGCCCGCCCGCGGCGGCGACCACACCCGCGTCCGCCGCGGTCAGCAGCTCATCGAGCGCCTCGACCGAGAGGTGGGGCAGGTCGCCCGGCAGCACCAGGAGGCTGGCGGCTCCCTCGGCGACGGCGGCGCTGACGCCAAGGCCGATACCTTCGTTGAGCCCTTCGCCCTGCTGGCGATGGACGGTGACCTCGACCCCGGCTCGGCGGGTCGCCGCGCCCAGCACCGGGTCCGGGCTCACGAGGTGGATGCGTCGGCACACCGGCCAGTCGCCGAGCACCTGCAGGGTGTGCTTCAGGAGGCCGAGCACGAGCTCCTCCCGCTCCTCGGCGTCGAGGGCCTCGCCGAGGCGGGCCTTGCCGCCGGACACCGTGCGCATCGGCAGCACGACGTGGATGGGCTCGAGCGCGGTGCCCGTGGTCGGTCGGTCGTCGGTCATCGGTGGGGGCATGGTAGTCCCGCCGGCTGCAGGTTCAGGCGGCGAGGTGGGCGGCGAGGATGCCCTGGGCCAGCACGCATCGGTCATCGTCGTTGCGCATGATCGTGGGCAGCAGCTCGACCGCTGCGCCCTCGGCCTCGAGGGCGGGCACCTCGCCCGCGTCGACCTCGTCGAGCACGAAGCTGTCGATGAGCCCGGGATATGACCGTCGGTAGTGGCGCACCACGCCGCTCGCGGAGGCGGTTTCCCCGAGCGAGCGGAGCATGCGGTCGGCCGGGCCGCGCAGGGCGGCGCCGCCCACGACCGGGCTGACGGCCACGACCGGCGCTGCCGCCGCGAGCAGCGCGTCGGTCATCCCCGGCAGCGCCAGGATCGTGCCCACCGAGACGAAGGGGTTCGAGGGCGCGATGACGACGAGGTCGGCCAGGTCGATGGCCTCCAGCACCGGCTCCGTGGGCCGGGCCGTCTCGACGCCGCGGTGGCGGACTTCCAGGACCTCGTCGGTCTGGCCGCGTTTGACGAAGTACTCCTGGAACTCGAGCCAGCCGTGTGGCGTGCGGAGCTGCGTGCGCACCTCGTCATCGGTCATGGGCAGCAGCCGGGCGCTCACGCCCAGCCGTTCGCACAGCTCGGCCGTGGCCGCGGTCAGGCTCATGCCCTCGCGGCACAGCTGGCTGCGGCGGATGTGGGTGGCCATGTCCCGGTCGCCCAGTCCGAACCAGGTCTCTGCCCCGTAGCGCTCGAGCATGGCCCCGGTCGACCACGTCTCGTCTCGCACGCCCCAGCCGGTCTCGGTGTTGGCCAGGCCCGCGAGCGTGTACATCACCGTGTCGAGGTCCGGTGAGACGAGCAGGCCGTGCAGCTCGAGGTCATCACCGGTGTTGACGATGACCGAGAGCTCCAGCGGCGAGGCCCCGGCTGCCTCGCGCGCGGCAGACGCGAGGACCAGGCCATGGCTGAGCTTGGCCCCGCCATAGCCGCCGGCGAGGACCACGACGCGTGGGTGCCGGTCGGTGTTCAAGCCGGGTGCTCGGTCACGCGATCGACGTGGATGACGAAGCTGATGCGCTCCTGGCGCTCGAAGCCCCGGACCAGGCGTTCCGCTTCGTCGGGCTCGGCCGCGTGGTAGCGGCGGGCCATCTCGGCGATGTCCGCCTGGGCGGTGGCTTGGTCGGTGACGGCGGTCGCCCGGCCGCGTACGCCGACCCACTCGTACCCGTCCTCGACCACGAGGCTCCCGCGCGAGTCCCGCAGCAGGTTCGTGGGCCAGATGCGCCCGAGCCTCGAGTTGACCACCACGGTGTCGCCGCGAACGAGGTACCACACGACCGCCTGGAATGGCGAGCCGTCGGCCGCGACCGTGGCCAGCGTGCCGAAGACCCCCTGTCGCTCGAGCATCGCGCGTGCCCAGCCCTCGATGCGTTCCGCCACCGCTACCTCGCTCCTTCGATCGGTGTTCGTGTGCCCCATCCGATTCTACGGCGCCAGCCGGGCTAGACTCTGCGCCTATCGGAGGAAGCCACGGCCGCTGCCGGGGGAGAGAGCCATGACCCAGATCCATCTGCGCGCCGAGCTCGGCGAGTACGCCCCGCTGGTGCTGTTGCCCGGCGATCCCAACCGGGCCACCCGCATCGCCGAGCTGTTCGACGGTGGCCTCGAGCAGAGCAGGCTGGTGAACGACCATCGCGGCATGCTCGGCTACACCGGCACCTACCAGGGCAAGCCCGTGAGCGTGCAGACGACCGGCATGGGCACGCCCTCGACGTCGATCATCGTGGAGGAGCTGCTCAACCTCGGTGCCAGACGTCTCGTGCGCGTGGGCACGACCGGCGGCATCGGCCGCGGCGTGCGCTCGGCCGACCTCATCGTCGGCACCGCGGCCACGCCCGCCGACGGCGCCACCGCCACCTATCTCGGCGGCGACCCCTACGCACCGGCTGCCGACTTCGAGCTGACGCGCGCGCTCGTGGATGCCGCGCGTGCCGCCGGCGCCAACGTCCACGTCGGACCCATCCTCACCGTCGACGTCTTCTACAACCCCGACCCCGACTACGTCCCGAAGTGGCGCGCCCGCGGCATCCTCGGCGTGGAGATGGAGGCCGCGGCCCTGTTCACGCTGGCATCGCGCGCGCAGGCCGCCGGTGACGACGTGCGCGCCGCCTGCATCCTGACCGTCTCGGACACGATGTCGGAGGAAGAGGAGATCGGCGAGACTTACCTGCCGCTCGACGCGCTGGAGAAGGCCACCGATGCGATGATCCGGGTCGCCCTGGAGGCGGGGCTCTCGATCTAGATGCCCGCGCCCTGGGTCATCCCGGTCGGGCTCAACCCCACCGTCTGCGGGGTCTCGGGTGCCTGGTGGATCGAGGTCGCTCGGCGCGCCGAGGCCGCCGGCTTCGCCACGGTCTGGGCGTGGGATCACTTCATCAGCCGGGGCGACCTCGACGACAGCTGGCTCGAGTGCTTCACCACGCTCACCGCCGCGGCCGTCTCGACCGAGCGCATCGGCGTGGGCACGTTCGTGGTCAACAACGTCAACCGGCACCCGGCCGTGCTGGCCAACATCGTGGCCACGCTCGCGGATCTCGCGCCGGGTCGCGTGGAGCTGGGCATGGGCATCGGCGGCCACCCGGTCGAGCACGAGAGCTACGGCATGGCCTTCGGCCCCGCCCGCGAGCGCGCCGAGATGCTGGAGGAGGCCGTCGCCGTGCTGCGACGGCTCTTCACCGGCGGCCCGGCCGACTACGAGGGCCGCCACTACCGGCTGACCGAGGCGCGCTCGTTCCCTGCGCCCGACCCGCCGCCGCGCATCACCATCGCCGGCATGAAGCCCGCGGGCGCACGCATGGCCGCGCGCATCGGTGATGCCTGGACCTGCTTCGACGATGGCTACGACGCGCTGCGGCCGGTCTTCGACGCCGCGCTCGAGGAGGCCGGCCGGAGCCCGGCGGAGGTGGGTGTCATCGTGGGCCTGCACCACGAAGCGATCGCCGAGCCTGTGGCCGACCTGGCCGAGCGCTGGCGCGACCGGGGCGCGACCGAGCTCATCCTCTTCGATCTCGACCAGGACGAGCTCGACCGTGTGCTGGAGCTTCTATAAGCGCGCCGCTGACGATTTCTCGCCGTTCGCGCTACATTCAGGGTGATGACAGGGTCAGTGAACCCGACCGAAGCCCCGGGGGATACGGGCTTCCTCGCACCCAAGCCGGAC
>JBFLKP010000232.1:0-9042 GCA_040883225.1 Candidatus Limnocylindrales bacterium | reverse complement strand
GTGGATCCAGTACCAGAAGCGCAAGATCGTGTACTTCGATGGCGACGACTGGGTCGTCTTCGACCCATCTGATGGCGTGCCCAAACTCGTTGGTTGGAGGACGATCCCACAGGCCGCCCCGGATGGTTCGTTCTGGGTACCGGTGTTCATCCCGGTGCCGGGCGAGGAGCGCTGTGACGGCGTGGCCAACTTCGATGGCGTGGCCTGGTCGAACTACCTGCAGGGCTCCTGCATCGACTCGATGGACGTGGCCCCGGACGGCACACTCTGGGTGCGGGCGCGCGAGCCGGGCGGCCCCTCGGAGGTCTTCGCCATCCGCCCGGTCGAGGCTTGAGGTGCCGCGGCCACGACCGGTCCTGCAACGGCATCCGGGCTCGCCGACCCTAGCTGCCGTGCCACCCTGCCTCAGCGCTCCACGCCGTGACCTTCTCCAGGACGACGCGGATCATCGGCGAGGTCTCGATGCTCTGGTCGCGATACTGGGGGTACTTGTCGCGCATCGCCGCGGCCAGCCTCCGATGTGCCGTGGGCCGCTCGCCAGGCTCCACGATCGACGCCGTGCCCGTGGCCCGCACCCACGCCAGCCGTGTCCAGTCCTCGTCCCAGCGCTCGAAGAGGAGCGTGGCCATCGGCCGATCGATGATGTCACGGACACGCGCCAGGTCGTGCACGTCGGCGGAACGCTTGGGCTTCTCGTCGAGCGGCGAGTAGAGCACGGGCAGCGCGCTCCCGGAGACCTCATCGGCGAGCACGAAGCAGATGGGCACCAAGCGCGGCAGACCCGCCTTCGAGATCGTCGCGAGCGTGGCCGTGCGGCGGCCCTCGATGAACGCACGCCGATCGGGATCGAGCACGAGAACGGAGCACCTCCACGCTCAAGGGGATACCCGGGCACGACGACTGGGATCGCCGGGGTTGGTGGCCACCCCGGCTGTGCCAGTGTCCAGCCGGCCGGGCTCGGAGTAGGACCGGGTACCTCTGCTCGCAGCAGGGCGGCCGCTGGGCCGATAGTGCGCCGTCCGGTACGGTCGGGCCAAGGAGGACGTGGTCGAAGGTGGTGCGTTCAGGCACCCATCCGAGACGTGGCGCTAGGTCAGGCCGTCCCACTCGATGACGCCCACGAACTCATCGACGAACGCGGGATCGAACTGCCGACCGCGCTCCTTGCGCAGCTCTTCGACGGCCTCGCGGATGGACAGCGGTTCACGGTAGGGTCGGAACTGCGTCATGGCGTCGAACGCATCGACGATGCCGATGATGCGCGCGCCGCTGGGGATCTTGTGGCCCTCCAGCCCATCGGGGTAGCCCTGGCCGTCCCAGCGCTCATGGTGGTGCCGGATGATGGGCCCGAAGCGCTCGGCGCCCGGCAGCGAGGCGGCGATGCGCTCACCGACCTCGACGTGACGGCGCACGACGTCCAGCTCGTCGTCGCTGAGCGGCCCGCGCTTGAGCATGATGGACTCGGAGATGCCGATGCGGCCCAGGTCATGGAGCAGGATGCTGTAGGCCACCGCCTGCATATCGGCCGACGAGAGGCCGACCCGATGGCCGAGCTCCGAGGCCCAGCGTCCGATGCGCTCGGTGTGGCTCTGCATGTCCGCGTCGCGCGCGTTCATCTCCTGCGCCAGCGTGGCGATGACCTGATGCGCGGCCTCCATGCCCAGCATCGCTCGTCGCATGCGCAACGCGGCCTTGATGCGCGCGAGCAGGACGTACGGGTCGACCGGCTTCATGACCACGTCGTCGGCGCCTTCACTGAGCGTCGCGATGGCCGCGTCGTGATGCGTGGGGCTGCTGACGATGACGATGGGCAGGTCCCGGTACCGCTTGTCGCGGTGGATGCGGCGCATGAGCTCTTCGCCATTGGCGCCGCCGAGCCCCATGTCCAGCAGCACCACGTCGATGGCGTGCTTCTCGAGCGCGGGCAGCACGGCCTCGGCCTGGCTCTCGATGACCGTGTCGTAGCCGGCCTGCTGGAGGACCGAGGCGATGACGCGCTGGCTCATCACGTCCCCATCGGCGACCAGGACCCGGGCGCTGCCGAGGTCGATCGCAGCGGCCGTCTTGCCACCCGGAGCGGCGGCCTCGCCAGCAGCGCCGGGCAGGCCCGAGCCCTGCGCGACGGGGACGCCGCCGAGCATGCCGGACGAGTGGCTCGACCCCAGGGCAGACCGCAGGTAGGACGACATCTCGCGGCCATCATGTGGTGACGAGGGACACCCCACAAGCGGGACCTTGCGGCTGGGCCCGATGGTCCGTTCGGCTAGACACCCCAGGTCCCTCGCCGCTCTCGAGTCGCCCGGCGCCGGAGTCGGAGCCGTCGCTCCGCCGTGGCGCCCCGCATCGGCAGCGACGCTACGCCGTCTCGGGACGCACCTCGGGCGTCGAAGTCGCGTCCGACATCACCTCGGCCACGTCTTCGTCGAGCCGCAGCCGACGACGCGTCGCCTCGATCCGGAGCGCCAGCCGCATGGCCTTCCAGTAGGGTGGCTGCTGGCGCCCACGGTCCCCGGCGAAGGCCACGAGCTCCTCGTCGCTGAACGAGCGCAGGAACCGCTCGAAGGTCTTGGTCATGCCCTTGTGCCCCTCTCATCACCCGTACGCTCTGCCGGCCTGGCTGGCCGCGCTCGAGTCGCTCGAGCCGCTCCCCCGATCGTGGGCGCGGGCGACGCTCCGCACAAGGTCGCGACCATGCAACCGCCGACGTCGGCCGTTGCCACGGCGCGGCAGGGTCCTGCCGTACCATCGAGGCGACAGCAGCTGACGCCCCGAGCGGGGCCCTGGGGAGGAACCGATGATCGATCGCCAATCACACTCTGACGCCGAACGCGAGGCGCGCGAGAAGCCGGAGGTCCCGGCCGAAGACCTGCAGCCGTTCTACTGGGCTGCCGAGGACCGCTACGCGGGAGCGCACTTCCGCTACGTCGGCAACAGCGGCCTGCAGCTGCCGGCCATCTCGCTGGGCCTGTGGCACAACTTCGGCGACGACACGCCCTTCGCCCGCCAGCGGGCCATCGTGCGCAAGGCCTTCGACCTGGGCATCACCCAGTTCGACCTGGCCAACAACTACGGCCCGCCGTTCGGTTCGGCCGAGGAGAACTTCGGGCGCATCTACGCCAAGGACCTGGCGCCCTATCGCGACGAGCTGGTCATCACGACCAAGGCCGGCTGGCACATGTGGCCCGGCCCTGGCGGCTGGGGCGGCTCGCGCAAGCACGTCCTGGCCAGCCTCGACGCGAGCCTCGGGCGCATGGGCCTCGATCACGTCGACATCTTCTACTCCCATCGCATCGACCTCGACACGCCCATCGAGGAGACCATGGGCGCACTGGCCACGGCCGTGCACGAGGGCAAGGCCCGCTACGTGGGCATCAGCTCGTACTCCCCTGCCCGCACGGCCGAGGCCGCGCGCATCCTGCGCGAGCTCGGTACGCCGCTGCTCATCCACCAGCCGAACTACTCGATGTTCAACCGCTGGATCGAGGCCGAGCTGCTCGACGTGCTCGAGGCCGAGGGCGCGGGCTGCATCCCCTTCTCGCCTCTGGCCCAGGGCCTGCTCACGAACAAGTACCTCGACGGCGTCCCCGCGGGCTCCCGGGCGACCCAGGGCAAGACGGTCTCCGACGATCAGCTGAGCGCGGAGAACCTGGCCAACGTGCGAGCGCTCGACGAGATCGCCCAGCGACGTGGCCAGTCACTCGCGCAGATGGCCATCGCGTGGGTGCTGCGCGACCCGCGCGTGAGCTCCGCGCTCGTCGGCGCCAGCTCGCCCGAGCAGCTCGAGGACAGCGTCGGCGCGCTCGACGGCGCGCCCTTCAGCGACGAGGAGCTGGCCGAGATCGACCGCTACGCCAAGCCAGGCGCCGGCGTCGATCTCTGGAACGTGTCGGCCGGTCTCTAGTCTCCGGACTCGCCCACGAGGAACCTCACGAGGTCACGCTCGACGGCTGGTCCACGCACGCCGTGGCGCTGCCCGGCGTAGACGATGGCCCGGCCGTCAGCGAGGCCGGCGGCGGTCTCGAGGGCGAGTGCTTCGCCGCAGAACGGGTCCAGCTCACCGCTCAGCACGAGCGTGGGGACCCTGATCTCCCCCAGCCGCGGCGTGAAGTCATGGCGTTCCTCGGCCTCCAGCAGCGCCAGCATCTCGCCGGGGTCGTGCGGCGCGCCCCAGGCCATCAGCGGCGCGAAGATCGAGGCCATTGCGCGGCCCGCGACGTTCTCCGGCAGGACCAGGCGCATGAAGACCGTGGCCACCTCGCGCCAGCGACCGGCCTCGGCCAGCGGCCCGACCGTGCGCGCGAAGTCGCGGCCGGCCCGCGTCAGGCGCGGTCCGGCGTCCTGCAGCACGAGGCGACGCACGAGCTGCCCGTGCTCGGCCGCAAGGTAGAGGGCGATGGTGCCGCCGCTCGAGAGCCCGATGACGTCGACCGGCGGCTCGAAGTCCCCCTCGATGGCCGCGGCATAGTCGGCCGCCATCTCGCTCAGCGAGGTGTCGCGGGCCATGCCCGGTCGGCGATTGACCACGTAGACGCGCCGATGCCCCGCCAGCGCGCGGAAGGGCGCCAGCCCGAAGCGCGTCTCGAGTCGGCCGAGGGCGCGGTTGGCGAAGGTCAGGCCCTGCAGCACGAGCACCGGCGGGCCTTCACCGATGGCGTTGAACGGCAGCCCACCGCTGAGCTCACCCCGTGCCGCGCGCGCCGCCACCATGCCGACAGCCTACGCAAGGCGCGGCTCGCCGGTCAGTCGACAAAGTGCGGCTGGACCCAGGCGCACCTGGCCGGGGACCGGATCGGCCCTCGCGGCCTACGGGGCCAGGGTGCCCGCGAACACCTGCCAGGCCAGCAGCGACTTGGCCACGAGGCTCATGACCATGTAGGTCTTCTCACCCACGAGGTAGTCCCGCCAGGGACCGATCTTGCCGTACTGCAGGATCATCGTGATGGCGAAGATGTTGAAGGCCACGAAGAGCGTGCCGAAGATGATCCAGACGAAGGTCGGGATCGGCTCGGCGCCGGGTTCGACCGACGCTGACCACAGCGCGATGCTGATGACGATCCAGGGCACGATGCCCGCGATGACGCCGAAGACGTAGTGGTTCCACTGCACCTTGGTGCGACCCTGGTTGGCCGACTCCATGGACCAGCCGAAGAGGTTCATGGCCGCGTTGATGCCGAAGATGGCCACCAGCGTGCCGACTTCCTGGATACCGGAGAGGGCCGCGATGACCACGATCATCACGCTCGAGCTCAGTGCGTACTCGATCCAGCGCATGGGCTGGATGCCATTCGCGAGGCGCCCTTCGTACCAGCGGCGCAGCGGCCAGGCCAGGAGCCCGTGCGCGATGGCGCTGAGGAAGAAGAAGGTCGCCACGGCCGGCCCGATGGGCAGGTCGAAGAGCGTGGCCTCGGCCGGCACCAGCGTCTGGCTGGCCTCGTCGAAGCTGAGGTAGGTCGAGACCACCGGCGAGGTGACGATGGGGTCGCGCGCGAAGGAGAGCGCCAGGATGACCAGACCCTGCACGAGGTGCAGTCCGGACAGGATGGCGTTCCAGCGGAAGAGGCTGTGGGCGCGGTCCTCGGGCAGCGGCTCGGCCGCTGCTTGCTCGAGGGGGCTGGCGCTGGCTGTCATGTGGTTCCTCCCCTTGGACTCGGTCGGTGTCTTCGCGCTGGATGTCCGCTTAGGCTAGGTGGCTGTATAAGGTTTGTCAATGGTTGCCCTCAGCTCAGGTCGTGCGCGTGACCTTGCTGATCGAGCGCGGCTGCTCGGGGTCGCCGCCCTTGGCCACCGTCACGTGGCGGGCGTGCAGCTGGCCCGGCACGATCGACACGATGGGCATCAGCCACTCGGGCAGGTCGACCGGCAGCTCCAGCGACCAGGTGCCCCTGGCGCGCACGGCGGGGTCGTCAGAGAGGATGAGCAAGCTCGCCCCCAGCTCGCCTCCGAGCCGCTCGATGACCTCGCCCATGTCGGTCTCGGTGGCGCCGCGCGGAGCCACGCAGAAAGTCGGAAAGCCGGCCTCGATGAGCGCCAGCGGACCGTGGATGAAGTCGGCCGTGGAGTACGGGTCGGCCAGCGTGTAGCTCAGCTCCTTGAGCTTGAGCGACCACTCACGCGCGGTGGCGTAGTGATAGCCACGACCGAGGATGACGCAACGGCTCAACGAGGCCATGTCGGCCGCGATGCGGGCAGCCTCGTCATCCTGCTCGAGCGTGGCCCTGAGCGCCGCCGGCACCCGCGCGAGGTCGGCTTCGGCGTCGACGTCGGAGAGCCCGGCCGCGAGCATCGCCAGCAGCAGCAGGGTCGAGGTGTAGGTCTTGGTCGCGGCCACCGCGCGCTCCGGGCCGGCCCGCAGGGCGAGGTGATGCTCTGCCGCCTCGGCCATGTCCGAGCCGGGGGTATTGGTGATGGCCAGGGTGAGGGCGCCCTGCGAGCGAGCGCTACGGATGACACCGACGACGTCGGGCGAAGCGCCCGACTGGCTGATACCGATGACCAGCGCGCGGCCGTAGTCGGGCGAGGCACCGTAGAGCGAGTGCACGCTGGGCGTGGCGAGACCCACGCTCAGGCCGGCCATGACGCCGAGGGCGTACTGGGCGTAGATGGCGGCATGGTCCGAGGTGCCGCGCGCGGCGATGACCACGTGTGCCGGGTCGGTGGCGCGGATGGCCCGGCACACGGCCTCGACCTCGCCGCCGGCCTCGGCCAGCAGACGCGCGGCCACCTCGGGCTGCTCGCGGATCTCGTCGATCAGGGCCACTGGGATACCTCCAAGCCATGTCCCCGGGGATAGAGCCCAGGGATGTCCACCGGTAGCCGGCCGCTGAGCGGCGACCGGCCGAAGACCGCCTCAGCTACCGCGCCGACGCTGGCGGGCACGATCGAGTATGAGCACAGATGGGTGGCTGCGCGTGGGTAGTCGGCGAGGTCATAGGGCGTGCGCATGGCCACGGTCACGCTCGGTGTTCCCGTTTCGAGGACCGCCTCGACGAGGCGCGCCTGGCTCGGCTGCACGTTGGTCGCGAGCGTGGCCACGATGACGCACGTGGCTTCGCTCGCGGCGACGCGGGCGGCCCGGATGTCCTCGTCTGTCGGCTCTGCGGGCACGCGCAGATCCACCACCGAACGGTGGTGGCGGCGGACCACCTGGGCCAGCGCCAGCGGCTCATCGGCCGAGGAATCGGCCGGGGTCAGCTCACGCGGTTGCGGCGTGATGACCAGGACGGGCTCGCCGTCGGTGGGCCGGAGCGGCAGCAGGCCGGCTTCGTCGCGGACCAGGGTGATGGCGGCGCGCGCGGTCCGGAGCGCGAGGTCCTCATGCGCCTGGCTCCTGACGTAGGCTCGCTCGGGCCAAGCGAAGTACTTGAGCCAGCGCCGCAGCCGCAGTATCCGACGCTGTGAGGCGCGGATCCGGCCGGCCGGCACGAGCCCACGCAGGGCCGCCTGGCGCAGTCCTTCCGCGAGGCGCCGCTGGGCCGCGACATCCGGTGTCATGAGCAGGAGGTCGACGCCCGCCCGAAGCGCCACGATGCTGTCGATCACGCCCCCCACGCCCTGGGCCACGGCCTTCATGTCCATGGCGTCGGTGATGGAGACGCCATTGAAGCCGAGTCGTGAGCGCAGGAGATCGTGCATCACCAGACGTGAGACGGTCGCTGGCAGGGCGCGGTCGCCGGTGACGGCCGGCAGGGCGACGTGCCCCGACATGACCATGCCCGCACCAGCCTCGATGGCAGCCTGGAACGGGACCAGCTCACGGGCCTCCAGTCCGTCGAGGTCCAGATCGATGGACCCGAGCTCGAAGTGCGGATCGGTGTCCACCGCCCCGAACCCGGGGAAATGCTTGGGTGTGGCTACGACACCACCCTCCTGCAGACCTCGCACGAGCGCTGCCGCATGACGGGCGACGCCGGCAGGATCGGAGCCGAAGGCGCGCGTGCCCAGGGAGGCGTTGGCCGGCTCCACGGCCACGTCGCAGACAGGGGCATAGTCGACCGTGATGCCGAGCGCGCGCAGCTCGCGACCCATGGCCCGGCCATTGGCCTCGGTCAGGGACAGGTCATCGGCCGCACCCAGCGCCATGGCCCCCGGGAACCGCGTGGTGTCGTGACCCAGCCCCACGAGCTGCCCGCCCTCCTGGTCAGCCCCGATGAGCAGCGGGAGGTGACCAGGTGCCGCTGCATGCAGCTCCTCGGTGAGTGCGGCCACCGCGTCGCCGTCAGCCGCATTGGCCCGCAGGAAGACGGTCACGCCGTGCGCGTGGCCGGCGGCGATGCGACGCAGGAGCCAGCCCGGAGGCCGCGGGCCGTCGAACGCCGGCAGGAGCTGTGCCAGCACCGTCTCGGCAGGCAGGGCCGCGCTGGGCCGAAGCGTGCGCCGGCCCGAGGCCGGCGCACGTTCAGGCGTGGAGGGCCAGCTCAAGCGCGGGCTCCTCCCCGGTCGGCACCATGACTAGCCCTTGACCGAGCCCGAGAGGATGCCGCGCACGAAGTAGCGCTGCAGTGCCAGGAAGACCAGCACCGGCAGGATCATCGTGACGAAGGCACCGGCCGTGAGCAGGTGCCACTGCTGGCCTCGGCCGCCGACGAGGCGGCTGAGCTCCAGGGTCATGACCGAGCGCTCGTCGGTGGCGCCCAGGAACACCAGCGCCACGAGCAGGTCGTTCCAGACCCATAGGAACTGGAAGATGGCGAACGCGGCGAGCGCCGGGACCGACAGCGGCAACACGACCTTGGTGAACATCTGGAAGTGCGTGGCGCCGTCGATGCTGGCCGTTTCGAAGAGGTCTCCGGGGAGCTGGCTGATGAAGTTGTAGAGCAGGAAGATGGCCAGCGGCAATCCGAAGGCAGCATGTGCCAGCCACACGCCCAGGAACGTCTGGTTGATGCCCAGCGTCTGGTAGATCTCCTGCACCGGGATGAGCGCCATCTGCAGTGGGACGACCAGCAGAGCCACGACCACCATGAAGAGCGTGCCCCGGAACGGGAAGCGCATCCACGAGAAGGCGTAGGCCGCGAAGGCCGCGATGGTGATGGGGATCACGGT
>JBFLKP010000231.1:0-6984 GCA_040883225.1 Candidatus Limnocylindrales bacterium | reverse complement strand
TCGTCTACGCACGTCGCTCGGACGAGGGCGTCACGACCGGCTCCGGCTGCCTCGCGGCGGCGTTGCTGGGCGGCGGCGTGCTGATGGTGCTCTGGGCGCTCTACTGGACCTGACTCCGCCGGACACCCACGACGCTCACAAGCTGACCCGAACCGTCAAGCCGGCTGAGCCGAATCGTCAAGACGCCGTCCCGACGCCGGAGCATGCTCGGGACATGGACGCCGACCTGCTGCCGGTCCTGGTGCACATCCAGGCCGGACTCGACAAGGACCTCAGCCTGACCGCGCTCTCGCGATCGTCAGGGCTCTCCGAGTCCACCCTGAAGCGGCGCATCGAGGCCACCACCGGCGAGACCCCGCGGCGGTACGTCGAGCGGCTGCGCCTGGAGCGGGCGGCCTCGCAGCTGATGCTGCGCCAGTCGACGGTGCTGGAGATCGCGCTCGACAACGGGTTCCACAGCCACGAGGTCTTCACACGGGCCTTCACGCGGCGCTTCGGCCGGACCCCCTCGGAGTGGCGCGACCAGCAGACCGCGGGTGGGCTCGGACGCAACGAACGCCAACCGGGATTGTCCGAGACGATCGAGGGTGCCGCCATCTCCTCCACGCGCGTGGTCGAGCTGCGCGACATCGAGGTCGCCTTCCTGCGCCACACCGGGCCTTACGACCAGGTCGATGCTGCGCTCTGGGGCCAGGTCCGTCGCCGTCTGGCCGAGCTCGGCCGCTCCATCGACGGGCTGCCCCTCGGCATCGCGCAGGATCCACCGCACATCACCCCGCCGGAGCGGCTCCGCTTCGATGCCGGCTGGACCATCGACGGGGACCTGCCACCCGAGTGCGGCCTCGGCCAGCAGACCGTCCGAGGCGGGACGTACGCGGTGACGACCTATGTCGGCCCCTTCAGCCGCATCGGCTACGCCTATGAGCTCATCGGCCACCGCTTCGCCGATCGACCGGAGATGGTCGTCCACGGGGCGGCCGTGGAGTGGTACCGGACGGGCTCGATCGACGAGGAGACCTACCTCAACCAGGTGGATATCGCGTTCCCCGTCAAGGCCGGCCCAGATAGCCCCAGGGTGCTGGGGTAGCAGAGGAGAGGACGATGTCGACGTTCGAGATCCGACAGACCACCAAGCGGCCCACGGCCGCCCTGAAGATGACGCGCCCGGTGACGCAGATCGGGCCGGCCATGGCCGAGGCCTTCCCGAAGCTCTTCCACGCCGTCGCCTCGGCGGGCATGGAACCGGCCGGCACGCCGCTGGCGCGGTACTACGAGTTCGGGGAGGCGTCCACGACCTTCGAGTGCGCACTCCCCGTGCCCCGCGCGTTCACCGCTGCCGGTGAGATCGAGCCGAGCACGGTCGGCGGTGGTGACGCCGCGTTCGCCCTCCACGTGGGCCCCTATGACACCATCGGCGAGACATGGGGGCGGCTCATGGCCTGGGTCGCGGAGCAGGGTCGCACGCCCGCCGGGCCGACCTGGGAGGTCTACATCGATGACCCCCAGGAGGTCGCCGTCGACCAGCTCAAGACGGAGCTGTACGTCCCCCTCGCCTGATCGCGGGTACAACGGCCCTTGACCCCCGCGCGCTGCCGCCGGACCCTCGGATCGGTGCTTCTGCGCACCGAATGTGGCAAAAGGGGAACGAAACCGGGCTGAAGAATCCTCATCTTAGTTAGGGGATCTAGGGGGTCGTGTGCTCCTGTGAGAGGGGAGGATCGGTTATGGATCGAGGGGATGACCGGCATCTGACGGCCGGCTCGGCGCTTGCGAGCGCCGCTATCCTGGCGCTGGCTGCTGCGGTACCCGCAGCTGCGGCGTCGGACTGCGACATCGAAGGAACCTCTGGCGACGACCGTATCAACGGCACGCCGGCGGGTGAGGTCATCTGCGGCTTCGGCGGTGACGATCTCATCGTCGGCGGCGGCGGTAACGACACGCTTCGCGGCGGTGATGGTGACGACGTGCTGCGCGCCGGCAAGGGCGACGACATCGTCATCGGCGGTGCCGGCGACGACATCATCCGCGGCATGCTCGGTGACGACGTGCTGCAGGGCAACACGGGTAACGACAAGATCGTCGGAGCCGCCGGCAACGACGTCGCGCGCGGCAACGGCGGCGATGACATCGTCGTTGGCGGCGATGGCGACGACTCGCTGTTCGGCGGCTACGGCAACGACATCGTCCGCGGCGTCGCGGGCAACGATATCGTCCGCGGCGGCGGTGGCCGTGATCGCGTCTACGGCGGCAGCGGCAACGACCGCGTCCTCGGTGGCTCCGAGGGCGACCGCGTCGAGGGTGGTGATGGGCGAGACCTCGTCATCGGCAAGGCCGGCGCTGACGCCGTCTTCGGTGGCGCCGGCAACGACCGGGTCGTGGGCGGCCCCGACGACGACCGGCTCATCGGCGATGCCGGACGCGACACGCTGCTCGGTGGCCTCGGCGCCGATACGCTCTTCGCGGGCGGCGGCGACGACGAGCTCTATGGCGGTGCGGGACCCGATGAGCTGCTCGGTGGCGATGGCAACGACCTCGTCAACGGCCAGAAGGGTGCCGACCTCGTCAAGGGCAACAGCGGCAACGACAGTGTCTTCGGCGGTGGCGGTGACGACACCCTCCGTGGCGGTCCGGGCACGGACGTGCTCAACGGCGGCAACGGCAGCGACCGTGTCTTCGGCAATGCCGGTCCGGACACGGTCAACAGCGCCGACGGCTTCGACGACCTCTCCCAGGGCGGCGATGGCTTCGATGTCTGCAACGTGGACGCCGGTGACATCGTCCGGCTGTGCGAGGACGTCGTCATCCTGCCCTAGCGACCACTGACGCAAGGGCCGTCCGGACCTGACCGACGGCTCTTGCGCTTCCGACTCTGCCTGCCTGACCATCAGTGGTCGGGAGGAGGCTTGTGAAGGGGGGACCATGGGTCACACAAGCCTTGAGGGTTCGCGCGTAGCGCTCGATCGCTTGAGTGAGCGCCACGCGGCGTCCGTCCGCACCACGACACGCCGATATCGACTCCGACACACGATCGACTCGCTCCACGAGCTGGTGATGTACGTCGTCGGCGAGCAGGGCCTCGCGCCGGCGGGCCCGCTCTTCGCGCGTTTCCACGAGATCGGCGACGCCATCGCCATCGAGGCCGGCATGCCCCTGGCGCAGCCCATCGCCCCGTCGGGCGTGGTACTGCCGAGCTCGCTGCCGGGCGGCCCTGTGCTGCGCTGCCGCTACTTCGGAGACCTCGAGGAGCTGGCCGCGATCGAGGACATCGTGGCCCGGCACCGGCGCATCCACGGCCTCACTGCCGCAGGCTCTCCCTGGGAGTCGTATCTCGTGAGCCGCCGAGACGTCCTCGACGTGGCCGGTCGCATCACCGAGGTCTTCCTGCCCGTGCGCTCGACGATGCCGCAACGGCGAGTGCCTGCGGATGGGCCACAACGACCGGGCCGCATGGCCCTGCTCACGCGACAGGCCGTTCGCTAGGAGCTTCGGCCCTTCTGTCGTGGCCGTCATCGGTGCCACCGTTCCCTCGCGGCCACGGCTTCCCTCCACGTGGCCAGCCCTCCGGTCAGCGAGGGGTCACGGGGGCATCGCGTATGAGCCTGATGATCCGATCGATCGAGATGACGAAAGGGGAGTCATGCGAAACGACAAGGGCAAGCGGCTGACGCTCACCGCCATCTTCAGCGCAGCGGCGCTGGCGCTGGTGGCTGCCGTCCCGGCTGCAGCAGTCTCACCTGATGACTGCACCAACTACAAGACGTCTGGCGATGACATCATCTATGGCACCGACGGCGACGACGTCCTGTGCGGTGGGCTCGGCGATGACGAGATCCACGGCCGTGGCGGCAACGACGTCATCTTCGGCGGCCCGGGTGACGACACGCTCTTTGGCGACAAGGGCAACGATCGACTCTTCGGCGCCCAGGGCGACGACATCCTGCGTGGCAACGTGGGCAAGGACCGCCTGTGGGGTGGCAGCGGCGCTGACCGCCTCAACGGTGGGCTGCACAACGACGTGGTGAAGGGCCAGGGCGGCCAGGACTTCGTCCGTGGCGGCCGTGGCTCGGACAAGGTCGACGGCGGCCCCGGTGACGACACCATGGAAGGCAACACCGGCAAGGACGTGATGTCCGGCCGCGGTGGCGCCGACGTCATCACCGCGGGCGCGGGTGCCGACAAGGTCTATGCCGGCGCCGGCAAGGACTTCGTCCTGGGCGAGGCTGGCGATGACCGCCTCTTCGGCCAGTACGGCACCGACGAGCTCAACGGCGGCGACGGCGACGACATGGTCGTCGGCGGGCCGACCAAGGGCGACGTGATCAAGGGCAAGGCCGGTGACGACATCCTCGTCGCGCGCGACGGCAAGGTCGACACGATGATCGGCGGCTCCGGCTACGACACGTGCTACGAGGACAACAAGCTCCACCGCGGTGACAAGGTCACCGACAAGGGCTGGGGCATCGAGAAGGTCCTCAAGGCCGATCCCGTCTAGAACTGGCGGACCGGCGACGGTCCGGCCATCCACTGGGCACCCGCCCGAGTTCCCTCTCCCCGGGTGCCCTCCCCTACGGCGCCTCGCTTACTCCCACGGCGGGGCGCCGTATCGCGCGTTCGGCCAGCCCCGTGTCCCCCTCGTCGAGCTCCGCGGCGGACTCGTCGAGCTCCGCGGCGGCCTCGTCGGGGAGCAGGAACCAGCGCAGGCCCTCGAAGTCCTCGCCCACGTCGAGATCATCCGCCCGCTGTGGTGACTCCGCCGGCACGGGAGGTTCGGCCATGAGCGCGCGAGCCTCGGCCAGGTAGCTCGCGAGGGCGGTCTCGGGCTCCTGGCGTCGGTGCTGCTCGAAGGCCATACCCTCGGACGTATAGGTGATGTCGCGCAGGCTCAGGGGCGCCTCCGCCTGGCGGCCGACGTGATGCCAAAGGCCGGTGGCGGGGTCGTGACGATAGTGCGGCAGCAGGCGCCAGCCGTGGGCCGCGATGAGCTCGATGGCCTCGAGCACATACTCGAAGGCCGTCTCGTCGATGAAGTAGTTGAAGTTCACCCGCACCCAGCCGGGCTTGATGCCCTCGCAGCCGCGCGTGATCTCGCGCTCGAACTCGTGGCTGGTGGCGACGTCGATGCCCAGCAGACGATGACCGTACGGGCCGGCGCAGGAGCAGCCACCGCGTGACTGGATCCCGAAGAGGTCGTTGAGCAGCGCCACCACGTAGTTGTGGTGGAGGTAGCGGTGCCCGTGTCGGACGACGAAGCTGACGATCGAGAGGCGCGGAAGCTCCAGGCTGCCGAGGACCTCCAGGCCGGGCGTGGCCGACCAGCGCTCGAGGGCGCGCTCGATGAAGTCCTCCTCCGTGCGCCGGATGGTCTCGGCACCGACGGCGTCCTTGAGCCCGAAGACGAGGCCCGCCCGAATCGACTCGATGATGGCGGGTGTCCC
This sequence comes from Candidatus Limnocylindrales bacterium, assembly GCA_040883225.1. Lineage (GTDB taxonomy): Bacteria > Chloroflexota > Limnocylindria > Limnocylindrales > CSP1-4 > JAFMJV01. Next base: position 1,549 of record JBFLKP010000231.1, on the reverse strand, counting down.
ACCCTCTTCACGGTGCTCGGCGTCGTCGAGGTAGACGTGCTCGTCGGCGTTGACGTAGGCCACGGTGCCGCCGCCGGGGACGGCCGGCACGGAGTTCGTCAGCAGCGCGCGTCGGACCACGAGGATGCCGGGCGTGCCGGGTCCACCGATGAACTTGTGCGGCGAGACGAAGAGGGCGTCCTTGTAGTCGAGCTCGGCCGTGGTCGCGGCGCCGTCGTCGGCCGGGCGTCGGGGGGCCACATCGAGATCGACGTAGGGAGCCGCGGCGCCGTAGTCCCAGAAGGCCAGCGCGCCGTGCTCGTGGAGCAGGGCCGAGATGGCGCGCGTGTCGGACTTGATGCCGGTGACGTTGGAGGCGGCGCTGAACGAGCCGATCTTCAGCGGCCGGCCGGCGTGGGTGCGCAGCTCCTCGACGAGGTGGTCGAGGTCGATGCGACCGTCGGCGTCCTCGTGGATGGTCACGACGCGGGCGATCGACTCGCGCCAGGGCAGCTCGTTGGAGTGATGCTCGTAGGGCCCGATGAAGACGACCGGGCGCTCGTTGGCGGGGATGTGCCCGGAGAGGTCATAGCGCGCGTCGAGGTCGGCCGGGATGCGCAGGTTCAGGATGCCGATGAGCTTGTCGACCGCTGCGGTCGAGCCCGAGCCGGCGAAGATGACCGCGTACTCATCGCGATCGGCGCCGCAGGCCTCGCGGATGATGTCACGCGCGTCCTCGCGGAAGCGGGTGGTCTGGAGCCCGGTGCCGCTCGACTCGGTGTGAGTGTTGGCGTAGAGCGGCATGACCTGCTCGCGGATGTAGTCCTCGATGAAGGTCAGGCTGCGGCCCGAGGCGGTGTAGTCGGCGTAGGTCAGTCGGCGGATGCCGAAGGGGCCATCGAAGGCCTCGTCGTCGCCGATGACGCTGCGGCGGATGAGCGCGAGCAGCTCGTCGGGGTCGGCATGGCGGGTAGGCCCGGACAGGGCGGTGTTCATTGGGCGTCCATCGTAGCGATTGTCCACGCCCTGTCGCGGCCCGCCCTGGCCACGCCGATCCGTTCGTCACGCCGATCCGTTCGTGTGGATATGCCCTAGCTGACCCTGGAGCGGAGTGACACTCCGAGACCCAGTCCCTTCACGGCATATTCATCGTCAGCATGGGCATAGCTTGGGTGGGCCGAGGCGCCGTGTGGAGGACCCCACCCTCGGGCCCGACCGGACCAAATCCGAGGCCATCGAGGACCCGAGGCCATCCAGGACCCGAGGCCATCGAGGACCCGAGGCCATGCCGGTAGCTCCCGGAGTCAGTGGCACATCACCAAGGCGTAGTCCGCCGAGGCGCTCGGAGCGACCGGTTCATGGATCCACTACCTCAGCTTATGCCCTAGCGGACGATGAATATGCCGTGAAGGGACTCGACCGTCGAGGGGCGCTTCGCTCGACGGCCATTCAGGGCATAGCGCCGCGCCGCGGCCGCGGCGGGCTCAGGCCAAATCGGGGCGGCGGAGGGCCTAGACTGCGCGGGACGTGACGGCGGCGCGGGACGTGACGGCGGCGCGGGACGTGACGG
>JBFLKP010000230.1:0-8450 GCA_040883225.1 Candidatus Limnocylindrales bacterium | reverse complement strand
GGTCGCCGGGCTGTCGCTCCTGTTCGTCCGCCGGCTGAGCCCGCTGCTCATGGCTGGCGCCCTCGCGCTCGGCGTCCTGGCCATGGGTTGGCTGGTGAACCCGCAGCTGAGCATCGGCGGCGAGCGTGAGCTGTCGTTCCAGCAGATCACCACGAACGTCACGAGCATCGTGGGTGGCGGCGATCCCTCGGCCCAGCCTCATGGCACCGCGGAGTGGCGGCTGGAGTGGTGGGACAAGATCGTGGGCTACACCGTCGAAGGCCCCTACTTCTGGACCGGCAAGGGCTACGGAGTCAACCTCGCCGACTCGGACGACTTCCAGGTCCTCGCCGATGGATCGCTGCGCTCGCCACACAGCGCGCACTTCGAGATCCTCGCCCGCTCCGGCGTTCCGGGCCTGGCCACCTGGATCATGCTCAACGCCACGATCGCCCTCGTGGCCTTGCGCGTGGCCTATCGCGCGTGGAAGCTGCGGGCCGACTGGTGGCTGGCGGTCCTCACCTGGATCGGCATCATCTGGCTGGCCACCCTCGTGAACATGTCATTCGACGTCTACCTCGCGGGACCCATGGGTGGCTTCGTCTACTGGGCCTCGGTTGGCGCTATCCTCGCGCTCGACAGGATCCTCGGCCGCGATCCCGCCGACCGCGCCGGAGACGACCCGGCCAGACCGCCAGACGGCGAGGGCCTGACGTGGCGATCCTGAGCCGGGACTAGGGTCTCCTGTCGGCGACCCCGGCGGAGCCGTCCATGAGCCGAGGGCGGCGCCGAGCGACGGCCACCACGAAGCGCGGGTTGTTCGACAGGTAGCGGCGTGCCAGTCGACGGGGCTCCCGATACAGGCGATAGAGCCACTCGAGCCCCCGCCCCTGCATCCACGGCGGCGCCTGCTTCAGGAGCCCGGCATGGATGTCGAAGGCGGCACCCACCCCCAGCAGTGCCGGCACGCCCAGGCGGTCCACGTGGGAGGCCATCCAGCGCTCCTGCTTGGGTGTGCTCAGGCCGACCCACACGATGTCGGCTCCGGAGTCGCGGATGCGCTCGACGGTGGCGGCATCTTCCTCTTCGGTCATGGCCCGGAACGGCGGTGACTGGGTGCCGACGGTGATGAGGTCGGGGAACCGCTCGGTCAACCGCTCGGCCAGACGCTCCGGCACGCCCTCCTTGCCGCCGTAGAAGTAGTTCCGCCAGCCCTGCTCGGCGGCGCGCTCGGCCAGCGCCAGCATGAGGTCCGGTCCGTACACGCGCTTCATGTGGCCGGCGCCGGCGTAGCGTCCCGCCCAGACCATGGGCATCCCGTCAGGGGTCGTGAGGCCCGAGCGGTTGTGGATCGACCGAAGCTCGGCGTCGGCCTGCGACTCCATCACGCCGTGAACCCCGGTGACGCAGACGTAGTGCGGCTCCCGCTCGTGGACCCAGCGCTCGATCTCGCCTACGGCCATGTCCATGTCGACGGCGCTGATGCCCACGCCGAGGACGTCGACCCGCGACACCGCGGACGGCCGGTATGCCCCTGACCCGCTCATCGTCGCACTCGGTCGCAGCGGCTACCCGCCGCGAACAGGTGCTGCCCGTGCCCCCCGGACCCAGCCCTCAGCCGACCAGCTCCGACTCGGTGGGGTCGGGCCGGACGCCGTCGTCGTGCACCTTGATGACCACCTTGCGCTGTGGCTTGCTGCCGTTCCGGTAGTGGGCCACGGTGCGCCGCAAGCCGTCGTCGAGCTGGACTCTCGGGGTCCAGCCGTAGCGGTCGCTGATCTGGGTGATGTCGGGACGCCGCTGGCGAGGATCGCCCGGGCGCGCCGGGATGTGGTGGACCTCAAGACCGCCGCCGAAGATGCTCGTGATGCGGCGCGCCAGCTCCTCGATGGTGACCTCGTCGGGGTTGCCGATGTTGACGATGAGGCCATCGAGCGCGGGGTCCATGGCCACGTGGAGGAGCCCGTCGACGAGGTCGTCGACGAACATGAACGAGCGCGTCTGGCGACCGTCACCGTGGATGGTGAGGTGCCGCCCCTGGAGGGCTGCGCCGAACAGCTCGGGGATGACCCGGCCGTCGTCGAGACGCATCCCGGGCCCGTAGGTGTTGAAGAGCCGGACGATGGCCGCCTCGAGGCCGTGAACGCGGCGCCAGGTCGAGATGAGCGCCTCGCCGAAGCGCTTGGCCTCGTCGTAGCAGGCGCGGGGCCCGACCGGGTCGACGTTGCCCCAGTACGACTCGCTTTGGGGATGGACGAGCGGATCGCCGTAGATCTCCGAGGTGGAGGTGTACACGAAGCGGGCCTTGTTGGCGGTCGCGATCTCCAGCAGCCGGCGCGTGCCCACGGAGTTCGCCGAGAGCGTCTCGAGCGGCAGCCTGTCGTAGTCGACCGGGCTGGCCGGCGAGGCCAGGTGCATCACGAGGTCGGTCTCGATGTCCGGTGCGTGGACGACATCGGCCCGGATGAACCGGAAGCGGGGATGCCCGAGCAGGTCGGTCACGTTGGCGACGGTGCCCGTGAGCTCATTATCCAGGCAGGTCACGTCGTGGCCGTCATCGACCAGCCGTCGACAGAGGTTGGAGCCCAGGAATCCGGCGCCGCCGGCGACGAGGATCCTCATCGGTCGGTCGCGCGACGGCGGTGCCGCGTGGGCACTCGGCCGACGCCGATGTAGGCGAACCCGGCCGCTTCGGCCTGGGCGCGCGGGATGAGGTTGCGGCCGTCGAACATCACCGACCCACGCATGCGCTGGCGGGCTTCGGAGAGCGGGACGTCCGTGAACTCGGGCCAGTCGGTCAGGATGGCCACGGCATCCGCCCCGTCGACCGCATCGAGCGCCGATGCCTGCAGGCGGCCGCTGAGCGTCCTGGGCACGCGCCACTCGTCGAGCACGACCGATGGATCGAAGGCCGCGATGATGGCGCCCTCGTTGAGCAGCAGCTCGACGACATCGATGGCCGGCGATTCCCGGGTGTCCTCGGTGCCGCCCTTGAAGGTCAGACCCCAGACCCCGATGCGCTTGCTCTCGAGCGTGCCCAGGCGAGAACGCAGGCGCCGGACAGCGCTCGTGCGGGCGGCGACATTGACCTCCTGGACCGCGCTGAGCAGCGGTGTGGCCACGCCGTACGACTCGCCGATGTAGCGCAGCGCGGCGGTGTCCTTCGGCAGGCAGCTCCCGCCGAACCCGATCCCGGCGTTGAAGAAGTGGCTGCCGATCCGCTCGTCCTGGGAGACTCCTTCGACGACGAGGTCGACATCGGCCCCGATCTGCTCGCACAGGCGGGCGATCTCGTTGATGAAGGAGATGCGCGTCGCGAGGAACGAGTTGGCCACGTACTTGATCATCTCGGAGGTGCGCAGGTCGGTCACGATGAGCGGCGCGCCCAGCGACGAGTAGAGGTCCGCGACGCGCTGCGCGTCCTCGCGCGAGTGCGAGCCGACGACGATGCGATCGGGTCGGAAGAAGTCCTCGATGGCACGACCCTGACGCAGGAACTCCGGGTTGGAGACGATGCGTGGAGGCTTGTGACCGTTGGTCAGGGCCTCGCTCACGAGGTGCTCGATGGTCTCGCCGGTACCGATGGGCGACGTGCTCTTGTTGACGATGATGGGCATCGTCCCGTTGAGGTTGTCGACGATGCCGCGCATGGCAGACCGGATGCTGCGCAGGTCCGCCGCCCCGGCCAGGGACTGCGGCGTGTCGACGGCAAGGAAGATGAACGCGGCCTCGCCCACGCTGTCCGCGTAGGACGAGCTGAAGCTCAGCCGGCCGCTTTCGAGCCCTCGGCGGAGGTAGTGGTCCAGCCCGGGCTCCTCGATGTGGGCCACTCCGTTTCGCAGTCGCTCCACGAGCGCATCGTCGATGTCGAGCCCGATGACATCGTGGCCGAGCTCGGCCAGGCCGACCGACATGGTCAGCCCCACGTGGCCACAGCCGACGACGGTCACCCGTTGGGGCAGTCCGGTGGTCGTCACGGGTTTCACCGTCCTTCTGCTCGGAGCAGTGCTGGGATCGTGCCCAGGAGGATCTCGACGTCGCGGCGGAACGACCAGTTCGCGATGTACTCGAGGTCGAGCTCGACCCACTTGTCGAAGTCCGTCTCGCGGCGTGAAGAGATCTGCCACGACCCCGTGATGCCCGGCTTGACCGCGAAGCGGCCGTGGTGCCAGTCGGCGTATCCCGCCACGTCATCGAAGGGATGTGGGCGCGGTCCGACGAGGCTCATCTCGCCCAGAAGCACGTTCCACAGCTGCGGCAGCTCGTCGATGCTGGTGCGACGCAGGATCCGGCCCAGCCGGGTGATGCGGGGATCGTCGGTCATCTTGAACGAAGCCGCGCCCTCGACCTCGTTGAAGGCGCGGAGCTCGGCCCGCTGCTCGTCGGCGCCCACGCGCATGGTGCGGAACTTGGCGATCCGGAACGGACGCCCGTCGAGCCCGGCGCGGTCCTGCCAGAAGAGCACCGGCCGGCCGTCGATGAGCGCGATGACCAGGGCCGTCATACCCAGCAGCGGAGCCAGGAAGAGCAGGCCGAAGGTGGCACCCACGAGGTCGAGCGAACGCTTCGCAAGGGCCTGCCGGGGGTCGAGCCCGCGCGGGGCGACCCGGCCTGCGGGTACGGCGTCGCCCACGTTCTCGTTGGCCGAGTAGCGTGCGTGCGGGTCTTGCGCCTGCGAGGCGGCCTGCGTGATGAGGGGAGTTGGGCTGGCTGTCTCAGGGAGTGATGTCATGAGCCAGCGGGCACGATGTGAAGCACGGACATGGTAGAGGGGGCACGGCTCCTCTCAGCAGCTGGTTGATGGATACGCAGGCGACCGATGCCCGGCCAGCTGGACCGGTCTCAGTAAGCAATATTGTCGATACTCGGGAGGACAGCGGATAGTACCCCAACCCACTTAGCGTTGCCCAGCCGCACCGAATGGCACAGCAATGCAGCGCTCCGGACCTGACCGACACGCCGTGCGCCTACGCGCTCACCATGTCGGAGCCGAGCGTCAGTCGGTGTCGTCGCCCGAAGCAGGCCTGCTCGGCACGGACAGGCCACCTGAGCCCGGAGTGCTGGCGGACGCTCCCGGGTCATCGACGGCCCCCAGGAGGGGCGACCCTCCAGCCTCGACCGCGACGAGCCCCCCCGGCCTCCGGTCCGCGCGCAGGAAGACGGTCCAGTTCGCGATGAACAGGACGATGTAGGCGAGCGCGAGACCGGCGGCCGCGCCGGTGGTGCCGGCGACGACGCCGCCCACGACCGCACAGAGCACCATCAGCGAGTACGTGGTGACCGCGAGCTTGGCCAGGGTGTTCGCCGCACCGCCGACGAGCAGACCGAGCGAGGCGGCCGAGGCGGCACCGTTGGCGGCCACCACGACGATGAGGAACGGCAGCACGTCTCGGGCGTGGTCCCAGCTATCGCCCAGCAGGGACTGCCCGATCGAGCCCGGTAGCAGCAGGGCCACCAGGCCGTAGGCGAGCGAGAGACTCGCGAGCAGGGCCGCGATCGCGGCCATCCGCCGGGCAAAGCTGCTGCGCTGCTCTCGGAGCAGCTTGCTGGCTTCGGGTCCCAGCACCGCGAAGACACCCTGGAACGCGACCGTGATCGGCGACATCAGCAGCTGTCCAGCGCGGATGGCCCCGACCGCAGCAAGCCCCACCGTGGCCGCCAGGATGAACTGGATGGCGGTCTGCGCGACTGGCTCGGACAGGCCGGCCACGGAGAAGCCGGGGATGAGTCGAGCGTTGTCCCTGAGCCAGGCTCGGGCTCGTCGCGGTGACGGCAGCACGCCACACGCCCACATGGCGTAGAGGGCGCCCGCGTAGGCGCCGGCCGCCCAGATGAGGATGAGCACGGGCACTCCGCCGGACGCGCCGCCGAAGACGAAGACGCCGAGGAGGATGCCCATCACGATGGCCCAGGTCAGGTCCGAGCCGAACGACAGCCGCGCCCGGCCGTCGGCGATCATGCCGAAGCGGTACGAGTCGTGGACCAGCAGACCGGGCAGCCCGAGCCCGAGGGCCGAGAACGCGAGCACGGGGCCGCCGAGCGCGAGGCCGACGCCGATGAGGCCGAGGCCGATGACGACCGAGATGACGAGGACGAACCCGACCGAATCGGCGAGGGCGTTTCGCCATCGCTCGCCTCCCACGTGGCTGGCAACGACCCACAGCGGATGCGAGCCGAACGCTCGGCCGAGGTTCAGGAGCAGGAGGTACGTCCAGTAGACCAGGGTGAACTCGCCGAACTCCTCGACCGACACCGAGCGGGCGATGGTGATCGACAGCGCGAAGTTGGTCAGGCTCCAGGTGAGCTGGTCGGCCATGCCCCAGCCGAATCGAGTGGTCAGCCCCCGTGCGGTCGCTGCGAGCGCCCGGGGGCCACCTGGCCGACGGTCATCCGGCTCGTTCGAGGTTGACGGAATCTGGCGGAACCTCCGCGATGCTCTTCTACGGGGCAAGCCACCTGGGGGTGACTCGTCCTGGTCGGCCATGGTGACAGGTGGACGTCACACCCGCGAGGACACGCGTCAGCCGTGCGTAGCGAGGTGGTCCTTCAGGCGCAGCGCGAGGCACGCGATGGTCAATGACGGACTGGTGGCGCCACTGGTGGGGAACACCGAGCTGCCCACGATGTAGAGGTTGTCGATCCCGTGGACCTTCGCGTCCGCGTCCACCACGCCTCGATGAGGGTCCGCGTGCATCCGCGTGGTGCCCACGTGATGCCACGTCCCGATGACCTCGTCCGGCCACGGGTCAGGGTCATCGATGCGGTTGTGCTTGATGCCCGGCGCGAGCCCATCGAGCTCCTCGAGCACCAGCTCGAGGCCGCGTCGGTAGGAACGCTCCTCGTTCCCGTCGAGGCGCCAGTGGAGCTCCGCCTTGGGCATCCCGAGCTCGTCCTTCTCGCCCGAGAGCACGACACGGTTGTCCCGGTGCGGCGCCTGCTCGACGCTGCTGTCGAGCTCCAGCCAGCGGCGCAGCCATGCCGGTCGCAGGCCAGCCCCGACGAGGCTGAGGAACGAGCGGTCGGGCCTCACGAGTACGGCCTTGATGTCCTCCCGGCGGATGCGGTTGGGCCCGCCCCCGATGTCCTGGTAGTAGGGGCTATCGCTCCAGGGCGACCGCCTGGCATTCACGATGCGGCGAAGGGCGGTCCACTGCGGGCTGTCCTGACAGGCGAAGCCGAAGGCCACGTTGACGTAGTAGTCGAGGAGCTCCTCCTCCCGTTGTGCCGCTTCGCTCACGCCGAGCCGGGAGAAGCGAAGGGTGCCGGCCGCGCCGATCACGCGCGTGGCGAGGGCCTCGCTTCGCTCTGGCAGGCGATACCGATCCTTCACGCGCACGTGCTCCTGGAAGTAGCGGCCCACGTTGTCGTGCTCGTTGCCGATCCCGACCGAGACCACCCGGTTCGAGGCCAGCATGAGACGCGGCACCTCGATGCCACCGCCGGCCAGCACGAAGTGACGCGCCCCGATGCGGTACTCGTTGCCGTCGAAGGTAGAGACCTCGACCGCCTCGATATGACGACCGTCGGGATGGGGCACGATCTGGGTGACCGTCGAGTGAAGGTAGGTGGTGACCTTGGCTGCCGCGTCGAGCGCGGAGGCGTAGCGCTTGCCGAACCGCGTCGGAGGGCTGAAGGCCACCTCCAGCCACTCCGTGCCCGGAGCACTACCCGGCCCGGCCTCGGTATCGGGCGCGTCGACCTCGAACAGCTCGTAGGCCCGGGGGAGATACTGGTCCAGGTCCGACTTGGTGATGGGCCATCCGCTGTCGGGCACCCACGACCGCTCCTCGAACTGGATGGGCGGGAGCTGTGTGCAGATCCCGCCGTAGGAGAGCGAAGAGCCTCCGAGCACTCGAAGGTGGGTCTCCTTGAGCGGGAAGTAGGCCTGCCCGATGGCGTCCGCGTCGGAGAGATCCTGGGTCCTGGCATCCCAGTCCCGGCCACCGCTCTCGACGAGCGCCACCGTCACATCCGGCGTATCCCGGTACTGCAGCGCGAGCGAGATGCCGGCGATGCCGCCGCCCACGATACAAAGGTCGACGTCGACAAGGGTGCCGGACGGGATCGTCCGGCCATCGATGATCATGCTGCCATCCTCACTCCAACGGGTCTCAGCCGTGGGGGGCGGCTCTCCCCTCAACCTGACGTATCGGCCCACTCGCTCGGTCCGGGGCCAGCTCTGGCCGCGCGGCCGACGGGACCGGCAGGGCGCCGCGTCAGGGCCTGGTTGCCAAGGCCTGCGTACCGTATCGGATGTACGGGTTCGCGTCCATGGCTCTGTCGACGTGGGACCGAAGCCGCATCCGTAGCCATCAGCCGGACCCCGAGCGACGGGTATGCTGACGCGCATGGACACCCCAAGCGGCCCCGGGCCCGCTGCCGTGGAGGACGTCGGCCAGACGAGCACGGACGCGGCGCGGCGCGGCGAGCCTCCAGCCCAGCCCGACTTGAGCGTGTGCGTGCCGACGTAT
>JBFLKP010000229.1:0-34395 GCA_040883225.1 Candidatus Limnocylindrales bacterium | reverse complement strand
TGCCACTCGAAGGCCTGCGGGTCGGTGGAGTAGACCTTCTGCACGGCAGGGCCGAACTGGTCGTAGGTGATGGCCACCTCGAAGCCGGCCTGCTCGAGCTCCGAACGGACGAGGTCGGCGATGTCACGGCGCTCGTCTTCCACGCGGCCGATGAGCTTGATCCGGATGGGCTGTCCCTCGTAGGCCCAGCTGCCGTCGACGAGCTCGGCGCCGGCGGCCGTCATGGCCTCCGCGATGAGCTCGCGAGCCAGCTCCGGGTCGTAGCTGATGCCGGAGCCACGGTCGATGTCGTAGACCGTCAGGAAGTCGGGATCCGAGGGGCCCACGTGCGTGATCATCGGCTGCCCGGCGCCCTGGTAGATATCCTGGGCGATGGCGTCGCGGTTCACCAGGAACTGCATCGCGTCGCGGATCTCGGGGATGGAGAAGGGGTTGAGCTCGCCCTCGCGCGCCGGGGCCGGGTTGAGGATGAGCGAGACGGCGGTCGCGGGCGCGTCGATGAGCTCGATGCCCGGGGTGCCGCGGAGGTCCTGCGCAGCCTCGGTCTTGAGGCCGAAGAGGTACAGGTCCATCTCGTCGGCCTGGATGTCGAGCGGCGCGCGGTCGACGAAGAACGAGTTGTAGAGGAGGCGCTCGGCCGCCGGCCCCGGCTTGTCGTGAGGCGGCGCGGCCGCCTCGTCCTGGGCTGAGACAGCGCCCGGCAGGAGCGATCCCGCGAGCGCCAGGGAGAGCGCGAGCGGGACCGCCGCGCGCACGCGGGTGCGTCCGGTCATGGCTTACTCCTCTTCGCTCTCGTCGGTCTCGGCCTCGTCGCTGCCGGGCACGGTCTCGGCCGCGATCAGGAGCTCTCGCAGGGCCTCGATCTCATCGGCGATGTCGCCGAAGCCGAACTCGGTGAAGAAGGAGGTGCTGGCGCCGTTGCCGGACTCGTCGAAGACGGTGATCGTCTGGCTGCCCTCGCTGGTGATGGGCATGTAGATGCGGGCGCTGAACTCGCCGTCGAGGTTCGTGCGCAGGGTGGAGATGGTGCTGTCACCGAGCTGGACGAAGACGCTCAGGTCCGGCTGGTAGGAGAAGCCCTGGAGGGTCACCTCCTGGCCGCCCGGTCCGGACGGCGGGCTGATGAAGATCTCGGGCGAATCGACGGCCTCGGTGCGAGCCACGGCGATCTTCTGGTTGATGGGGCCGAACTCGCCGAGGCGGGCATCCGGCCAGGCCATGTGCACGTCGTCCTCGGTGGCGGCGAGGCTGAAGTAGTCACCGATGAAGCGGCCGCCGGGGAAGGCGAAGTTGGCGTTGCTGGCGAAGTCGGTCACGCGCGTGTCGCCGACCGACAGGCCCAGCTCCTCGTTGGTGAAGCCGAAGGTCTCGCCGCCGTCGTCGGAGCGCGTGTAGTAGACGTGGTACCGAGCCTGGGCGGGGTCGTCGCGCATGTCGCCCCACATCGCGTGCACCGTGCCATCGGGCCCGGCGTCGATCGAGGGGAACATCTGGACGTGGTCGGTGTCGTCGTCGTTGAGCACCTGCGGGCGGTCCCAGGTCTGGCCGCCGTCGAGCGACTTGGTCAGGAACACGTCGCCGTCGTCGTTGGGCTTGTCCGAGGGCCGGCCCACGTAGGAGATGTAGACCTCGCCGTCGGGGCCCGATGCGATCTGCGGGAAGGACGAGGCCCAGAAGCGGAAGCTGGCGGTGCGGGGGCGGAACTCGACCTCGTTGAAGACCGAGGCCACGACCGGGTCGGACCAGGTGTCGCCGGCGTCCGTGCTGGTCGAGACCTGGATCTCGCCGATGCCCTCCTGGGAGTCATCGTCGGTGCTGTCCATCCAGGCCACGTGCACGGTGCCGTCGGCGGTCACCTCCGGCTGGCTGCCCTGGACCACGCGCAGTGTGCCGAAGACGCTGGCGGTGCCCGTGTCGTCGCCGCGCTCGCCGTAGGAGCGGCGCACGATCGGGCTCACGGCCACGGGGTCGGTCCAGGTCAGGCCGCCGTCCTCGGACTTGACCAGCTCGATGCTGGTGCGCATCTCGGTGGGCAGCAGGTTGGGGATCTCGCCGATGTAGAGGATCTCGTAGCTCAGGTCGAAGTTCGTGTAGGTCACGTAGATGACATCCGACTCGGGCTCGTCCGGATGCGGGCCGACCGCCATCCAGGGCTTGTCGAGGAAGCTGATGTCGACGATGCCGCGGAGGCGGCCGAAGCGGTCGGTCTCGAGGCCGTCGGTGTTGACCGAGCTGCGTGCCGACGAGATCTGCGTCGGCCAGGTGAAGCCGTCGTCCTCCGACTTGGCCACGGCGATGCTGGAGACCTGCGCAGCGACCTCGATGGGCCCGAGGTTGAACTCGTCGATGCCGATGGAGATGTAGTTCATGTAGACGTTGCCGTCGCGGTCGAAGGCCACGACCGGGTCACCGCCGGCACCGAGGTCCTTGAGCAGGTAGGGCACCTGGTTGGGCCCCTCCCAGCGTTCGCCGCCATCGAAGCTCACGTAGGCCGACATCGACGGGAAGGCGTAGTCGATGACGCCGAGCACAAGGTGCTCGGGATCCTCGGGGTTGGCCTCGATGTGCGGCTCGGTCTGGAACGGCGCCTGGCCGTAGTCGCGGGTCACGAGGATGTTGCGCGAGAACGCGGGGCCGGGGTCGCGGAAGGGGACCGGGGCGCCGGCACCGGCAGCCTGCGTGCGGTTGGAGGAGGTCGTGGCCTCGAGGCCCGGTCCGAGCAGCTGGTCGACGTCGGCCACGGCCGCCGCGCTCGGGTCCCCACCGCCCGCGGCCATCAGCCAGGCCTGCCCGGACAGGACGCCGCTGGCCGGCCCGAGCAGGTCGAGGGGCTCGGCCCCGATGAGCGGGATGACGTTGGAGGGGTCCTGGCCCAGCGGGTCCTCCTCTTCGGCCAGGGCCGGGACGGAGATGCTGAGGGACAGGGCCACAGAGGCGCCGAGCGCCAGGCGCCACGGCGAGCGGGGTGCGGACATCGTTCTCCTTGGGTCGGGTCTCAGGGTGGCAGGTCGCGCTAGCGGACCCGGTCGAGGATGGTGAGCAGCCCGTCGAGGCGGTTGGCCACGGTGCGGAGCGCTTCCGAGCGGAGCTCGTCGAAGGAGGAGTCGAAGGCGTTGGCGCCGGTCTCCACGTACGCCGCGCTGAACTCGGCCGAGGAGGCGAACTCCCCGAAACGCCAATCGAGGAAGGCGGGCGCGGTCTCATCGACACGGTCGACGAGGCGGCCCAGTCCCTGCGGATCGGAGGTCAGGGCGTAGTCGCGGATGCGCTGCAGCTGGCGCTCGGCTTCCGGCCGCGTCTCGGGCAGCTCCTTGCGCAGCTCGAAGAGCAGCAGGCGGTCAGCCTCGAGCGGGCCATAGAGCGCATCGAAGCGGTCGATCGAGGCCGCCAGCTGGTCGCGCTCGGCGGAGAGGGTCTCGACGGTGCTCTGCAGGTCATTGTTGCTGGCCACGAGGGCGTCGTTGGCGTTGGTCAGGTCCTCGACCATCGAGCGCAGCTCATCGATGGTGGCCGTCGCGGTCACGCCGTCCGGGGCGGCGACGTCGACCTCCGCGGTCCCGGCGTCCATGGCCGCCGTGCCGGCAGGCACCAGCAGCAGAGCGCTCAGCAGTGTGGCCGCCGCGAGTCCGCGCAGGCGACGTTGGGGGAGCTCCTTCTTCAGCATCGGTCGAGGCACCTCTCCGGAATGCGTTGTCCGGGGCTGGGCATTCCCGGTCTGGTGGACGATCTCCTAGCGGGACGGTCCGATTTCGGGCGAGCCTACACCCATGCGCCGGAGTGCGCTGTCGGAACGGTCACGATCCGATGACAGCTCGGCAGCGCTCAGTCGCGGAAAGCCGGCCGCAGCACGAGCACCATCAGCCCGAGGGCTGCCGCGATGACCGACGAGTCGAAGGCCGCCGGGTCGTCGAGCCCGAGCGTGAGCGCGTCCGTATAGGTCAGCGCGGCGAGGATGAAGATGGCCACGGTGAGCCCGGCCCAGAGCGTGACGGCGAGGTCGAAGCGGCGCCGTGCGGTCATCAGCGCGCCGCTCCCGAGCAGGACGGCGGGGAAGATCCAGCCGGTGGGGAAGAGCGCCGGGTCCAGGTTGCCGCTGAGCCAGCCGATGCCGGTGAGGCCACCGAGCGCGAGGTAGACGAGCCCGGCGGCGCGGAGCACCGGCGCCCACGGCGAAGCTCGCTGGCTGGACGGCTGAGCGCTCGTTTCGGACATCGCGCCTATCCTAATCGGCCCGCACGATGCGACCGTAGGAGGTCCGACCCTTGCCGTCCGTTCCACGCCGCCTGCTCGGCCCGTCGATGGCCGTCGCTCTGGCCCTCTCGCTGGCCACACCGGGCGCGTCGCAGCCGTCGGGTGAGGTCTCCTTCATGGTCTTCGGTGACCCCGCCGAGCTGGCCGCCTACCAGGCGCTGACCGCGGCGTTCGAGGAGGCGCACCCCGACATCGACCTCGAGCTCATCCACATCCCCAGCCCGGCGGACTACCGGGCACGCCTGGGGGTGGACTTCGCTGCCGGCGACCCCGCCGACGTGGTGCTCATCAACTACCGTCGTTACGCACCCTTCGCGGCCATGGGCGCGCTGGAGCCGCTGGCGCCCTACCTGCGGCGGAGCGGGGTCATCAGCGAGGGCGACTTCTTCAAGGTCGCCACCGACCCCTTCAAGTGGCGTGGCCAGCTGATGTGCATCCCGCAGAACATCAGCAGCCTCGTGGTCTACTACAACCGGTCGCTCTTCGATGCGGCCGGGCTGCCGTATCCCGAGGACGACTGGACCCAGGCGGAGTTCCTCGCGACCGCACAGGCGCTCACGCTCGACACCGACGGGGACGGCGACATCGACCAGTACGGCCTGGGCACCGAGGCGTCGATCTTCCGGCTGGCGCCATTCGTGTGGGGGAACGGCGGCGAGCTGGTCGTGCTCGAGTCGGGCTTGCGGCCCATCCGGCTGGCGCTCGATTCGCGCGCCGCGCGCGAGGCCGTGGAGTGGTTCGTCGAGCTCCAGACCGTTCACGGGGTGGTACCCGACGCGCAGGCCGAGACCGCCGAATCGAGCGAGAGCCGCTTCCTCAACGGACGGACGGCGATGTTCCTCAACTCCCGCCGCGGCACGCCTACGGCGCGTGCCGTCGACGGGCTCGACTGGGACGTGGCGGCGCTGCCCACGGCCGTCGAACCGGCGGGCATCCTGCACTCGGACGCCTACTGCATGGCCGCGGCGACCGAGGACAAGGACGCGGCCTGGACCTTCATCGAGTTCGCCAACTCTCCTGCGGGGCAGACCATCGTGGCCGAGTCGGGCCGGACCGTGCCCTCGCTCATCGAGGTGGCCTCGTCCGAGGCCTTCCTCGATCCCTCCGTGGCGCCGGGTAACAGCGCCGTCTGGCTCGACACCGTCGACACGCTCAGGACGGTGCCGGTGATGGCTGCCTGGGTCGACATCGAGGAGCTCACCGGTGACGAGCTCGAGCGGGCGTTCTATGGGCAGGCGCCGGTGGACGAGGTCATCGACGCCATGATCACGCGCACGACGCCCTTCTTCGCGGGCGAGGAAGGCTAGGGCAGACGGCCCACCATGAGCACCTGGCGAGCGGGCCTGTGGGCCATGCTCCTGCCATACCTCGTGGGCACGCTCCTGCTGGTGGGGCTGCCCGCACTGCTGTCGGGCGTGTTGGCCTTCACGACCTACGACGCGCTGAGCCCGCCGGTCTACGTCGGCTTCGCCAACTTCCGCCTGCTCGCAGCCGACCCCATCGTGGGCACGGCCATCTCCAACTCGCTGGTGTTCATCGTGCTGGCCGTGCCCCTGCGGGTCGCCGGAGCGCTGGGCCTGGCCCTGCTGCTGTCCCGGCCGCGCCGCGGGGCTACCGGCTACCGGGCGGCGGTCTACGTGCCCACGGTCATCCCCGACGTGGCCTTCGCGATCATCTGGCTGTGGATCTTCAACCCGGTCTTCGGTCCGGTGAACGTCGCGCTCGAGGCCGTGGGGCTGCCGACACCCGGCTGGCTGTCCGACGCCGATACCGCTCGCTTCCCCTTCGTGGTCATGGCCGCCTTCGTCATCGGCGAGGGCTTCGTGGTGCTGCTGGCGGCGTTGCGCGGGCTCTCGGCGGAGGTCTTCGACGCGGGTGCCGTCGATGGTGCCGGGCGCTGGGCGGTCTTCCGCTACCTGACCTTCCCGCTGCTGCTCCCGTGGCTCGCGCTGCTGACCTTCCGTGACGTCATCCTCAGCTTCCAGTGGACGTTCACACCCTCCTTCGTGATGACCGGAGGCGACCCCTACTACGCCACCATGTTCCTGCCGCTGGTGACGTACGAGGAGGCCTTCGACCGCTTCCGCTTCGGTGCCGGCTCCGCGCTCATGCTGGTGACGTTCCTGCTGTCGGCGGCCATCATCGGCGGCATCTACCTGCTCTTCCGTCGCCGCGGGTACGTGGCCGATGTCTGAGCGCCGCGGTCTCGTGAGCCGCCACCTCGTGCCGCTGGTCGTGGCCGCGGCCTTCCTCCTGCCCCTGCTGTGGATGATCACGGCCTCGCTGCGTGGACCCGGGCTGGCGCCGCCCTCGACGATCGAGTGGATCCCGCCGGCGGCCACGAGCGCCAACTACGGCACCGTCTTCGAGCTGCTGCCGTTCGGTCGCTACCTGCTCAACTCGGTCGTGGTCGTGGCGCTGGCGGTGCCGCTGACGATCGTGACCGCGTCGATGGCCGGGTTCGCCATGGCCCTCCTCGAGCGGCGGGTGCGGGGAGCGCTGCTGGTGCTGTCGGTGGCCCTGCTGCTGGTGCCGGTGACGGCGCTGTGGCTGACGCGCTTCCTGCTCCTCAGCTGGATCGGCCTGACCGACACGCTGGCCGCCCTCGTCCTGCCCGCGCTGGCTGGTTCGAGCCCGCTGTTCGTGCTCATCTACTACTGGACCTTCCGACGAGCACACCCCGAGGTCTTCGAGATGGCCCACCTCGACGGGGCCGGACCGCTCGGTACGTGGTGGCGGGTGGCCATGCCCAACGCCTGGCCCTCCACCGTGGCCGTGGCCGTGCTCACGTTCATCCTCTACTGGAACGACTTCATCAGCCCACTGCTGTACCTGCGCGACCAGGACCTCTACACGTTGCCGCTGGGGCTGCGGCAGCTGCAGCAGCTCGACCCCACCGGCTGGCCGGTGATGATGGCCGGGGCCGTGATGCTGACCCTGCCGGCGGTGCTCTTCTTCCTCGTCGTCGGGCGCCTCTTCCTCGGCGAACGCGGCTTGGGGCGGGAGTAGCGACCCGGGCGGCTCGGGCCTCGCGCCCGGCCTCGGGATTCGGTAGCATCGGAGAAACCCCAGAGGGAGCAGTCATCCGTGGCCAAGTACGTCTTCGTGACCGGTGGAGTGACCTCGTCGTTGGGCAAGGGCATCACCGCCGCGTCGATCGGCCGGCTGCTGAAGAGCCGGGGACTGTCGGTCTCCATCATGAAGCTCGATCCCTACGTCAACGTGGACCCCGGGACGATGTCGCCGTACCAGCACGGCGAGGTCTTCGTCACCGACGACGGTGCCGAGACGGACCTTGACCTGGGCCACTACGAGCGCTTCATCGACGAGAGCCTGAGCCAGCTGGGCAACGTCACCACCGGCCGCATCTACCAGTCGGTCATCGCCAAGGAGCGCCGCGGCGACTTCCTTGGCGGCACGGTGCAGGTCATCCCGCACATCACCAACGAGATCAAGGAGCGCATCGCGCGCGTGGCTCGTGACGGCTCCGCTGACGTCATCATCGTCGAGGTCGGGGGCACCGTCGGCGACATCGAGTCGCTGCCCTTCCTCGAGGCCATCCGGCAGATGCGCAAGGATGTCGGCCGCGACAACGTGCTCTACGTCCACGTCACCCTGCTGCCGGCGCTGGCTGCCACGGGCGAGCTCAAGACCAAGCCCACGCAGCACTCCGTCAAGGAGCTGCGCAGCATCGGCATCCAGCCCGACATCATCATCGCCCGCAGCGACCACGATGTGGACGACGAGCTGCGCGAGAAGATCGCCCTCTTCTGCGACGTCAACGTGGACGCGGTGGTTCCGGCCGCCACAGCGGACACCATCTACGAGGTCCCGCTGCAGTTCGAGGACTGGGGGCTCGGCGACCTGGTCGTGCGCCTGCTTCACCTGGAGGACCAGGTGCACGAACCCGACCTCGCCGGCTGGCGCGCGCTCGTCGAGCGCATCAAGGTGGCCAAGCCGGAGCTCGAGATCGCGCTGGTGGGCAAGTACATCGCGCTGCCCGACGCCTACATGTCGGTGACGTCCGCGCTCGACCACGCCGGCTGGGCCCAGGGCCACGACATCAGGGTCCGCTGGGTGGACTCGGAGGAGCTGAGCGAGGACGACTACGAAGCCAAGCTCGCAGGCGCGGCCGGGATCGTGGTGCCGGGCGGGTTCGGCCACCGCGGCATCGAGGGCAAGCTGCTTGCGGCCCGCTATGCAAGAGAGCGGCTCGTGCCGTACCTGGGCCTGTGCCTGGGCCTGCAGTGCGGCGTCATCGAGTTCAGCCGTAGCGTGCTCGGGAAGGCGGACGCCAACTCCACCGAGTTCGACCTCTTCACCGAGGCGCCGGTCATCGACTACATGCCCGACCAGCGCGATATCGACGAGAAGGGTGGCACCATGCGGCTGGGGCTCTATCCGGCCAAGCTCCAGCCGGGTACCAGGGTGGCCCGGGCCTATGGCGACGTCGAGCTCATCTACGAGCGTCACCGCCACCGCTTCGAGGTCAGCAACAGCTACCGCGAGGCGCTCGAGCGTGCGGGCATGCTGCTGGCCGGACAGTCACCGGATGGGCGCCTGGTCGAGATCATCGAGCTGAAGGACCATCCCTGGTTCGTGGCCAGCCAGTTCCACCCCGAGTTCAAGAGTCGCCCCGAGAAGCCGCACCCCCTCTTCGCCGGCTTCGTGAGCGCGGCCATCGAGGGCAGCGGCCCCGAGGCCGTGCCGGTGCCGGTCCAGATGGCTGCCGAGGCCGCCGAGGTCGTCGAGGAGGCCTAGCCGCCTTGGTCTCCGCTCCCATCGCCGCGATCGAGGAGCGTGCGCCCACAGGTCGACCTCTGCTGCAAGTGCCGTTCGGGCGGCGGAATCGGGACACTTGGCCGCTGTGTGGGTCGCTACCATCGAAGGCGACAAGCTCGTCACCGAGAAGGAGGGTTCGGAGCATGTCTCGGTTCAAGATCCTGGGAGCGTCGATCCTGGCACTCAGCCTCGTGGCCGGCGCCTCGGGCGCGGCGCTGGGCACAGACATCGTCGTGGGGCACGGCATCCCCAAGGCCAAGGTCGATGTCTGCGCCAAGGTCGGCGGCGATCTGCTCGAACTGAAGAGCAACTTCAAGTTCGGCCAGTGGTTCCGCCTGAACGATCTGGCGGCAGGGACGTACACCATCACCGTGCGCGTGGCCAAGCCAGGGAACTGCAATGGCAAGGTGCTCATCAACACGGGTCCGCTCGCCTTCGACGGCAGCGAGGACCTGTCGGTCATCGCCTCGAAGAACAAGGGCAAGCCCATCGTGGTGGTCTTCGACAACAGCGAGGGCTACTTCGGGGACGGCTCCGAGCCGGTGCTCTCGATCAAGCACGCCGCCAACGTCGGCAAGGCGGATGTCTACCTGGACATCCTGGTCAACGACAAGTTCGCCGCTGACACGTCGCCGACCGCTACCGGAGTGAAGCGGGGTGACGCGGTCTACGTCCCCTTCCTGAACGTCGACATCCAGGTCGGGGTGGCCAGGACAGGCTCGTCGAGGATCATCGCCCAGACGCCCTACTGGGAGGTGCAGGACGGCAAGATCAACCACGTGGTGGCCATCGGGACGCCATCGAAGTTCCGCTTCCTGCGCTATCGAACCGATAACCCAGGCAGCTGAGGTCGGCGCTCCATACCGAGCCGACCGCACAGGAGCCGGCCCCAGCCCCGGGGCCGGCTCTTCGTCTGCCCGTCGTGCGAGCACCGCATCGAGTCTCGCGGGTGGAGCCGGCCCTCGGCGGCCATCGCGTCCGACTCCGACCACGCGCGAACGCGACACATCACCGCCCTCGGGGCCGGCACTCGTACAATGGGCACCGACCCTGCATCGTTCCCTGAGGAGCCCGCGAACCCATGAAGCTGTTCCTGGATACCGCTGTCATCGACGAGATCCGCACCGTCCATTCGTGGGGCGTGCTCGACGGCGTGACCACCAATCCCTCGCTCTTCGCCAAGGCCGGCGGCGGCAGCTACGAGGAGGTGCTCGAGGAGATCTGTGGCATCACCTCCGGGGCGGTCAGCGCCGAGGTCATCGCCGACGACCTCGAGGGCATGCTGAGCGAGGGTCGCAAGTTCGCCAAGATCGCCCCCAACATCGTGGTCAAGGTGCCCATGACCGAGACCGGGCTCCAGGCCATCTCGACCTTCGCCGAGGAAGGCATCAAGACCAACTGCACGCTCATCTTCAGCACGGCCCAGGGTCTGCTGGCAGCCAAGGCCGGCGCGACCTACCTCTCGCCGTTCGTGGGCCGCCTCGACGACATCGCGCAGGAGGGCATGGACATGGTCCGCGAGCTCGCGGCGGTGCTCGAGATCCAGGGGATGGACGCCGAGATCATCGTGGCCTCCACCCGCTCGCCGCGCCACGTCGTCGACGGCGCCCTCGCCGGTGCCACCATCGCCACGGTGCCCTTCAAGGTCGTGCAGCAGATGGTCAGGCACCCCTTGACCGACAAGGGCATCGCCCAGTTCGAGGCGGACTGGGCCAAGGCTCAGAAGGAGCTGGCCGCCCGGGGCTGACGCGACAGGGCCACGTCGCTCGCCGACGTGGCCAGCCGTCGCCGGTGCCGACGCTGACGCCGACCCGCAGCTCCGCTCGTGGCCGGCCGTCGCCCGTGCCGACGCTGCCGCTTGCCGCAGATCGATGCGAGGCGAACGTCGACGGGGGCGAGCGCTGGCTACCGGTTCGGACGCCAGGAGGTCCGACCCCGGGGGTCCGGGCACTCCGACCCGCTCTGCCGACCAGCCCGACCAGTCCGACGTGGAACTCCCGCCGACCGTCCTCGACACGGGCTGAGCAGCCCGCACCGCGCAGCGGCTCCCGCTCTCGTCGACTGGTCTCCGCGAGGCCCCGATCGGCAGATGGTTGACCGATTCCGGCCGCGTGCTACTATCCGATTCGTCCCCACCCCACCGTCCGACGCCTGACCGGCTCACGGTCGGTCCACGCGCGACCTGGGTAACGAGGACACCCATCTCCACGCTCGCTGTGGCATGCCCTTGGCGTCGCCATCGATCGAGCGGTCACCCCGATGCCGCAAGGAACGTACACCCCGGACATGGACATCAAGGAACTCGATAAGAAGGACGCCGGAGAGCTCGCCAGGATCGGCGGGGATCTCGACGTCGCCGATGCCGACGCCATGCCGCGCGAGGAGCTCGTCGAGCAGATCATGAAGCGGCAGTCGGAGCAGAAGGGCCAGAAGTACGCCGCCGGCATCCTCGACATCGTCGAGGACGGCTATGGCTTCATGCGCCGCCGCGGCCTCATGCCCAGCCCGGATGACGTCTACGTCAGCTCCAGTCACGTGCGCCGCTTCGGCCTGCGCGCCGGTGACCGCGTGGCCGGCATCCCGCGGCCGCCCAAGAAGGGCGAGAAGTACTGGGGCCTGGTCCGTGTCGAGACCGTCAACGGCATGGACCCCAACGACGCTCGCCGTCGGCCGCACTTCGATGAGCTCACGCCCATCCATCCTTACGAGCTCATCAACCTCGAGTACGACCCCAAGAACCTGAGCCAGCGCCTGGTCAACCTCGTCAACCCCATCGGCAAGGGCCAGCGAGCGCTCGTGGTCAGCCCGCCCAAGGCCGGCAAGACCATGCTGCTCAAGAACATCGCCAACGGCATCACGGAGAACTATCCGGAGATCCTGCTCATGGTGGCGCTCATCGGCGAGCGCCCGGAGGAGGTCACCGACATGCGTCGCTCGGTCAAGGGCGAGGTCATCAGCTCGACCTTCGACGAGCCCACCGAGAACCACACCCACGTGGCCGAGATGGCCATGGAGATCGCCAAGCGCCAGGTCGAGTCGGGGCGCGATGTGGTCATCCTGCTCGACTCCATCACGCGCCTCTCGCGCGCCTACAACCTGGCCTTGCCGCCGTCCGGCCGCACGCTCACCGGAGGTATCGACCCGGTGGCGCTGTACCCGCCCAAGCGCTTCTTCGGCGCCGCGCGCAAGCTGGAGGAGGGTGGCTCGCTGACCATCATCGCGACCTGCCTCGTCGACACCGGCTCACGCATGGACGACGTCATCTACGAGGAGTTCAAGGGCACCGGCAACAGTGAGCTCATCCTCGACCGCAGGCTGGCCGAGAAGCGCATCTACCCGTCGATCGACGTGCAGCGCTCGGGCACCCGGCGAGAGGAGCTGCTTCTCGAGGAGCCCGTGCTCAAGATGGTCTGGACCATGCGCCGCATGCTCAGCGCCGTCGGCACCAACGAAGGCATCGAGCTGCTCCTCAACCGCCTGAGCAAGACCGAGTCGAACGCGGAGTTCCTGGCGCAGCTCACCCGCAGCCAGGCCGCCAACGAGGCCAACAGCGGATCGTAGCGCGCTGGCCACCGGTGTCTCGCCGCTGCCGTCGTTCATACTGACCTGACCGATGTTCCTCGACCAGGTCGATCTCACCGTCATCGCCGGCAACGGCGGCAACGGTGCCGCCACGTTCCGGCGCGAGGCCCACGTGCCCCGCGGCGGCCCCGATGGTGGCGATGGCGGCCGCGGTGGTTCCGTCTTCCTCGTCGTGGACGTGGGCCAGACGATGCTCGTGGACTACCGTTTCAAGCACCACTTCCGGGCCCGGCACGGCGGATCCGGCCAGCGCTCCCGCCGGCACGGCAAGGCGGGCGCTGACCTCGAGCTGGCGGTCCCGCCCGGCACCACCATCTATGACGCGGCCACGGGCGATCTCATGGCCGATCTCGTCTTCCCGGGGCAGCGGATGATGGTCGCGCGCGGCGGCCGCGGCGGACTGGGCAATACCCACTTCGCGACGTCCACCCACCAGGCTCCCAGGCACGCGCAGAAGGGTGAGCCCGGCGAGCAGCGGCGCCTGCGCCTCGAGCTGCGGCTCATCGCCGACGTCGGGCTGGTGGGGCTGCCCAACGCGGGCAAGTCGACCTTGCTGACCGCGCTCACCGCGGCCACGCCCAAGATCGCCAACTACCCCTTCACCACGCTCGAGCCCAACCTCGGCGTGCTCGACTTCGCCGAGGACGACCCGCTCGACGATCGCCGACCCACGCTGGCCGACCTGCCCGGGCTCATCGAGGGCGCCAGCGCCGGCGCCGGGCTCGGCCACGCCTTCCTGCGCCATGTGGAGCGCACCCGCGTGTTGGCGCACGTGGTCGACCTGTCGGAGGCTGACCCTGAGCGCGACTACCAGGTCATCCGCGAGGAGCTCGAGGCGCGCGATCCGAAGCTGCTGGACAAGACCACGCTCGTGGTCGCCAACAAGATGGACCTCGAGCCCGAGCGCGAGACCCTGCGCGCGTTCAACGAGGCCCGTGCCCGCGAGGGGATCGAGGTGGTGCAGGTCTCCGCCGCCCAGAGGCTGGGCCTCGTCGAGCTGCGTTCGGCGCTCGCCCGCCTGCTGCCGACCGACGAGGAGCTGGGTGGCCCCGGCGAGGCCACCGGCGTGGTGGTCCACCGCTACGACCCGGCCGAGGAGGGCTTCATCATCGAGCGGGAGGCCGATGGGGTGTGGGCCGTGGAGGGCAGACGCGTCGAACGGCTCGTGGCCCAGACCGACTTCGAGAACGAGGAGTCCGCGGCTCGCTTCCAGCGCGAGCTGGCAAGGATGGGACTGGTGGACAGGCTGCGCGCGGCCGGGGTCGAGTCCGGGGACACGGTGCGAATCGGCGACACCGAGCTGGAGTGGGGTGCCGAGCCCGGAGCGTGGGTGTGACCGAAGCGCCTGGTGCGTTCGGCATCCTCGGGGGGACGTTCGATCCCATTCACCTGGGGCATCTTGCGCTGGCCCGCGAGGCGCTCCTCGAGCTCGAGCTGGACCACCTGCTCGTCGTGCCCAACGCGGACCCGCCGCACAAGCAGGCCCAGGACGTCACGCCGGCGCGACACCGTGAGGCCATGGTCACGCTGGCGCTGGAGCCTGAGCCCCGGTTCCGGCTCTCTCGCATCGAGCTCGAGCGCGGTGGCCCCAGCTTCGCGGTCGACACGGTGGCCCAGCTCGCCGAGCAGGCCCGAGCCGAGGGCCGGCCCGAGCCCTGGTTCGTGATGTCGGCCGAGACGCTCGACGGCTTCGACGCCTGGCGCGAGCCGCAGCGCATCCTCGACCTCTGTCGCCTGGCGGTCGCACCTCGGCCCGGCTCCGAGCCGCTCGACTCGGGTCAGGTGGCCGAGCGGTACCCCGGGCGCGAGGACCGCTTCGCCTTCCTGCCCGGTCCGGAGCTCGACATCGCCTCTACCGACATCCGGGCACGCGTCGCGGCAGGCAAGCCGATCAAGGACCTCGTGCCCGATGTCGTCATGGCCTACATCGAGGCGGAGGGACTGTACCGGGGCGGGAACCCTTGAGCGCGGTCCGCACCATCGGGCTGCTCGGCGGCATGAGCCCCGAGTCCAGCATCGAGTACGAGCGCATCATCAACCGCGAGGTCCGCGCGGCTCTGGGTGGCACGCACTCGGCCAGCCTGTTGGTCCGCTCCTACGACTTCGCGCAGATCGAGCGGCTCCAGGCGGAAGGTGACTGGCACGAGGCGGGCGCGATCCTGGCGGCCGATGCCCGCCGGCTGCAGGACGCGGGCGCCGAGCTCATCGTCCTCTGCACCAACACGATGCACCGCTGTGCCGACGAGATCGAGGCGGCCATCGATGTGCCCTTCCTCCACCTGGCCGACGCCACCGCTGCGGCCGTCGTCGACGCGGGTGTCGAGCGCGTGGCCCTGCTCGGAACGAGATACACGATGGAGCAGGACTTCTACCGTGCGCGCCTGGAACGCCACGGCCTGATCGTCATCGTGCCCCACGAGCCGGACCGCAGCGCGGTCCACGACGTCATCTACGACGAGCTCGTGCAGGGCATCGTCTCGCCCGTGTCGCAGGCCACCTACCTCGAGGTCATCGGGCGCTTGGTCGAACGTGGCGCCGCGGGCGTCATCGCCGGCTGCACCGAGATCGAGCTGCTGGTGGGTCCCGCCGACGTGCCGGTGCCGTACTTTCCCACCACCGCGTTGCACGCGCAGGCCGCTGCCCGCTGGGCCCTGGCTGGACCCGGCGAGGCATGATGGAGCCCGACCAGCCCACGCAGGAGGATCCGATCACGGTGAACGACGAGCAGGCCATGACGCCGACCGAGACCGACGGCGCGGTGAGCAGCCCTCACGATCCACGCGACGCGGCCAGGCCGGGTCTGCCCGCCGGCCGGACGCAGGCCAAGGAGCAGCAGGGTCCCATCGTCGTGGACGCGATCGATGAGACGGTCCTGGCCATGGCCCACCGGGTCGTGGACCTCGCGTCGGACAAGAAGGCCAGCGACATCATCCTGCTCGACGTGCGCGCTCAGACCACGATGACCGACTACTTCGTGATCTGCTCGGGCGCCTCCGATCGCCAGCTCAGCGCCATCGCCGACGGCATCATCGCCGGGCTCAGGGATGACGGCATCGAGGCCCTCTCGCGCGAAGGCGAGGCCAGCTCGCACTGGCTGCTGGTCGACTTCGGCGGCGTCATCGTGCATGTCATGAGCAAGCCCGAGCGCGAGTTCTACCAGCTCGAGAAGCTGTGGGAGGATGCCTCGCTGCTGGTCCACGTGGTCTGAGGCTCCGGCCCGTTGCCGGAGCGCACCACCCCGTACCGTACTCATCTACCCCCTCGTGATGACGTCCCGTGGTACCACCGGGGCATGGGGCCCGACCGCGCTCGTCCGTAGCATCGGTGCTCGAGTCGATCGGATGGGCCGATCGGCCAGAGCAGAGGTTCGATCGAACGATGACGTGGCTTCGGGACAACTGTCCGCAGTGCGAGCGGCAGCTGGTCAACTCGCGCTTCGACACGACGTTCCGCATGCCCGACGGCGATGAGCGCCTGTGCTTCGCCGTGCCGGCTGCGCTGTGCACGGACTGCCATCAGCTCTACCTCGATCCTGACCTGCTCGAGGTCCTCGACATCCCCGACGGACGCTGCGTCTTCGCCATCGAGTCTGACGGCGTGACCCAGGAGCGCGCCACGCAGTTCCCGGTCTGACCGACCGTTCCCTCGCGCTACCTCGCTGAGCCGGGTCCGGGGCCCGGCTCTCTGGCTGCCCAGGATGGCTCGCGCTCGCCGGCGATGCGGGCCCAACGCGTCGACTGCACGAGGTAGACCCCCATGGTCACGAGGGCGATGCCGAGGAGGCCGAATGCCCCAGGCGCCTCGCCCAGGAAGACCCACGCGAGCAGTGCGATCTGCACCAGCATGGTGTTGTTGACCGCGGCCGATTCGACGGCCGTGAGGCGCTGGAGCGAGAGGTTCCAGAGGGTGAAGGCGAAGGCCGTGTTGACCACCGCCAGCCAGGCGATGATGAGCCAGCCGCGCGTGGAGATGGTGGGGAAGCCCTCGAGGCCGATGGCGGTAAAGGCGAGGGCGCCCGCGCCGATGCCCATGCTGATGGCCGTGATCGAGAGCGCGGGCAGGCGGCCCTCGCGGTTCACGCTCCGCCCGATGACCGAGGCGGCGACGTTGGCCAGCAGCGCGGTGACGGCTGCCACCATGCCCGCGGCCGTGGCTCCCAGGTCCCCGGCGAAGTAGAGCAGGGCCCCGAGGGCCACGAGCCCGGAGCCCAGCAGCTGGATGCGCGTGGGCACCTCGGCCAGCGTCAACGCGGCGCCACCGGCCACCAGCAGCGGGGTCAGGGAGAGCACGAGGCTGGTGGTCGCGGCCGGCTGCTCGTCGAGGGCCACGAACTGGGCGCCCTGGGTCAAGGCGTACATCACCAGGCCCAGCGCCACGAGCTTCACGATGAAGCCGCGACCCACGTGGTAGTCGTGGCGGCGGCGCCGCTCGCGGATGATGACGAACCCCACCAGGACGATGGCCGCCAGCCCATAGCGAAGGGCGGCGAACATCACCGGGGGCAGGCCCTCGTCATCGAGGCCCCAGCGGATGAGGATCCAGGAGGACGACCACAGCACCGTGACCAGCAGCGCCAGCCAGACCGCGACCCGGTGGGACCGCAGCTCGACGCGCTCGGGCTGCACCGTCAGCGGGTGGCGGCCACGGCGTGGCGGGCGATCCAGGTCTGGACCGCGAGCGCGTCGATGGACTCCGACATCTGCAGGCTGGAGCCATCGAGCGCGATGCCCTTCGAGCGCAGGTCGAGCGCGAGCAGCTCCACGAGCGCCGCGTCCAGCGCGGTCGCGCTCCACGCCCGTGCCTGCTCAGCCAGCTTCTTAGCCCGGAACGGCTGCAGCTTCAGCTCCTTCACGATCTGCGGGGGCTTGGTGCCCGCATCGAGGAGCTCACGCACGAGGATGAGGTCACGTAGCCGGCGGTGGAGCTGCGAGATGAGCACCGGCAGCGGCGTGCCATCGTCGAGCAGGCGCTCGGCGAGCGCGGCGGCGAGCGCGCCGGCTCGGGCCCCCACCGCGTCGAGGAAGGCCCAGGTGGAACCGGGGATCGTCTCGCTCACGAGCTGGTCGACGTCCTCCGCGGTGATCGTGCCCCCAGGCTTGTAGAGCGCCAGCTTCTCGAGCTCGCCATTGGCCAGCTCGGTGCGGCGCCGCCGATCGACGTCGGACTCGCGGATGTGGCCGCCGACGCGCTCGGCGAGCAGGCGCGCAGCGGGCGGTTCCAGCTCGATCTCGAGCTCGGCGGCGCGCTTGACCAGCCAGGGCTCGAGCTGGCCGGCCCCGGGCACCTTGAACTCCTCCACGACGCCGCCGGCGTCGGCGATGGCGTCGCGCAGCACGCCTCGAGCGGCCGGACCCCTCGCGCCGGAGGCGGTCAGGTCGGTGATGCAGAGGGCGTTACCCGGAGGGATCGAGGCGACGAGCTGAAGCAGGCGGCTGCGCGCGGCCTTCTCGGCGAGGAGTCCGGCCGGCTGGCGCACGACCACCAGGGTACCGGCGCCGAAGAGCGGGGCCATGCCCAGGTGTTGCTCGATGCCGTCGAGCGCACGGACCCGGCGCTTGGTCACCGAAGCCGAGCCGCCCTCCTCGCCGGCATCGTCGTCGAGGCTGGCCCGGAAGACCTGCATCCGCTCGCCGGGCGGGGAGACCCGCTCGGCGTAGGTCCGCGCGGCGCGCTCGATCATGAACGCGTCCTCACCCCAGAAATAGGCCAGGGGCGGGGTCGCAATCATGCGGCCGAGGGATCGGCCGGCGTTCCGTAGACGGGCAGCCCGTCGATCGATTCGGCGGGTCGACGGTCGACCACGCCCGCGGCGAAGGCTCGGGACATGGCGTCATCGACCCAGCGCAGGCGCTCCACGTCCCTGGCCACGATGCCGATGGCCGTGCACAGCCTGGCCTCCAGCCGCTGGGCCACGACGAAGGCGAGGTCGAGGTGCTCGCGGTACTCGGGATGCTTGCTGCGCCAGCGCTCGAAGCGCTGCTCGAGGGAGACCACCCGTTGTGTCGCGCGCTTGTCGGCGTAGACCACGATGCGCTCCTCGATGGGCGCGTCGGTGAGCCACGCCTCCGCATCGGGCTCGGCGAAGCGGCTGACCGGGTGCGCGATGAGCGTGCGCGCCAGCTCCGGGTGCCCTGCGTCGGTCAGCCAGGCAGCGCCGGCGGCGCCGTGGCCGAGCTCCTTGAGGGGGTGGCCCGGCGGCAGCGCCTTGTCCACGTCGTGGAGGAGCGCGGCTGTCTCCACCAGACGTCGGTCGACCGCCACGCCGGCTTGCGTGGCGCGGTAGGCCAGGCACGAGGCCACCTCGGCCACGACCGTCACGTGCTGCAGCAGCCGGGGCGAGGGCGACGTCGAGACGAGCAGGGAGATCGCTTCGGTTCTGGTGGGTACCGCCATCGGGTCGAATGTAGCAGGGGTTCGTGGGACTGGTGGTGGCCGGGATGGGCTGGGAGCGTCCGCTGGGACAGGTCGGTGGCGGCAGCCCCGAGAGCAGCGCGGTCGCTGAGCGCGCCTGGCCGTCGAGGCCCACCGTGAGCGTGCCCTGCAGGTCCGTGCGCCAGATCGCGGCACCGACGTCGTGGAGCCGCTGCAGCGTGGCCATCGCCGGATGGCCGTAGTGATTGCCGTGGCCGGCGCTGACGGCTGCGAGGCGTGGCCTCAGAGCCTCGAGGATGGCACGGCTCGAGGCTGTGGCCGAACCGTGGTGCGCGACCTTGAGCAGATCCCACCGTCGGCCGTCGGCGGGTAGCTCGTCGAGCACGTCGAGCACGTCGAGGTCATGGTCGTCCTCGAGGTCGCCGGTGAGCAGGACGCGTTGCCGCCCCACGCTCACGGCGAGCACGATGGAGGTGCCGTTGATGGCCCGGCCGTCGGTCAGCACGCGGTCGGGGAGAGCGTCCTCGGGCGGCCACAGGACGTCGACGCGAGCCGGTCCCAGGCTGAAGGCATCGCCCTTGGTGAGGCGCGTCCGGGCGATGCCCCGGCGCATGGCCGCGGCGCGAAGCTCGAGGACGCCGCTGCCCTCGGTGTTCATCTCCGTCTCGAGGATGCGATCTACGCGGTAGCGCGGCGAGAGCCCGGCCAGCCCCCCGGCGTGGTCCTCGTGCGGGTGGGTCAACAGCGCCATGTCGATGTGTCGGTCCCAGGTCGGGATGCGCTCGTCGAGCCGCCGCACGAGGAGGTCGGGGTCGGGGCCGCCGTCGACGAGGAGGCGGCGACCATCGGCGGCCTCGAGCAGGATGGCGTCACCCTGTCCGACGTCGAGCACGCTGACGGCGAGGGCCGGGCCCGGCCGGGACACCAGCGCGACGGCGGTGACGGTCACCAGTAGCGCTGCCGCGATGGCCGCCGGGAGGCGCCGCCGTGTCGTGGCGTTCGAGCTCGGGGGCGGTGGCGCCCACGACCGCGGCAGGGGAGCTCCGGCCGGCCGGCGTGTGCGGCGCAGCGCCGTCACGAGGGTCACCAGCGCCGCCGCCGCGGCGACGAGGTCGAAGGGTGACGAGAGCTCCACGTTCGCCAGGGGCACCTGCGCCAGGAGCCCGGCTCCACGGGTCATCAGCGCCAGCGGCACCCACGTCGCCACCAACAGCGGCGTCAGCGCCAGCGCGCTCAGGGAGCTGACGACCAGGGGGCCTGCGAGCGTCGCCAGCGCCGCACCGAGCATGGCCAGGGGCACGACCGGCGCGACGAGCAGGTTGGCCAGGGGCGAGATGAGCGAGAGGCGCCCGAAGTGGAGCAGGATCAGCGGCAGGGTCGAGAGCTGGGCCGCCAGCGATACGCCCAGTGTCTCGTCGAACCAGCGCGGCGTGCGTCCTCGGGTCACCCGCTTGACGGCGGCCTCGGCCGGACCACCGAGGGCGAGCAGGCCGGCCGTCGCCGCCAGCGAGAGCTGCAGGCCGATGTCATCGATCATGTCCGGTCGCGCCAGGAGCAGTCCCCAACACGCAAGCCCCAACGCGGCCGCCGCACCCGACGGTCGTCCGCTCTCGCGCGCGACGATGACGACCCCGCCCATGACCGCTGCGCGGATGACGCTGGCCTCAGCGCCGGCGAGGATGGTGTAGGACACGATGGCCGCGATGACGATGAGGCTGCGTGGCCGCCGGGCGAGCCCGGTCGCACGCAGCATGGCTGTGGCGATGCCGGCCACGAGCGCGATGTTCCAGCCGCTGATGGCCACGACATGCGTGAGGCCGGTGACCGTGAAGTCATCGGCCGTCTGACGGCTGACACGCTCGCGCAGGCCGATGAGGATGCCCGAGGCCAGCCCAGCCTCGGGCTCGGACATGGCTCGCGAGAGCGTCTCGTCCAGGCCCCAGCGCAGGCTCTCGACCGCGGCCGTGAACCCACCCCCGCCGCCGAGCAGTCGGAGGGCGTGACCCTTGAGCGTACCGGCGGCGCCCCGGGATTCGAGGAACCCGGCGAAGCCGGGGGCGTCCGCGGGCGGCAGCTGGAGCGTGCCCCGGACCTCGACCCGGTCTCCGGGCACGAGCGCCGGGTGGCGAGGCAGCCAGGCGTACACCAGCCACTCGGCCGAGTCTCCGGCATGGAGCCGCACGAACGCTCGCTGTTCGGCGCCCGAGGGCGACGAGACGTCGACCACCGTGGCCGGCCACTCACCGCTGCCGGGCTCGAGCGGTGCGGTCGTCGGCGAGCCCAGCGCCAGCATCGTGGCGACGCCGGCGCGCAGGGCCACGCTGGCAAAGGCCAGGCACGCGGCGGCTGGTGCCACCCGTCCCATGAGACCGGCGCCCAGCGCCCCGACCGCGGCTCCAGCGCCGAGCGCCAGCGCCAGCCACGTGGGCAGCTCCACGTGGTCGCTGGCGGTGAGCAGGGCGGCCAGCAGCGCGCCCATCGCCAGCCAGCCGGCCCGGGGCAGTCGGGGCATCGTCGCGGCCGATCAGCTCGCGCGAACGAGGCCCTTGATGTCCTCGAAGACCTTCTCGCCCACGAGCCCACGGCCCCGGAGCTCGCGTACGGTCTCGAAGCGCTCGTCCTCGCGTGCCGCGATGATGTTGCCTGCCGTGACCGGCCCGATGCCGGGCAGGGACTCCAGCTCGGACCGACCGGCCCGGTTGATGTCGATGCGACCATCGTCCGCGGTCAGCTGGGTCTCAGCGCGGTCGATGCCCAGCTCCGGCACGAGGACCTTGGCTCCGTCCTCCAGCGGCTGAGCCAGGTTCAACGCCTGGCTCGAGGCGGCCAGGTCAGCTCGTGGCGCGAAGCCACCGGCAGCCGCGATGGCGTCGCCCACACGGTCGCCCGGCCGGAGCCGGTGCAGCCCCGGATCCGCCACGGCTCCGGCCACGTCGACGACCAGCTCGGCGGGCTCGTCGGTGACGACCGGGGACCCCGATGCCCACGCTGGTCCGGCTGGTGCGCGGTCCATGAAGGGCGCATCAGCCCCGGGCGATACGAGCGCGACGACCGCGAGCCCGGTCATGGCCACACCCGCCGTGATGCCGCCGAGCGTTGCCAGCGCCGGGGCCAGCCAGCGCGGCACACGTCGGGCACCTGCTGGCGGGGCCGGTGCTGGGGTGGGCGCTTGTGCCTCCGAAGAGAACGCGCGCCAGGGTGGCGTCGCCTCGTTCAAGCCATCGCTCCTGTCGGCGGGCGAGGGCGGGGACGGGGATGGTCCGCCCCGGGCTCCGTGGCCGTGAGCGCGGCCGGTCCCGGGGCGTAGGCAGCAGGCTAGGGAGGGCCGCTTGGCGCTCCCTTCTCCGGGCCTTCGATGTGACTTAGACGAGGGCCTCGAGCGCGGGTCGGACCTCGGTCGCGAGACGGTGCATGGTCTCGTCGTCGTAGGGCGGCGGGAAGCCGCAGATGAGGTGCCGGTAGCCGGCATCGAGGTACGGCTTCAGCTGCTCCACGACCTCGTCGGGGTTGCCCGCGATGATGCGGTCGGAGCCCACGCCGGCCGAGCCGGGTCGGTCCTCGTCGTCCCTGGCGCCACCGTTCAGCTCGAGCAGCTCGGCCTCACGCACGAGCGCCGCCTCGCGCGTGTCACGGATGACCACGCGCTGCAGCTCGACGGTCCGCTCGATGGACTTCTCGTCGCGCCCCAGCCGGCCGCAGTGCTCCTGCAGGATGGGGTCGGACTTCAGGACGGCGCCGATGGGGTTGCCCAGGTTGTTCATGTCCGCGTACTGGGCTACCAACCGCAGCGTCACCTTGGGTCCCGACCCGCCGATGAGTAGGGGGATCCGCCTCTGTACCGGTGCCGGCAGGTTCAGCGCCTCCTTGACCGCGTAGCGGTCGCCCTCAGCGGACGACGGTCGCTCGCCCGCGAGCATGCCGGTGATGATCTTGAGCGACTGCTCCAGCCACTTGAGGCGCGTGCCCGGCCGGTCCCCGAACTCCAGGCCGAAGCCGGTGTGCTCCGGCTCCATCCAGGCGGCACCGATGCCGAGGATCGCGCGGCCGTTGCTGATGTGGTCGATGGTGGTGATCATCTTGGCCACCAGCGCCGGGTTGCGGAAGGTGTTGGCGGTCACGAGGTGGCCGACCGTGGCCCGCTTGGTGTGGGCCGCCACCGCGGCCATGGCCGTGTAGGTCTCGAAGGCCGGGCCCTCCCACGAGCCCACGATGGGGTAGACGTGGTCCCAGGTCCAAAGCGAGTCATAGCCCAGCTCTTCCGCCTGGAGCATGCCCTCGAGGAAGCGGGGCCACTCCACGTACTGGTTCCAGAGGTTGACGCCGAGCTTGAGCGGCGCGTCCATGTCGGGCATCGTCGTTCTCCTCCTGTTGGTCAGCGGGCCAGATGGGCCTCGAGCTGCGGTCGAACCTCGGTCGCGAGCCGCTCGAGCGTCTCGTCGTCGTACGGCGCGGGAAAGCCGAAGATGAGGTGCCGGTACCCGGCATCGAGGTAGGGCTTGCAGTGCTCGACGATGTGCGATGGGTGGCCGACGGGCATGCCCGTCCAGGTCTTGGCGTCGCCGTTGTCGGCGAAGACGTCGGCCATGACCGTGAAGGCCTCCTCGCGCGAGTCGCGGATGAAGGGCACGCCGGCGCCGACGGTCCGCTCGATCGTCTGCTCGTCACGACCCACGTCCTCGCAGTGAGCGACGAGCGTGGCGTCCTTCTCCGGCAGGTCCGCGGCCGAGCCGCCGAGGTTGTTCATGTCCGCGTACTGGGCCACCAGGCGCAGCGTCTTGCGCGGTCCGGAGCCGCCGATGAGGATCGGCACATGCTCCTGGATGGGGGCCGGCAGGTTGAGCGCCTCGTGGGTGGTGTAGCGGCCGCCCGTCGTGGGCCGCTCGCCGTCGAGCATGCCACGCATGATGGGCAGGGCCTCGGCGAGCCAGTCCAGGCGCTCACCGGGGCTGCTCCCGAACTCCAGCCCGAAGGCCTCGTGCTCGGCCTCGAACCAGGCGCCGCCGATGCCGAGGATGGCGCGACCGCCGCTGATGTGGTCGAGGGTGGTCACCATCTTGGCCACCAGCGCGGGATGGCGGAAGGTGTTGGCCCCCACGAGCAGGCCGATGGTCGCGTTCCTGGTGGTGGTGGCCACGGCCGCCATGGCCGTGTAGCACTCGAAGATCGGGCCCTCGTGCGAGCCGACGATGGGGTAGAGGTGGTCCCAGGTCCAGAGCGAGTCGAAGCCGAGCTCGTCCGCTCGCTGCTGCGCGCGCAGGAACGAGGGCCAGTCGGTGTATTGGTTCCAGTTGTTGATGCCCAGCTTCAGCGGGGCCTGCATGTCAGGCATCGGTGCCGACCATGGCCTCGAGCTTGGGTCGGACCTCGGTGGCCATGCGCACGAGCGTCTCCTCGTCGTATGGCGCGGGCCAGTAGAACACGAGGTGGCGGTAGCCGATCTCGACGTAACGGGCCAGCCATTCGAAGACGTCCTCGGGCGTACCCGTGGGCTGGTTCTTCCAGGGCTCCGACTCCTGGGCCGCGAAGAGCGCGTCGCGATCCTTGAAGGCTCGTTCGCGGGAGTCGCGGATGGTGGGCACACCCACGTCGATCGTGCGCTCGATCGTCTGCTCATCGCGCCCGACGTCCTCGCAGTGGCCGATGAGGACCGCGTCCTTCTGGGCCACGGTCGAGGGCGAGCCGCCGATGTTGCACATGTCCGCGTACTCGGCCACGAGGCGTAGCGTGACCTTCGGTCCCGACCCGCCGATGAGCAGCGGCATCCGCCGCTGGACCGGCGGCGGCACGTTGTAGGCGTTCTTGATGCGGTAGTGCGGGCCGCTGGAGCTGGGCTGCGTGCCGTCGAGCATGCCGCGCATGACCGGCAGCGCCTCCTTCAGCCAACGCAGCCGCTCACCGGGGCCGCTGCCGAACTCGAAGCCGAAGCCCTCGTGCTCGTGCTCCGCCCAGCCGGCCCCGACGCCGAGGATGGCGCGCCCATCGCTGATGTGGTCGATGGTGGTGATGATCTTCGTGAGCATCGCCGGGTTGCGGTAGGTGTTGGAGGCGACCATCACGCTGATGGTCGCCTTCGAGGTCACCTCGGCCACGGCCGACATCAGCGAGAAGGCCTCGAGGATGGGCCCGTCGGAGGGCTTGTTCGGCGGGTAGATGTGGTCCATCGTCCACAGCGACTCGTAGCCCAGCTCCTCGGCCCGCAGGTGCGCGGCCTTGAAGGCGGGCCACCCGGTGTACTGGTTCCAGATGTCGGCGCCGAGCTTGATGGGCGCGTTCATGTCGGGCATCAGTGGGCCTCACGGGTGCGGGATCGGGCACCCTCAGGCTAACGCACCGGCGGTGGCGCCGGACGGTCGGGCCCGGCGTGCCCGGCGGAGGGACCGGCCGCTAGCGCTCGAAGTCGACGTAGACGTCGACCCGATCCGCATCGGCACCGAGCGCGCTCGACCCCCAGGCCGGGACCCGCAGCAGGTAGCAGCCGTCGGTCGAGAGCAGCAGGTTGGGGTACGTGGTCTCACCGCTGCCGTTGGTGCTGACCAGCTCGACGATGCTCATCCCGCGAGGCACGTAGCCATCGAGCCCGACACCATCGCGGACGCCTTCCAGGCGCATGGTCAGCGCCGCGGTGACCCCGGGAGGCAGGACGTCGGGGTCGAGCGTCTCGGGGTCCAGCAGCCGCGCCTCGGCCACCGGCGGGCCCGAGCCGGCGCCCGTGCGGCGCAAGCGCAGGATGACGCGCTCGTAGTCTCGATAGGTCTCGAAGCCGATCTCGAAGAGGCGGTAGCTGGACGTGTCGCGACCGCCCGCGACGGTCGTGGGCCGCAGGTCACAGGTGTACGCGGTCGGTGGGCCAGGCGCCGCTCCGGGCGCCGTGGGTGACGACGGTCGCGGCGTGCCCACCGGCGCCGGGTCGGGGCCCGGGGCCGAGCGTTCGATGTCGACGAAGACCCAGGCCGTATCGTCACCGCGGCCATCCCAGCCCAGCACGCGAAGCGCAAGGCAGCCCTCACCCATCACATCGATGCTGGAGAGCACGCCGACGTCGGCCATGGACGGATCGTCCTCGGGCGTGGCGTAGTTGACGTGCGAGCGATAGCGCTTGGTCCAGAGGCGCTCCACGATGCGCATGCCGTTCGGCTCGTAGCCGTCGGTCAGTCGAGCGCGGTCGCGTACGCCGTTGGCCAGGACCACGTTGATCCTGGAATCGGCGTCGGGGTCCCGATCCGGCTCGCCGACGTAGGGACCCACGGCGGTGTCTGGGCGGCTCTGGGCAGCGGAGACGGAGGGACGGATCCCGTCGTCCGCGCGGTCGTGCAGCTGCAGCTCGTAGACGACCCGGTCGAAACCGCGCTGGGTCCGGAAGTGGACGCGGACCAGGTTCCACTCGGTCCCGACGGGACCCGCGATGGAGGTGCCAGGAAAGCAGCCGAAGCTCGCCGGCGGGCCCAGGGAGGGCACCGGTGGCAGGGTCGCCCCGGGTGTCGAACCGGGCTGGAGGCTATCCGCGGGCGATGGCGCGAGCGTGGCGGGCGGCGATCCGAGCACGGCTGTCGGCGCGGGTGAGGTGGCACCGGCGATGCCCGCCCGCTCGTCGCCCCGCGTGAACAGCAGGAAGCCGCCGACGACGACGAGCACGGCCACGGCGACCACCAACAGCGCCAGGAGCACGCCGATGCCTCGAGCGCGATCCTGGCGGCCGGGCACGGCGGGGACAGGACCAGCCAGCGGCTGTCCGCACCGTCCGCAGTAGGCTCGCCCCGGCGGGTTGGGCGAACGGCAGTTCCAGCAGGCTACCGGCGGCACGCTGGAGGCGTGCAGGGGCGAGCCGCACGCTCCGCAGTAGGCCGCGCCCGGGTCGTTCGGCGTGCCGCACGCGAAGCACGCGAGGTGGTCGGTCACCGGACCACGATGTTGACCAGGCGTCCGCCCACGTGGATGACCTTGACCACGGCCTTGCCCTCGAGGTTGGCCTGGACCTTGGGCCGGGCCATGACGATGGCCTCCAGCTCATCCTGCGGCAGCCCGGGGGCGACCTGCACCTTGTCGCGCAGCTTGCCGTTGACCTGCACCGGCAGCTCGATCATCTCGGCTGCCACCAGTGACTCGTCGAAGGCCGGCCACGACTCGGTGTGGATCGAGAGCCAGGCCTCGCCGCGGGCGTCGAGGCGCCGCGACCACAGCTCCTCGGCGATGTGCGGTGCCTCCGGCGCCAGCATCAGCAGCAGCAGGTCGACGGCCTCATCCCAGGCGGCGGTCTCGGCCGCGGGCGTGCCGCGGTACTTCATCAGCGTGTTGGTCAGCTCCATGAGCTTGGCCACGATGGTGTTCCAGCGGAAGCCGTCGTGATCGGCGGTGACGCCCTGCAGCGTCCGGTGCGCAGCCACACGCAGCGCTTTCTCGGCCGCAGCCAGGTCCTGGCCGTCGGGCAGCATCCCCGCATCAGGGTCGCCGTGCTCCTGGCCGGCGGGGTCGAGCGCGACGGTCCACACGCGGCGCAGGAAACGGTTGATGCCCTCGATGCCCTGAGGGTTCCAGGGGCCGCCCTGGTCCCAGGGGCCCATGAACATCAGGAACAGGCGCACGGTGTCGGCGCCGTATTTGCGCACCAGCTCGTCGGGGTCCTGGACGTTGCCGCGCGACTTGGACATGCGCTCACCGTCGGCACCGAGGATCTGGCCTTGGTTGAAGAGCCGCTTGAAGGGCTCGCGCGTGCCGATGACGCCGACGTCGTTGAGGGCCTTGGCGAAGAAGCGGCTGTAGAGCAGGTGCATGACCGCGTGCTCCGCGCCGCCGGTGTACTGATCGACCGGCGTCCAGCGCGCCTCGAGGTCCTTGTCGATGGCGACGTCGTCCGCATCGGGCGAGAGGTAGCGCCAGTAGTACCAGGAGCTGTCCACGAAGGTGTCCATCGTGTCCGTCTCGCGGCGGGCCGCTGCGCCGCAGCTGGGGCAGGTCGTCTTCAGGAACGACTCGGTCGTCTCCAGGGGGTTGCCGCCACCCTCGGGATAGACGAAGTCGTCCGGCAGCAGGACCGGTAGCTCCTCCTCCGGCACGGGCACGATGCCGCACTCGGCGCTGCAGTAGACGACCGGGATGGGCGTGCCCCAGGCGCGCTGGCGGCTGATGAGCCAGTCACGGATGCGATACGTCACCGTGGCCTGGCCCTCGCCCCTCGCTTCCAGGTCGGCCACGATGGCCGCGAAGCCCTCGGCCCAGGGCATGCCGCTGTATGCCCCCGAGTTGACCAGTCGAGCCTCGTCCGACTTGGTGACGTAGGCCTCCTCGAGCGGCGCGTCGTCGGCCTCATCGGGCCCCGCGACCACCCGCACGATGGGGATGTCGAACTTCTGTGCAAAGGCGAAGTCCCGCTCGTCGTGTCCGGGCACGGCCATGATGGCGCCGGTGCCGTAGGTGCTCAGCACGTAGTCGGCGATCCAGATGGGGACCCGCTCGCCGTTGACCGGGTTGACCGCGTCCGCGCCGAGGGGCACGCCGGTCTTCTCGCGGTCGGTCGAGAGGCGCTCGATCTCCGTCTCGCGGCGGGCGGCCTCGACGTACGCCCGCACCGCCTCCTTCTGCTCGGGCGCGGTCAGCTCGGCCACCAGCGGATGCTCGGGCGCGAGGACCATGAAGGTGGCCCCGAAGAGCGTGTCCGGCCGGGTGGTGAAGATCCGCAGCTCCTCGCCTCCGGCGTGGTGGTCGGACGGCGCCGTGTGGAAGATGACGTCCGCACCCTCGGAGCGGCCGATCCAGTTCGTCTGCATGAGGCGGACCGGCTCCGGCCAATCGAGGCCCTCGAAGGAGAGCAGCTCGTCGGCGTACTTGGTGATGCGGAAGAACCACTGCTCCAGGTCACGCTTGACGACCGGTGTGCCACAGCGCCAGCAGACGCGGTCCACGCCCTCCACCTGCTCCCGCGCGAGCACGACCTGGTCCTTGGGACACCAGTCGACCGGCGCCATCTGGCGATAGGCCAGCCCCGCCTTCATGAACTGCAGGAAGATCCACTGGTTCCACCGGTAGTAGTCGGGCTGGCAGGTCACGACCTCCGCGCTCCAGTCGAAGGTCGCGCCCATCGAACGCAGCTGGCGCCGCATGTTCTCGACGTTCTTCATCGTCCACACCGCGGGGTGGATGCCGCTCTTGATGGCCGCGTTCTCGGCGGGCAGGCCGAAGGCGTCGAAGCCGATGGGGAAGAACACGTTGTAGCCGTTCATGCGCATGAAGCGGCTGCGGGCGTCGGTCGGGGTCTTGATGTACCAGTGGCCGATGTGCAGGTCACCCGAGGGGTAGGGGTACATCGTCAACAGGTAATAGTCGGGCTTGTCCGTCGCCCGCAAGTCGGTGTGATGGAGCCCGAGCTCCTCCCAGCGCTCCTGCCAGTGCGGCTCGATGGCGGCCGCGTCGTAGCGTTCGACCGAGGAGCGGGTGGCGTCGCCGTCCGTGGCGTTGGGGCTGCTCATGACTGCATTCTCACCGATGTGGGCTGGCTGATCGTGACCCCTACGAAGAGACCCCCGCCTGTCGACGGGGGTCCGCGTTTCCGGGTTCCAGGGTGGTGGAGCGACGGGGACTCGAACCCCGGACCTTCTGCATGCCATGCAGATGCTCTCCCAACTGAGCTATCGCCCCGCGGCGGCCATAGTAGCGAATCGCCGGGAACCCGGCTGGCGAGCCCTGCGCGGGTCCTCCCGGCCTGACGCGTAGGATGACGGCTGTGTGCATCGATCCGAGTGCGAGCGCCGGAAAGGCGCTCCGAGACGCCGACGCCGCCGGCCGCCAGGCAGGGCTGGTCGGGGACGTGCGGGAGCGCCTGGCGTCGGTCGCTGGTTCGTGGACTTGACGCCACCGCGGCCATACCAGGTCCGGCGCTCGGACCGGGCGCGGCGCGCGAGGATCACGGTCAGCCGGGAAGGGCAGGTCGAGGTCGTGCTGCCCCGGCGGATGCCGGTCTTCGAGGCCGAGCGTCTCGCGACCGAGCATGCCGGCTGGATCGATCGCCACGTCGCCCGCATCGCCGCCGCTCGCGAGCGTCTGGCGGAGCGACCGGCGCTGGGGGAGGGGCGCGTGCTCCTCGTGGGGGGCGCGCCGTGCCGCGTGTCGGCCGTCGATGCTCGCGCGGAGCGGCCGGCACGCGGACGCGTGGAGGAAGTGCCCGGTGGGGTCATCGTCCGCCTCGGCCTGGATGGGCGCGACACGGCCGCGCTGCTCGAGCCGTGGCTGCGCGGGCGGGCACGGGAGATGCTCGGCGAGCGGGTCTCGGCCCACGCGTCCGGGCTCTGTGTGCGGCCAGGCAGGATCTCGGTCCGCGACCAACGCAGCCGCTGGGCCTCGGCCTCGGCATCGGGAGCGCTTTCCTTCAGCTGGCGGCTGGTGCTGGCCCCGCCGTTCGTGCTCGATTCGGTCGTGGTCCACGAGCTGGCGCACCTGCGCATCCGGAACCACAGCAAGCGCTTCTGGAACCTCGTGGAACGGCACGCTCCCCGCACGCCCGAGGCACGCCGCTGGCTGCGCGAGCACGCCACCGAGCTCCGGGCCGCGCTGGACTGACGGGCGCCGCCGCGCCGCCGCGTGCCTCGAGGCGGCCTATCCCTGCCCGCAGCCAGAGAGGATGTCGAAGGCGTCGAGCTCGTCGAGGACCTTGCCCGTGTCCTCTTCGACATGCGGTGCGGCTCGGCGAGGCTTGCTGTTGGTCTGGAAGTCCTCGACCGCCAGCTTCAGCTCGCCCACGCGATAGCCGAGGCGCTTGAGCGAGTCCTCGAGCTCGTCCTCGCGTTCGCCGAGGTCGGTGCCCTCGATCTCGAGGAACGAGGCGCGCACCTTCTCGAACTCGATCTCCAGCGACGTCCGGTTGGGCAGGGTCAGCGGGACCGCCTGCAGCGTGTCGAGGCGCACCTCCATCTCGTCGACCCGGCCGCAGAGCTCGCTCTCGGGGTCGATCGTGGGGAGCGCGCTGGGGCTGGCCGTCGGTGCCGGTGTGAGGCTCGGACTCGCGAGCGCCCCGACCGTCTGGGCCGAGGTATCGCCACTGCAGGCGCTCGCGGCGACGAGGGTGGTGGCGGCGAGGGCGGCCAGCGTCGTGCGCATCGGTCGATGCTAGCCAAAGACGCGCCGTCCTGGGACGGAGGCCGATCCCACGAGGCGCTGGCCGTCGATGACCCGGATGCCTCGGCCAGCGAACGGGTTCGAGCGCCTAGTATTCGGGCTGTCAGCCCCGCGCAGTCGGGCTGCCAGCCTCGCGCAGAAGGACGCCCGCCATGCATGAGCCGCTCTATCGCCCGTCGCTGGCGACGCTGACCGACCTCTACCAGCTGACCATGGCCGCGGCCTACCACGCCACCGGACGGGACAGGAGCGACGCGGTCTTCCACCTCTTCTTCCGACGCCCACCGTTCGGATCCGGGTTCACGCTGGCCGCGGGCCTCGGCGAGGTCATCGCCTTCCTGCGCACCTTCCACTACGACGATGAGGACCTGGCCTATCTCGCGGACCTGCGAGGCAATGGCGGCGAGCGGCTCTTCAGCCAGAACTTCATCGAGCACCTCTCGACCCTCGAGCCGGGCCTCGGCCTCGACATCGACGCCGTGCCCGAGGGCACGGTGGTCTTCGCCTACGAGCCGCTGCTGCGCGTTCGCGGCCCGCTGCTCTCGGCCCAGATCGTGGAGACCGCGCTGCTCAACCTCGTGAACTTCCCCACGCTCGTGGCCACCAACGCCGCGCGGGTCGTGCTCGCGGCCGGCGGTGACCCCGTGCTGGAGTTCGGCCTGCGACGGGCGCAGGGGCCCGACGGCGGTCTGTCGGCCAGCCGCGCGGCCTACCTTGGTGGCTGTGAGGCCACCAGCAACGTCCTCGCCGGCCGCCTCTTCGACATCCCGGTCCGGGGCACGCACGCGCACTCGTGGATCCTCTCCTTCTCCGACGAGCAAGAGGCGATGGACACCTGGGCCGAGGTGCAGCCGCAGAACACGGTGCTCCTGGTCGACACGTTCGACACGCTCGACGGTGTGCGACGGGCCATCGAGACCGGGAAGCGCATGCGCGAGGACGGACGCGAGCTCGATGGGATCCGGCTCGATTCGGGCGACCTTGCCTATCTCTCGCGCGCGGCCCGCCGGCTGCTCGACGAAGCCGGCTTCCCGAACGCGCGCATCGTGGCCTCGAGCGACCTCGACCCAGAGACCATCGCCAGCCTCCGGGAGCAGGGCGCAGCCATCGACACCTGGGGCGTGGGCACACGCCTCG
Source organism: Candidatus Limnocylindrales bacterium (assembly GCA_040883225.1). Lineage (GTDB taxonomy): Bacteria > Chloroflexota > Limnocylindria > Limnocylindrales > CSP1-4 > JAFMJV01. The sequence goes on along the minus strand of JBFLKP010000229.1, from coordinate 2,169 downwards.
TGACCGCCTACGAGCAGCCAGCGCTTGGGGGGGTCTACAAGCTGGCCGCGGTGCGTGCCCGTCCGCAGGACGACTGGCGCATGACGGTCAAGATCAGCGCCGAGCCGGAGAAGACGACGGTGCCAGGCATCCTCGGTGCTCGTCGCTTCTACGACCAGGCTGGCCGAGCCGCAGCCGACATGATCTACGACACCGCGGCCTCGTCCGAGCCCGGCTCCACCGTCGTCGACCCGGTCAACCCGCGGCGGCGCAAGAAGATCGATCGCGCCTGGCGAGCAGAGGAGTTGCTGCTGCCGACGCTGCGTGACGGCGACCTCGTGACCGAGCTACCGGACCTGGCGACCTCCCGGGCCCGCGCCCAGGAGCAGCTCGCCAGCTTCCATCCGGGCGTGCTCCGTCGGCTGAACCCCCATCGCTACCCCGCCGGCCTCGACGTGACGCTCCACCGCCGTCGTGAGGCGCTCGTGGAGTCCGCCCTTGAAGGGCGGAGCGAGTAGGTGTCGAGGTCACGCACGATGCGGACGATCGCGCTCACGACGCTGCTCGTCGCGACGCTCGCGGTTCCGGCGTCGAGCCAGGAGGTCGCCTCGCCGTCCCCGTCGTCCGAGGCCGGTGCAGCGGCGCCGGTCGAGGAGCTCGGGGGCACCTGGCGGCGGATGGCGGCGGCTCCGTTCGGCGCCGTCGAGGTGCCCGGAGGGTGGACGGGCACGGAGCTGGTCCTGGCCGATCCGATAGGCAAGCGACGGGCGGCCTCGTACCTTCCAGCGCTCGATCGCTGGAGCGCCGTGGCCCGACCGCCCCGCAAGCTGCTCGCCGGCAGCGAGACGCACTGGACCGGCACGGAGCTGCTCTTCGTCGAGCCTCGCGGCACGGCACGCCGCGGCCTCACGCTCTACGACCCGGTGGCCGACGAGTGGCGGACCACGGCGCCCGCGCCCTTCAACGAGATCGCGGACTCGGCCTGGGCCGCAGGTGCCCTCGTCGTCGCTTCCGCCGCCGGCGCTCTCGCCGCGTACGACCGCGAGAGCGACGCCTGGGCGGAGCTCCCGCCCCTGCCGGCCGCGAGACTGCGCTCGCTCCATTCGACCGGCGAGGTGGTGCTCGCCATGGTGCACCCCGACGAGGGCGCGGAGCTGGCGTTCGTGTCGCTCGATGGGGAGGCCGGCACGTGGGGCGAGCCAGTGGTCGGGCCGCTCACCGCAGGCTCGGCGCCGCCGCTGTGGATCGGCGACGCTTTCGTGTCGATCGCCGTCCCGCCCGAGCTCCAGCCGTCCGAGGCCGCGTCTTCGGTGCCCGGCGAGGTCGTCGAGCCCGGGGCCGAGCCGTCGCCGCCATCGACGGAGCCCGTGCTCGCGGTCGGTGCCAGCTTCCATCCGGCGTCCGACGCGTGGACCGCCATCGACGACGGCTGTGGGATCGATACCGGCGGTGCCGTGTGGGCTGACCCGCTCATCCTCGATGTCGACCGGCAGCTCGGAGTCGACCCCCGGACCGGCCAGTGCTTCACGCTGCCGGGATCGCCATGGCCCGAGCGTGAAGGCGCCTTCCGCGTCTGGACCGGCAACGAGGTCCTCGAGGTCTCGGGCGACGCCGGTGGGGCCAGGCCCCGGCGAGACGGGGTGGCCTATGACCCGTATCCCGGTGGCGACTCGCTGGGCGTGGCGCTCGACAAGGGCTCACGCCCGGTGCGGGTCACCATCCCATCGCTGGGGATCGACCTGCCGGTGGTGTGGGATGGCCGCAAGGTCCCCGGCTCGTCGCCGGGCTACCCCGCCTGTGACGTGGCCCTCTCCTGGTCGGCCTTCGACCTGCCCGGCGAGCCGGGCACGGCTTGGATCCTCGCGCACGCACAGCCGGGCATGTTCCTGCCACTCCTCGAGACGCTCGACTCCAAGGGCAAGGCGGCGCTGCTGGGTCGCGAGGTGCAGGTCCAGCTCCGCGACGGGCGAGTGCTGACCTATCGGACGTTTCGGGCCAATCCCCGGGCCACCAACACGAACATCGGGTCCAGGGGCCGCAAGGCTGACGAACACCGGCTCGTGCTGCAGACGAGCACCGGCATCGGCTCGGCGCCGAAGCTGCTCGTCGCGGCCCGCCTCGTCGACGTCGCCACCACGGACGAGCCACGTCCCAAGCCCAGACCGCGCGCCTGCGGCTAGGTCCGGACCC
>JBFLKP010000035.1:0-34854 GCA_040883225.1 Candidatus Limnocylindrales bacterium | reverse complement strand
TCATCAGCCTCGACCAGTTCGCCGCGGCCTACCCAGACGGCGCCGTGCTCAGCCGCGACACCGGCTTCAGCCGCGACTACGGCCGCAACCCCTACGTCGGCTACGACACGGTCGACCAGCAGCCGTTCCTCTTCGCCGGCGTGACCGACGGCCGCCTTTCGCCCAAGGAGCGCGTGGTCGCGCTGGGCGAGCAGGACAGCGAGTCGCCGATCTCCATCCCCTACTCGGAGCTACGCCAGGTGGGCGCGGTCAACCTCGACTTCGAAGGCCAGCCGACGGTGGCCCTGTGGGTCCCCGGCGTGGCCTCCGCGCTCGACCGCCAGTACGTCGACGAAGGCGAGGACGTGGGCGCCACCGGCGTCTTCTCCGCGGTCGTGGACGGCTGGACACTGACCTTCGAGCGTGCCGGCGGCGAGGACGCCCCCATCACCGACGTCGAGACCGGCAGCACCTGGGACATCACCGGCCGGGCCATCGACGGGCCGCTCGAGGGCGCCTCGCTGGAGCCGCTCAACCACGGCGACCACTTCTGGTTCGCCTGGGCCGCCTTCGTGCCCCACACCGACATCTGGACCACCGAGGGCGTGCGCTCGCTCGACGGGGAGGCTGACTGATGGGCGAGAGCCGGGTCGGGGCCACCGAGTCGGTCTGGGACTACCCGCGTCCGCCGCGCGTGGAGGCCTCCGAGCGCCGGGTGCGGGTCATCGTCGACGGAGTCGTCATCGCCGACTCCCGGCGGGCGGTGCGGGTGCTGGAGACGTCGCACCCTCCGGGCTGGTACCTGCCGCCCGAGGACGTGCGCATGGACCTGCTGCAGCCCACGACCCGCCACACCATCTGCGAGTTCAAGGGCCAGGCGAGCTACTTCGACCTCGTGGCCGGCGGCGGCGTGCGACGCGAGGTCGCCTGGACCTACCTCCGGCCCCTCCCGGGCTACGAGGCCATCGCCGGGTACGTCTCGTTCTATCCGGGGCGCGTCGACGAGGCGTGGGTGGATGACGGGCGCGTCACGCCCCAGGCGGGCGACTTCTACGGTGGCTGGATCACGCCCGATGTGACCGGGCCCTTCAAGGGCGGTCCCGGCACTCGCGGCTGGTAGGCGCGAACACCGAACCACGTGCGGTCGGCCTCTCTCCCGGAGGTCGACCGCACCAGACCCTACCCCTCCACCCCCGGCATGGCTCCGGGGTACGGGGACCGGTCGTACCAAGGTGGGGTGCACAGAACCTTCGAGCAGGCGCAGATTCCCTGCAGAACTTCCCATAGCGACGCCGTTCCACTGCACGGCCCCGGGTCGTGAGGAACCCCTCTCCCTCACGACATGGGGGTGGATCAGGTGACGCGGACTCTTTGCCCGGTGGCAAGGTCGGCCCCCTCCTCCCGACCTCGCCACCGGGCTTTTTCCTGTCTAGCCCAGGTAGGGCACGAAGCGCCGGGTCCGCTCCATGTACTCGGCGTAGCCCGCGTAGTGCTCGAGCAGCCAGGCTTCCTCGCGGCGTGACTTGAGACCGAAGAAGAGGGCCAGGACACCCGCCAGCACGAGCGTCAGCGGGCTGGCCGAGACCAGGCCCCAGCCGACGGCCATGAGCATGAGGCCGCCATAGATGGGGTGACGCGCTCGGGCATAGACGCCCGACTGCACCAGCTGCGCCCCGTCGCGTGGGTGCGGCACCGGCGTGAGGTTCCGCCCCAGGTCGAGCAGCCCACGACCGCCGAGCAGGGCCCCGAGGGCAATGAGCGCGAGGCCGGCCACGAGCCCGACGTCGGCGAGGATGCCATCGAGGGCAAGGGGGTCCACCAGCCCGGCGAAGGCCACCGCCGGCAGCAGCAGGAACTGGAGGATGACCCAGCCCTCTCCCCGGGGACCGAGGCTGGGAAGGTGGCTCACGCGCGGATCAGTCGACGACCTCGGGCACGCCGATGATGTTGTAGCCGCCGTCGACGTAGTGGATCTCACCGGTCGTGCCGCGGCTCAGCTCGGAGCAGAGATAGACCGCGGAGTTGCCCAGGTCGTCGATCGAGAGCGGGCGGCGCATGGGCGAGATCTGCTCGAAGAGCCGGTGCATCTTCTTGAAGCCGGACACGCCCGAGGCCGAGAGCGTGCGCACCGGCCCCGCGCTGATGGCGTTCACGCGGATGCCGTCCTTGCCCAGGTCGACCGCGAGATAGCGCACGCAGGCCTCGAGCGAGGCCTTGGCCACGCCCATGACGTTGTAGTTGGCGACCGCCTTCTCGGCGCCGTAGTAGGAGAGCGTGAGGATGGTGCCGTCCTGCGTCAGCAGCGGCCGTGCCGCGCGCGCGAGGGCCACGAGGGAATAGGCCGAGATGTCCTGCGCGAGCAGGAAACCCTCGCGCGAGGTCTCGATGAACTCGCCCTTGAGTTCGTCCCGGTTGGCGAAGGCCACGGCGTGGACGAGGATGTCGAGCTCCCCGAGCTGGTCCTGCCACTTGGCGAAGACGCGTTCGATGTCCTCGTCGTCCTGCACGTCGCAGGGCTCCACGAAGGGCGAGTCGAGCCGGGCGGCCAGCGGCTTGACGCGCTTCTCCAGGAGGGTCTCCATGGACGAGAAGCCCACGGTCGCCCCCTCGCGGTGGAAGGCCTGGGCGATGCCCCAGGCGATGGAGTGGTCGTTGGCCAGCCCGAAGATCAGGGCGCGCTTGCCCTCCAGCAGTCCCATCTGTTCGCCTACCTCCTCTGACCCGACCCCCGACTGGCGCCGACATGCGCGGCGCCCTAAGCATGCACCCGATGGGCAGGCCGTGCGCCACCCCAGCGCCGAATCACCCGTGTGGGTCACAGCCCCCTGACGTTCGGGTGGTTCTGGCCGCACGGCTGCGGACCGCACCATTCACCCACGTTCGAGGGGTCACTGATCGGCGATGCTCGGAAGCCGTGACGAGGCCCCTCGTTCGTCCTTTCCCGCACCTCCACGGAGCCGGTGACGCAGGTCAACCCGATTCCCGGGGGAATCCGGCGAAGCGCGATACAGTAGCGCTGCGATGTCACTCTCCCAAGCGGCCGTGTCCTTCGGGCGCGCCGCGGTCGTCACCCTCTCGATCGCGCTCTGCGTGGCCCTGCTCGTGGCCACGATCCCCGCGGCCGCGTCTGCCGCGCCGCAGGGCAAGGCGCGCGAGTACATCGTCACGCTCAAGGTCAAGGACTCCGGCCGCAGCATCAAGCCCACCAGCCGGGCCAACAAAGTGCGCATCCGCCAGCGCGCGAAGGCCGCGCGGGCTGAGACCAGCGAGGTCACGCAACGGCAGGGGGTCAGGGCGCGCCACCGCTACGGCAACGTCATCACCGGCTTCTCCGCGCGCATGACCCGGGCCGAGGCCCGCAAGGTCGCCCGGGACCCGGCCGTGGCCAGCGTGCGGGTGGCACGCACGTTCAAGGTCGCCGCCTCTGCCGAGGTGCCCGTCGGAGTCGAGCGGGTGAAGGCCTATCCCCGGAGCAGCGGCCGGGACGTCGCGGCCCACGTGGCCATCATCGACACCGGCATCGGCCCGGCGCTCAGCAACGGTGAGCCCGTCTCGATGACCACGGACGAGCTGAACATCGCCGGGGGCTACAACTGCGCGGGCACGCCGCCGACGCAGCAGGCCGACGAGCCCGCGTCCGAGTTCGCCGACCGGCTCGCGGAGTACCGCGGTCGCTACGGCGACGTCAACGGCCACGGCACGCACGTGGCCGGGACCGTCGGTGCCCGAGACAACGGGATCGGCGCCGTGGGCGTGGCCCCGGGCGCCAGCCTCTGGGCCGTGCGCGTCTTCGGTAGCAGCGGCTTCACCAGCGAGGCGGCCATCGTCTGCGGCCTCGACTGGGTGCTGGAAACGCACGTCAGCGCGACGCCCGACATCCACGTCGTGAACATGAGCATCCAGGGGCCACGGAGCGACCTGCTCGAGAACTGCGGCCAGATCATCGGCAACTCCGACGCGGACCCGATGCAGGAGGCGATCTGCAAGCTCAAGGACATCGGCGTGCCGGTCGTGGCCTCGGCCGGCAACGACGGCATCAACGCCAACGACAGCGCTCCCGGCGGCTACGACCAGGTCATCAGCGTGGCGGCCATGACCGACACCGACGGCGCGGGCTGGGAGAAGGGCGGCAACGCCACCTGCCTCGGCTACAAGAGCGAGCGGGACGACACCTTCGCGAGCTACAGCAACCACGGCCCCGATGTCGACATCGTGGCCCCTGGCACCTGTGTCCGGTCGACCGCACTCAGGAACGCCAACGGTTCGCTCAACCGCGACGGCGACCGGCTCGTGGCGCTGAGCGGCACCTCGATGGCGGCACCGCACGTCACCGGCGCCATCGCTCGCTACGTGGACGCTGTCGGCCGGCCGTCATCGGTGGGCCAGATGCGTCAGCTCATCCGTGCCGCCGGTCGCTCCGACTGGGACCCCAAGACGGACCCCGTCTGGTTCGGCGTGAACGACGACGACCCACCCAACCGCGTGCTGGACGTGGCGGCGCTGACAGGTGGCCCCGCGGTCAAGACCTTCCTCTACCACCAGAGCTTCACCGTCGCCGGTGCCCAGACCAGCCGCAGCACGCGGGTGGACGTGCAGCGCGGCGGCGGCTATGACGGTCCGGTCACCCTCTCTGTCTCCGGCCTGCCCGGCGCTGCCGGCTCCGCCTCCTTCGTCGGGGGCGACACCCTCAGCGGGCTGAGCAAGCACAGCCTGGGCACGAAGCTGGACTTCAGCCTCGACCCCGCTGGCCCCGAAGACGTCTTCGGCGTGGCCGTGCGCTCGAACGGCGCGGGCGTCGCTGCCCACGAGCGGGGCCTCCAGCTGACCATCGACCGCACGGCCCCGACCGTGGCCGGCCTGGGCCCCAAGGTCCGCGGCCAGAAGACGGGCATATCCAGGAAGGGCGCGACGCAGGTCTTCCTGCGCTGGAACGCCAACGATGCGCTCACCGGCGTCGCGTCAGCTCAGCTGCAGCGCAAGACCGGCAGCGCTGCGTGGAAGGACGCCGGCGTCGGCGGCGCCTCCAGCAGCCGTGTCTTCCTCAAGCCCGGACAGGTCAACCGCTTCCGGGTCAGGGTCTCCGACCAGGCCGGCAACACCAAGACCAGCTACACCATCGGCGCACGCCTGTCGGTACGCGACTCCAAGTCGTCGCTCTTCACCAAGGCCGGCTCGTGGAAGACGCGGCAGGCCAAGAAGGCCTTCGGCGGATCGCTGCTCATCGCCACCGCGGGCAAGGCCACGCTGACGGCCAGCTTCACGGGCAAGGCCACGGCCCTCGTGGCGCCGGTGGGGAACGGCCGCGGCAAGTTCCGCGTGCGCGTGGACGGCGGTCCCTGGAAGTCGGTCAACACCAAGTCCAAGCGCGCCGGCCAGCGCAAGGTCGTGTGGACGGAGCGGCTGAGCTACGGCAAGCACACCGTGGAGGTCCAGCGCGTCTCGGGCAAGCCGGCGCTCGACGGCCTGCTCATCGTCCGCTGATGGCGCGGCGGTAGGCCGCCTCGTACTCCCTCGCCGGCACCCGCCAGGAGTGGTCGCGGGCCATGCCGTTGGCCTGGATGGCCCGGAAGCGCGCCGGATCGTCCATGGCCACGAACGCGCGGCGCACGGCCTCGACGAGGGCCGCCGGATGGGCCGGTCCGAAGACGAAGCCCGTGCCCAGCGCCGGCTCGTCGTCGGCATCGATGACGGTGTCGGCCAGACCGCCGCTGGCACGCACGACCGGGGGCGTGGCGTAGCGCATGGCGATGAGCTGGCCCTGGCCGCATGGCTCGAAGCGCGAGGGCATGAGGAAGAGGTCGGCGCCCGCATAGATGCGCCGGGCTTCGTCGCGATCGAAGCGATCGAGCACGGCGATGCGGTCGGGACGCGCGACCGCCTGCGCCTGGAGCCCCGAGATCAGCTCGGGGTGGCCCGTGCCGAGCACGATGAGCCGGGCACCCATGTCCACGAGCTGCGGGGCCGCTTCGGTCACGAGGTCGAAGCCCTTCTGGGGATCGAGCCGGCCGATGACGCCGAGCAGCGGACCATCGGGGTCGAGGCCGACCCGCTCGGCGAGGTCAGCCTTGGTCAGCGCCTTGGGGGCGAGGTCGCTGCCGTCATAGGGCGCGACCAGGGTGGCGTCCGAGGCCGGATCCCAGAGGCCGGTGTCGATGCCGTTGATGATGCCGATGTAGCGGTCACCGCGAGCTCGCAGGACCTCGTCGAGACCCGCGCCGTACTCGGGGGTCAGGGACTCGCGAGCGTAGTTGGGGCTGACGGTGTTGACGATGTCCGCGGCCTCGATGGCCTCTCGCAGCAGGTCGGTGCCATCGGGGTTGCGGCCGACGCGCTCGGGCAGGTCCAGCTGCCACTCGTCGGCCAGCGGCGTCCAGCCGTGATAGGCCAGGTTGTGGCAGGTCAGCATCGTGGTCGAGCGGGCCAGCAGGGGGTCGCTACCGTAGCGCTGCCTGAGCGAGAGCAGCGCCGGGGCAGCCTGCCAGTCGTGCCCGTGGATGACGTCGACCGGACGGGCCTCGGCGCGCATGGCTTCGAGCGCGGCCCGGCCCAGGAGCGTGAAGCGAGCAGGGTTGTCAGCGTAGTCCGAGGTGCCGTCCATGTAGTAGCTCGCGCGGTCGAACGAGGGGCCGTGCTCGACGAGGCGCAGACGGTAGCCGTCGGCCTCGCCGCTCCAGAGCGTGACCGGTTCCTTGCGGGCAGCGCCGTCGGCGCCGCGCATGGGCACGCGCAGCTCCAGGGGCACGAGCCCGCGGGGTGGGGTCAAGCCACGGTAGTAGGGCAGGTAGACGTCGACCTCGTGGCCGGGGCCGGCCGGCTCCGGAAGCCCCAAGGCGCGCGAGAGGGCGTCGACCACGTCGGCCAGTCCGCCGGTCTTGGCCCAGGGCTCGCACTCGGAGGCCACCATCGCGATGCGCATCGTGCACGACATGGTACGACGCAGGGCCCGAGGCACGGCCGGTCGATGCGTCGACGCACCGCGCTGGCGGCCGACGCGCGGACGACGCAGCCACGGTAGGCTATCGCCCTCATGTCCTTCCGAACTTCCATCCCCACCTTGCCTACCCCTGACCATCGACTGCCGCCGGCGCTCAAGGGCCTCGACCGACTGGCCTACAACATGTACTGGTCCTGGCACCCGGAGGTGCGCTCGCTCTTCGCGCGTATCGACCGCCGGGTCTGGCTCAGCTACCGCAGCCCCGTGGCGGTGCTGCGCGCGCAGCGTGACTGGACCTCGCTGCTCGAGGATCCCGACTTCATGGTCCAGTACCAGACCGTGCTCGCGGACTTCGACGCCTACATGACCAACGGACGCGAGCACTGGTTCGCGCGGGTGCACGGCGACGAGATCGATGGTCCCGTGGCCTACTTCTGCGCCGAGTACGGCCTGCAGGAGGCGCTGCCGATCTACTCCGGTGGACTCGGCGTGCTCGCCGGGGACCACTGCAAGGCCGCCTCCGACATGGCCCTGCCCTTCGTGGCCGTGGGCCTCTTCTACCGCCGCGGCTACTTCCGCCAGAACATCGATGCCGACGGCCACCAGGAGCACGGCTACTTCAACCTCCAGCCTGAGCGCCTCCCGCTCCTGCGCGCGGTCGATCCGCTGGGCGAGCCCGCGACGGTCAGCGTGGAGCTGCCCGGCCGCACCGTGTACGCCGCGGTGTGGCTGGTGCAGGTCGGTCGCGTGCCGCTGCTGCTGCTCGACACCGACATCCCCGAGAACGCCGAGAGCGACCGGCCCATCAGCCACATCCTCTACGTCCGCGGCCGCGAGATGCGCCTGCACCAGGAGCTGATCCTGGGCGTGGGCGGTGTGCGCGCCCTGCGCAAGCTCGGGATCACCCCCGCTGCCTGGCACCTCAACGAGGGGCACTCCGCGTTCATGCTCGTGGAGCAGGCGCGTGAGCTGGTGGCCAAGGGCGCCACGCTCGAGGAGGCGCTGGCGGAGGTCCGCCGCAAGGCCGTCTTCACCATCCACACCCCGGTACCGGCGGGCAACGAGCGCTTCTCGGCCGACCTCGTGCGCGAGCTGACGGCCCCGGAGGCGAAGGCCTCGAAGATCGATATCGAGAAGGTCCTGCAGCTGGGCCTCGGCGTCGACGGTGACCCGGGCCAGTTCGACATGACCGCCTTCGCGCTGCGCAACACGTGCAAGGCCAACGGCGTGAGCCAGCTCCACGGCCGCGTCGCCGACGAGACCTGGAGCCCCATCGTGGAGCACGGCATCATCGGCATCACCAACGGTGTGCACCCGCCGACGTGGGTCGGCCGGCCCATGCGCAAGGCCCTCGCCGAGCTGGGCGGAGACCTCGATCACCAGGAGAGCGAGACCGAGGCGGATCGCTTCTGGGAGCGCATGAACCTCGTGGGCGACCGCGAGCTGTGGGCCGCGCACCTGCAGCAGAAGACGGCGCTGCAGGAGTACGCCCGCATCCGCCTGCGCCGCCAGCTCGCGCGGCACGGTGTCGCGCCGGGCACGCTCGCGGAGCTCGGCGACATCCTCGACCCGGAGGTGCTGACCATCGGCTTCGCCCGCCGCATGGCCACGTACAAGCGCGCCTCGTTGCTGTTCACCGACATCGAACGGCTGACCCGCATCATCACCGACGCGGATCGTCCGGTGCAGTTCATCTTCGCCGGCAAGGCCCACCCCGCCGACCGGCCCGGCCAGGGCGTCATCCAGACGATCTTCGAGCACAGCCGCTCGGACGCCCTGCGCGGTCGAATCTTCATCCTCGAGGACTACGACATGCGCGTCGGCCGACACCTCGTGCAGGGTGTCGACGTCTGGCTCAACAACCCGCGCCGACCGCTCGAGGCCTCGGGCACATCCGGCCAGAAGGCGGCCATGAACGGCGTCATCAACGTCTCCATCCTCGACGGCTGGTGGGACGAGGGCTACCACGGCGACAACGGCTGGGCCATCGGCGGACGCGATCCCAACCCCGACGAGGGCGCGCAGGACTGGGCCGACGCCCAGGACCTCTACCGCCTGCTCGAGGAGGAGATCGTGCCGCTCTGGTACGAGCGCGATGCCGCCGGCTTGCCGCAGGGCTGGCTGAACCGCATGCGCGAGGCCCAGCGCACCTCGCTGTGGCAGTTCAGCACCACGCGCATGCTGGCCCAGTACGTGGAGAAGATGTACCTGCCTGCCGCCAAGGGCATCTGGCCTCGATCGCCGCTCGGCGCGAGCGACCGCGTCCGGGGGGTCAGCGGCGGCGCGGATCCTCAGCCTGCAGCCAGCGGGTCCAGCTGAAGACGCGCTCGAAGCCGAGCGCGGTGTAGGCGGCCACGGCCGGCTCGTTGGCCTCACCCACCGAGAGCCACACGAGGCGATTGCCCGTGGCCAGGCCGGCACGCGTGGCGACCGTCGTGATGAGCGTGCCGTATCCCTGCCCACGGTAGCCCTCGAGCACACCGATGCCCTGCAGGCCGGCCACGCCGTCGCCCTGCGACAGGCGCGCCACCGCCACCGGCGTCTGGTCGAGCCAGACCACCCAGGCACGGAGCTGTCCCGACTCGAGGGCCGAGCCGATGGCCGACCGGCGTCGTGCCGCCTGGTTCGCGCCGATGCCGAAGATCCGTCGCTCGAGCTCCTCGTGGACCTCGAGCGCGGACGGCCGCACGGCCTCGATGCGCAGGCCGGGATCGAGGTGCGGCACGACCGCGGCGCGGCCCGTGGCCATGACCGTCTCACTCAGCACCGCCATCCAGCCCTGTCGCTCCAGCTCGGCCGGCAGGTCGCGCGGCTGCTCGAGGCGGTCGGTCAGCAGCAGCGACGGCCACGTGTTCTCGTCGAGCATGCGGGCGCGCACGGCCGCGAGCGCGTCGGCCCAGCCCTCGGTCCCCCAGCGGGGCATGGCCGCGTACGTCAGGTCCGGCCCGGAACCCGGTCCACGCACGAAGGTCACGCCCAGCTCGGCGTCCTCGGCCACGACCGCGCCTTCCTGTGCGGGCAGGCGCACGAGGTGCGCGTGGATGGCCTCGAGCTCGGCGGCCGAGGGCGGTGCGACCTCCGGCACGGCGTCCTCGCGGCGACGCGCGCTGTCGGGTCGCTGGAGCGGCGAGTCGGGTCGCAGCTCACTCACGCCGGGCCGACCCCGAGATCGCGCAGCACCAGCTCGCGAGCCCAGCGCACCGGCGGCGTGCCGTAGCTGATGACGCGCTCGAGGTGGGCGCGGTAGTCGAAGCCCGGCGAGTCGCCCACGCCCCCGCGGATCCGCTGCTGTGGCACCGCGTCAGCGGCAGCACCGACGGAGGCTGCGAGGCGTTGCCGCACCTCCATCTCGAGGTCCCACATCTCCAGCGAGCCCACGAAGTAGGTCGAAAGCTGGGTCGAGCTGAGGCGTGCGCGCAACCACTTGCCGCGAGCTTCGTCCTGCTCCTGCCAGGCGCCCTCGATCATCAGCGCCATGGCTTCTTCCTCGGTCATGCCGCCGGTGTGCGTCTCGACGTCGAGGATGGCGTTGGCGGCGGCCCGCAGATACATCTTCCAGTGCGCGAGCGCGAAGCCGGGATCGTCCGCGGCATAGCCGGCATCGAACATGACCTGGGTGATATAGACGGCCCAGCCCTCGGCGAACATGCCATTGGTGAAGACCGTGCGTACCAGCGAGTCGCAGGCGTTGGACGCGGCCAGCTGGAGGTAGTGGCCGGGGATGCCCTCGTGGATGCTGAGGACGCGCAGGGCCGCGTCGTTCTCCTCCCGCAGGTACGAGGCCACCGCCGCCGGCCCCTCGCGCTCATCGGGCGGGGTGATCCAGAAGTGCGACCGCTGGCCACGGTCGAGCGGACCGGGGCTGTCGAGGAAGGCGCGCGCGGCGGCGCGCAGGAAGACCGGCGTCCAGGTGATGACGAGGGGCTCGTCGGGCAGCGTGATGAGCTCCTGGCGGCGCACGAACTCGCTGATGCGCTCGATCTCGTCCTCGCAGTAGGCGAGGAGCCCTTCGGGCCGCTGGTGCTGCTCGGCCACCGCGTCGAGCACACGCTTGACCAGCGCGGACTCGCCGGCCTCGTCACCCTCGGCCACCTCCGGCCTGGGTTCGTCGGGGATCCACCTCGCCCACAGCTCGCGGGCAAGTCGGAGCATCTCGGCGCGCACCGCGTGGTAGTCGGACCAGGCGCTTGCACGCAGCTCGTCGGGCGTGAGCTCGGAGCCGAGCGTGTGGCGGAGCTTCTGGGCGAATAGCTCCGGACCCAGCCGGCCCTCGCCCTCCGCTCGTGGCCGCACGCTGGTGTCGAGGCCCGAGCGATAGGTCTCCACGGCCTGCTGGGCGGCCGCGCAGGCCGCCTCGATGGGCGCCACCAGCTCCGGGGCCTCGCCGGCCTCGGCGCGTCGCTTGGCTTCGGCGAGCGTCGAGTCGAGGAGGTCGCTGACGCCGGCCAGTTGGGTCAGCGCGGTCTCGAGCTGGAGCAGGCCCACGGGTCGGTCGGGCAGGCCGGTCAGGGCGTCGAGGGCGGCCGAGAGGAGCTCGGGCAGCGCTTCGATGCGCGCGAGCAGCGAGGCGCCGCGTCCGGACCACGGCGCGTACTCCCGAGCCAGCACGCCGAAGAGCCCGCCGCCCACGAGGTAGACCGTCTCGAGCGGATCGACGGCCTCCGCGCGCAGGACCTCCTCGCCGAAGACGAGCTTGTCGATCTCGTCGAGCAGGATGGCGCGGTCGACCGCGTCGTCGGCCGTGAGCGCCTCGTCGGCCAGACCCTCAAGCCGCTCGCGATGCCCGGTCAGGATGGCCAGGCGCGTGCTGCGGCCGGTCTCGGTGAGGTCCGGCCAGCGGCCGTCGACGCGGTGATAGCCGATGCTCGTGGCCCAGGTCGGATGGGCCTCGAACAGGTCCAGGAGGAGCTCCACCACGGCGGTCTCGAAGTCGGTGCGGGGCACGGGCAAGCCGTCAGGGCGAAGCGCGTCGGTCACGGGTCCTCCGATGGGTCTGGCCCAGGGCGCGGGGAGCGCAGGGGTGTTCGGTGCATCGTACGTCGCCTCGGCCGCGTCGACCGGGACCGCCGACGCACGAGCGTCCGCCCGCGTCGGGGTACCCTTGGCCTTCGATGGCCGAGACCTCCCCGACTTCCCACGCCCGCCGTTCGTTCGCCGAGCGCCTCGCTCGGCGACCGGTGCTCCTCGATGGTGCCATGGGCACGCTGCTCTTCAGCCGCGGGACCCCCCAGCGCGCCTCGCTCGACGAGCTCGTGCTCAGCCGGCCTGACGTGGTCAGCGCGGTCCATCGCGAGTACATCAGCGCCGGCGCCGAGATCATCGAGACCGACTCCTTCACGGCCAACCGCCATCACCTCGAGCGGCTGGGCCTGGCCGACCGAACCGGACGGATCAACCGGCGCGCGGCGCAGCTGGCCCGCGAGGCCCGCGAGGTCTCCGGTGTCGACGTGCTCGTGGCCGGGTCGGTCGGACCGGTCAGCTCGCCGCTCCACGGTCCCGCGCACGTCTCGGCCGAGGTCGCCGCGGCCTCGGTCACCGAGCAGCTGGAGTCCCTGCTCGAGGGCGGCATCGACCTCGTGCAGCTGGAGACGTCGGGCGACCTCGAGCACCTGCTGGCCTCGGTGGAGGCCGCGCGCCGCCTGTGCGACCTGCCGGTCGTGGCCTCGATGACGTTCGGAGAGGACCTCACCGCCGCCGACGGCACGGATCCCGCCTCGGCCGCGCACGCGCTGCGCGTCGCGGGCGCGGACGTCATCGGCGTCAACTGCGGCTCCGGCCCCATCGCCGGCATCGACGCAGCCGAGGCCATGGCCGCGGCCGCGGGCGGCATCCCCCTGCTGATCATGCCCAACGCCGGGCTTTCCGGCCGCGTGGGCGGCGAGTTCGTGTGGGCTGCCGAGCCGGCCTACTTCGCGGAGCAGCTGCCGGCCTTCCTCGACGCCGGCGCTCGCCTCGTCGGCGGCTGCTGCGGCACCACGCCCGGGCACATCGCGGCGATGCGTCAGGCGCTCGACCGGGAGTGGGCGCGCCGGTCCGGCACGGCGAGGTCGGAGCCCGTGGCGCCGGTGGAGACGCCGGCGCCAGCCCCGCGGCCGCGCTCCGCCGCCGAGGACCGAACCGCGGCCGCCACGCCCGATGCCCCGCCGCCCACCGCACTGGCCGAGAAGCTGGCAGCAGGCCGCTTCGTCATCAGCGTCGAGATCGATCCGCCGCGCTCGGTGCGCATCGAGCGCACGCTCGAATCGGCCGAGCTCATCCGCGACGCCGGCGCCGACCTCGTCAACATCAGCGACAGCGCCATGGCGCGCGTACGCATGGGCGCCATGGCCGTCGGCTTCGCCATCCAGCGTGACCTGGGCCTCGAGTCGCTCATCCACTTCACCACGCGCGATCGCAACCTCATGGCCCTCGAGTCGGAGCTGCTCGGGGCGCATGCGCTGGGCATCCGCGACATCCTTGCGCTCACCGGCGATCCGCCGCGCGTGGGCGACTACCCCAGCGGCACCGGCATCTGGGACATCGACAGCATCGGGCTCATCGGCATCCTCGGACGGCTCAATCGCGGTGAGGACCAGGCCGGGCGACCGATCGGGGCACCCGCGGGCTTCACCGTCGCTTGCGCCCTCGACCCCACGGCCGAGGACCTCGACGCGGAGATCGAGCGGCTGGCGGGCAAGGTCGAGGCCGGGGCCCACCTCATCATGACCCAGCCCATCTACGCCACCGAGCAGTGGGACCGCTTCATGTCGCGGGCCGCGGCACGCTGGGGTGACCGCCTGCCGCGGCCGGTGCTCTTCGGCGTGCTGCCGCTGCACACCGCGCGACATGCCGAGTTCCTGCACCACGAGGTGCCCGGCATCACCATCCCCGAGGACGTGCGTGCGGCCATGCACGCGGCCGGCGACCGCGGCGCGGAAGTTGGCCTGGAGCAGTCGCTGGAGCTGCTGACGACGATGCGACCACACGTCGATGGGACCTACATCATGCCCAGCTTCGGGCGCTACGAGCAGTCGGCCGAGCTCGTGCGCCGGGTGCGAGCGGAGCTGCTGGAGGCCGGCGCATGAGCCGCCGGCGTTCGCTCGCCCTCATGGCCTCGCTGGCGCTCCTGCTGCTGCTGACGCTGGCGCCACTGACGCTGGCTCAGGTCGCACAGAGCGATACCTACGGCGACCGGGACGACGGCCAGCACATCGCCGACCGTGCCCAGCTCTTCGATCGCGAGACCCAGACGCAGGTCAACGACGAGCTCATCGCCGTCGAGGACGACACCGACATCGACATCGTCGTCTACACCCAGGAGAAGGCCGAGGTCGGCAACCGCCGCAACGCCCGGCAGGAAGCGGCCGCGCTGCTTGACGAGTGGGACGTGGGCGGCAACACCGGGCTCGGCGCGGTGTGGCTCGTGAACGTCAACGAGGACCGCAGCGCCGCGCGCTCGGGCCTGGCCCTGTCGCAGGCCTGGACCGCCGGCGAGCTGGCCCAGATCGACGACGTCATGCACAGCACGACCCGCTCGACGCTGGCCGCCGGGGCCTTCGCCGATGCCCTCCAGATCGCCCGCATCGAGCTCGAGGACCAGCTCGTGGCCCAGGGCACACCCACGGTCACGCCCTCGCCCCGGCCGCCCATCAGCGGCGGCGGCACCTCCACGGTCACCGGCGGCAGCCGACCGACCGACGCGCTCGAGCCGCCGGCGGGACCCCCGTATCCCGACCCCTTGCCCACGGTCTCGGTCTACGACTACGCCAAGGTCATCAGCCCCGACGTCATCACCCGCCTCGACCGAAGCATCGAGGCCATCGAGGAGCGGACCGGCGCCGAGGTCGTCATCTACACGCAGTACAAGGCCTCGGCCGACTCGCCGGCCGCGACCGAGGCCGATGCCATCGCGCTCATCGACCAGTGGGGCGTGGGTCGCGAGGGCTTCGACGACGGGCTGGCCATCTTCTTCAACCTCAAGGACGAGTGCCACGGACAGGTCCAGCTCTACGCCGCGCCGGGCTATCGCGCGGCCTACCTCACCAACGATGAGCGCCAGGCGGTCTTCGAGGAGCAGATGGTGCCGTTCCTGCGCGAGTGCGACTTCGATGCCGCGCTGCTGAGCGCGATGCGCGTCATCGACGGAGCGGCCACGGCCGAGCACGCCCGCAACCTGCAGCTGGCGCGACAGATCGATGCCATGGCCGGGCTGGTGGTGGCGCCGCTGCTGCTCATCGGGCTTGTCGGCTGGGCCGGCTGGTCGTGGTTGCGCTTCGGCCGCGATCCCGAGTACCTCGACGACGACTCCATCCTCATGCCGGCACCCCCGCCAGGCCTGTCACCGGCCGCGGCCGCGGTCATCATCGACGGCCGCTCCAGGCGCCACGCGCTGACCACGGCCATGGTCGACCTGGCCTCGCGCGGAGAGATCAGCTTCCGCTCCAAGGTCGGTGCGCCGGGCGAGCTCTCCATCGACATCACCGTGCCTGACCAGCGCGACGCACGCCTCGCGCGCAACCGCCGGCGCGAGCTGGGTGACGCTGAGGCCTACGCGCTCAAGCAGCTGAAGGGCCTCGGTGGCGCCATCCGCACCATCGATCCCGAGGACGTGCCCAAGTTCGCCTCCTCCGTGTCCGAGTTCGATGAGCGGCTCGAGGAGACGGTGGCCGCCAACGGCTGGTTCGCCGAGTCGCCCGGTGACGCCGTCGACCGCTGGTCGCGCCGGGCCGCGCTCGTGCTCATCGCCGGCGTGGTGGGGCTGTTCGCGGGCATCAGCCTTCCCAGCAGTGGCCTCGTGCTGGTGGCCGTGGCCGCCATCGCCGCGGCCATCGCCATCTTCGTCATCGCCCGGGCCATGCCACAGCGCACGATGGAGGGCGCCCGCATGTACGCCCAGCTGGCAGCCTACCGGCGAACGCTGCAGCGCACGCTGGAGAGCTCGCGCACGATGGACCAGGTGGTGGCCAGCAAGGCCCTGCCCTGGGTCGAGACGCCCGATCAGGCCGTGGTCTGGGCCTACGCCCTGGGCCTGCATGAAGAGGCCGAGGAGGTCCTCGAGCGGTCGCTCGAGGACGTGCGCACGGGCGCGGCCTCGCCCACCCGCACGTACTTCCCGCTGTGGTTCGCGATCGGGGCGCGCGACGGCGGCCGCATCGGCGGCGGCATCGGCCGGGCCGCTACTGCCGGGCTCTTCTCCGAGGGCGTGGTGCCCGACTTCACCTCCATGACCGCCGCGCTCAGCACCATCGGCAGCAGCCCCTCGTCCGCCGGCGGTGGTGGCGGCGGCTTCAGCGGCGGCAGCTCCGGCGGTGGAGGCGGCGGCGCCGGTGGTGGCTTCTAGCGCACGCGCAGACGGCTGAGTGACCTCGGCTGACGCGATGAGCCTCGGCGGCTGGCGCGCGAAAGGCTTCGCGGGTCGGGTGCGCACGGCTTCGCGGGTCGGGTGCCTTGCCGCTTGGAAGGTCGGGGCTCGTAGCCAGATGTCGGCACGGTCGACGGTATCGGCGTGACCGGCCCCTCGATGTCGACCCGCGTCGCCTGCATCGACGGTAGACCTGGCCCCGGGCGTTCCGCGCTCCGGGGCGCCCGTGGTAGCGCCCGTGATATGCCCAGCCCCGAACGAAGTGCGCCGCCTTGGCGGCGTTCGTGCCGGCGACGGTGGCCAGGAGCAGGACGAGTGTCGGCGGAGACGACATCTGACGACCGGCGCCCGTGGCACATCGCATCGGCCGCGTGCCACATCTGTGGAGCACGTGGCAAGACGCTTCGGCGCCGTCGGCCGCGGTCGCCTAGTCTGTAGTCATGGGTGCGACCGACACGATGGAGATCTTCTTCGAGAAGCTGAACGAGGGTGACCGCCAGGGCGCCGTCGACCTCATGGACGAGCGGATCGAGATGCGCGTGCACGTGCGCGACGGCTTCCGCACGCTGCGCGGCGTGGCCCAGGTGGGCGGCTGGTTCCTGCGCGGCGACGCGGGCCTGCGCATGGTGCCCGGCGAGGTCCGCGAGACCGGCAACACCTACGAGACCGACCTGCTGGTGCTCCGCCCTGACGTGCCCTCGCAGCACATCGACGCGACCTTCCGCATCGAGGCCGGAAAGATCACCAGCATCAACTTCGCCTCGAACTAATCCTCGTCCTCATCCGACGGCGAGGCGCTCCGCGCCGCGGCCGACGGGCGCTCCGCCGGCTTCACCGACCACGCTGGCACCGGCGCGTCCACGCCCCTGAGCGTGAGCTCCCGTCGCTCCGCCCCCTCGAGTGGCCGGCCCAGCTCCCGGGCAGCCGCGTCGCTGACCATCAGCTCCCCTGCCGCTGCTGCTGAGCTCACGCGCTCGGCCACGTTGACGGCGTCACCGAGGGCGGTGAAGTCGGTGGGGTGGCCGGCCTGCCCCACGATGCCCACATAGGCCTGGCCGTAGTGGACGCCGATGCCCACGGGCAGCGGTCGCCCCTCGAGTGGCAGCTCCGCTTCGGCGCTCACGCGCTCGAGGATGCGCGATGCGGCCGTGACCGCGATGGTCGCGGGGCCCTGATCGGTATAGCCCGGAAGGAACAGTGCCAGCACGCCGTCGCCAAGATACTTGTCGACGATGCCGCCGACACCTTGGATCGCGTCGCCGGCGATGCCGTAGAAGACGTTCAAGAGCCGGGAGTACGCGGCTGGGCTCATCGTGGCCGCCATCTGGGTCGAGCCACGCAGGTCGGCGAACATGACCGCCAGGTCCACCTCCGCGCCTCCCTGGTGCTTCTCCATGTAGGTCATGCACACCTGGCAGAGCGAGGGGTTCTTGTCCCAGCGGCCGTACCCCAGCCGCCCCAGCAGCGGCCCGAAGGGTGCGCCGTATGGCGCGTAGCACCACTTGCAGCGAGGCGCGGAGGGCAGGTGGCGGAAGACGGCCCGAGCCACTCGCGAGGTGGGGGCAAGGCTCGTCTCGCCCGTCAGCAGGCCACGCCAGTAGCGGTCGGCCTCAGCGTCGCGCTCGTCGAGGTAGTCGACTACGGCGCCCGTCTGCGATGGCGGGGAGGGCTGGTCTGACGGCATCGCCGCATGTTAGGGGGCCGGCGTCGCGTTGCGCCAGCCCTGGGGGCAGCTGAACCCATCAGGTGGGATCTCCAGGCGAGAGCCCAGGACCACGATGTTCTTGTCGAGGATGCCGTTGAGGCACTGCAGGTGGTTCGGCTTGACGTCGAAGCGTGCCGCGATGCTCGAGAGCGAGTCGCCCGACTTGACCCGGTAGAACCTGGGCCTGGGCGGATCCGTGGGCTGTGGCTCCTCCGAGGGCGCGGCCGTCTGGGCCGGCGCGGCCGTGGGCGCGGCCGCAAAGGTGGTCTGCGGCGATGAGGAGGCGGCCGCGACCGGTAGGTCTCCATCCCCGCCGCCGATCTGGGTCGCGATGAGAAAGACCACGATCGAGACGAGCAGGATGCCCAGGACCGCCAGAAGGATGGGCGGGGTCACGCCGTAGCGGCGACTGACCAGCGGCTCGCGAGCCGGCGGATCGGCATAGACCCACTCTCCTGAGCCGCGCGAGCGGATGGGCTCCTGTGGCGCCTTGCGCTTGCGCAGGGGCAGCGCAGCGGGGACCTTCGGGGCCTGGGTGGCCTCCTCGTGCGGCTCGGCCTCGTCATCATCCTCGGCCGCCTCCAGCTCCTGCAGCGTGAGCTCCTCGGCCTCGAGCTCCTCCAGCTCGGCCGCCTCGGCCTCAGCGCGCTCGTCCCAGGGCACGGCGGCCCAGGCGGAGGCCGAGACCCAGTCCACCTCCTCGGTGCTCTTGATCTCCTCGCCATCAGCGGGCTCGGTCATGCCGAAGAGCCCGCCTTCGGGCGAGGGATCGGGCAGGGACTCGGCCTCGGCGTCTCCCGCCTGAGCCGGCGCGTCCGGGGTGCCCTCCGGAGCGGCGATACCCGAGCTCCAGGCCTTCTGCGCCGCGACCGTCACCGACGACGGCTCGGCGGCGTTCCGCGCGGCCCACGCGAGGAAGACCGAGCACCTGGCGAACTCGGGCGAGTAGCAGTACTCCGACTGGTACGCCAGGTCACGCCGGCGGGGCGCCCGCTCGGCGTAGCAGCGATTGCCGTCGTCGGGTGTGTCAGCGCGCCGATCGCGGTCTTCGGCGAGCGCCACGAACGGGCAGACCGAGGGGCCGATGGACGGCGACGATCTCGACTCTGTCACGGCCCGATGATACGGCCGGGCCGCCCATCGGGCCGTCGGGGGGGCCGTGACCACGCGGGCCGGGACCGGTCGAGGCTCACGGAGCGGAGGCGGGGGCACCCATCATCACGAGGTCACGGGTCGCCGGGGCACTCCCGGCGGCAGGAGACCCGGCGGCAGGAGCCCCGCAGGCCGGAGACCCGCAGGCCGGAGACCGCGAGGCCCCGGACCGCACGGTCCAGGGCCTCGTCGTGTGCCGGGAAGGCAGGCGCGGTGAGCCCTTGGGCAGCCGGGCCCACCGCAGGGTCGTCGTGGTCCGGACGACGGCTCGCCCGGACATCTCGCTAGGCGGCTGTCTCGGCCTCTTCGAGGTCCAGCTCCGGCTCGGGCTGCGTGCGCACGACCATGCCGGCCCCGACGGTGTCGCTGGTGGCCTCGTCGATGAGGATGAACCCACCCGTGGCGCGCGAGAGGCGGTACTCGTCGAGGAGCAGCGGGGTGCTGGTGCGGATGCGCACACGGCCGATCTCGTTGAGCCCGAGCTCGTTGGCCGACTGGTCACGCCTGAGCGTGCTCACCTCCATGCGGTAGCGCATGTCGTCGACGATGGCCTTGGCCGAGCGCGTGGCGTGCTTGATGATGTAGCGGCCACCCGGGCGGAGGGGCTCATCGGCCATCCAGCAGACCATGGCCTCGAAGTCGTTGGTGATCTCGGGCTGGTTGTGCGGGCGGCAGATGAGGTCGCCGCGCGAGACGTCGACGTCATCCTCCAGCTGCATGACCACCGAGAGCGGCGGAGAGGCCACCTCGAGCTCGCCGTCGAAGGTGCGGATCTCCTTGACCTTCGACTTCTTGCCCGAAGGCAGCACGATGATCTCATCCCCCTTCTTGAACGTGCCCGAGGCGATCTGGCCGGCGTAGCCCCGGAAGTCGTGGTGCTCGTCGCTCTGCGGGCGGACCACCCACTGCACCGGGAAGCGCACGTCGATGAGGTTGACGTCGGAGCCGATGTAAACGTGCTCAAGGTGGTAGAGCAGCGACGGACCCTGGTACCAGGGCATGGCCAGCGAGCGCTGCACGACGTTGTCGCCGTGGAGGGCACTGATAGGGATGAACTGGATGTCGTGGACGTCGAGCTTGGCGGCCCAGTCCTTGAACTCCTCGGTGATGCGGTTGTAGACCTCCTCGTCGTAGCCCACGAGGTCCATCTTGTTGACCGCCACCACGATGTGCGGGATGCCCAACAGGGCCGCGATGAAGGCGTGGCGGTGCGACTGCTCGAGCACGCCGTTGCGAGCGTCGATGAGCACGATGGCGAGGTCCGCGGTGGAGGCGCCGGTAACCATGTTGCGCGTGTACTGCACGTGGCCGGGCGTGTCCGCGATGATGAACTTGCGCTTGGGCGTGGCGAAGTAGCGGTAGGCCACGTCGATGGTGATGCCCTGCTCACGCTCGGCGCGGAGGCCGTCGGTCAGGAGCGCGAGGTCGACCTGGTGGTTGCCGCGAGCCGCGCTGGTGCGCTCGATGGCTTGCAGCTGGTCCTCGAAGATGCCCTTGGAGTCGTAGAGCAGGCGACCGATGAGCGTCGACTTGCCGTCATCGACCGAGCCGGCGGTGGAGAAGCGAAGCAGATCCATGGCTAGAAGTAGCCCTCCTTCTTGCGGTCTTCCATGGCCGTCTCGCTGAAGGAGTCGTCGGCGCGCGTCGCGCCACGTTCAGTGATCCGGGCGGCGGCGGTCTCGGCGATGATCGCCTCGAGGTCGGCCGCGTCCGAGTTGACCGCGCCGGTGCAGGTCATGTCACCCACCGTGCGATAACGCACGAGCTGTCGCTCGACGGTCTCGTCGGGGCCGGGCGCAAGGTGCGGGCCGGTGGAGAGCCACATGCCGTCGCGGCGGAAGACGTCCCGCTCGTGGGCGAAGTAGATCGAGGGCACCTCGATGCCCTCGCGCTCGATGTACTGCCACACGTCCATCTCGGTCCAGTTGGAGATGGGGAAGACGCGCATGTGCTGGCCCTGGCGGATGCGGCCGTTGAAGAGCGACCACAGCTCCGGACGCTGGCTGCGCGGCTCCCACTGGCCGAACTCGTCGCGCAGGCTGAAGATGCGCTCCTTGGCGCGGGCCTTCTCCTCGTCACGACGAGCGCCGCCGAAGACCGCGTCGAACTTGTGCTCGAGGATGGCGTCGAGCAGGGTCGTGGTCTGCAGGCGGTTGCGGGACGGGTTGCCCGGCTCCTCGCGTACGCGGCCCTTGTCGATCGACTCCTGGACCGAGGCCACGATCAGCCGCTCACCCAGCTCCTTGACGCGGCGGTCGCGGAACTCGAGCACCTCCGGGAAGTTGTGCCCGGTGTCGATGTGCATGATGGGAAAGGGGAACTTGGCGGGGCGGAAGGCCTTCTCGGCGACACGCAGCAGGATGATGGAGTCCTTGCCGCCCGAGAAGAGCAGGACGGGCCGTTCGAACTCGGCCGCGACCTCGCGCATGATGAAGATGGCTTCCGCCTCGAGGGCGTCCAGGTGCGTGGCTCGGTGAACGAGGGCGCGCTCGCCTGCCGGTCTCGTTTCGATCATCTCGTGGGGGTCGACCTCTGCTTGTGGATCCGCGACGGCTGGGCGTCGCTATGTTACCCTTTCCCGACCGATATGATAGACATTATCGGGTTAATCAGGTAAGTGGGAGTATACCCACATCTTCCAGGGTCGCGCGCACGCGGCCGACGCAGCGAGCGAAGGGACACGTGAGCGACACGACCTCGACCGAGCAGCCCGCGATCGATCCGGTCGCCGCGGGCAGGGCCTCCGACGAGGGGCCGGCGATGCCGCACGAGACGGGCAAGCCCGCGCAGCTGCCGGGCATCTGGGAGAAGGAGCCCCAGTGGGTGCGTGCCATCCGCTATAGGATCGACATCGGCCCGCGCCAGTTCGCGGCCACGGTCGTAGCCTCGATCATCACGATCGTGGCGCTGATGGTCACGCTGACGCTCACGCCCGGGGACGTCAACGGGCTCATCGTGGGCTCGTGGCTGGTGGGACTGGCGGCCGGGATCGCGCTGACCTCGGTCGGCGTCTATGGCGGGGTGCTGGTGCCGGGCCTGTTGCTGATGGGCGTGAGCCCGCTGTTCGCTGCTCCCCTCTCGCTGTTCCTGCAGGTGCTCATCGTGCCCTTCGGCGCGAGCGCGCACGTGCGCCTGGGCAACGTCTCCCGGCCCATCGTCATCCCGCTCGTCGCCGGTGGCGTCATCGGCGCCGTGCTGGGGCCGGTCGTGGCGTCCGTCTTCGACGCCCAGCTCATCGCCGTCGTGGTCGAGATCCTCATCATCATCGGCGCGGCGTTGCTGCTGGTGAGCCTGCCGCTCAAGCAGATGCAGGTCTCGCGCGACCTCGACGACGTGCCGCGCGCGCGCGTCGCCGGCATCGGCACGATCTCGGGCATGTTCAGCGGCATCTCCGGTGCGGGCTGGGGGCCGATGGGCGTGACGCTGCTCATCCTCTCGCGCATCGAGCCACGCATCGCCGTGGGTTCGTCGGTCTTCGGGCGCATCTTCATGGCCGCCGCCGCGGTCCTCAGCGCGTTCGTGCTGCTGACCACCGGTTCGGGCCAGTTCGCCAACGTCGTCCCGGAGTGGGAGCTGGTGCCGGTCATCCTCACGGCCTCCCTGGCCACGATGCTGCCGGGCGCGCTCCTCACCAGCCGACTGGGGCGAACGCGCATGTCCGTGCTCATCGCCACGGTCTCGATCTCGCTGGCGGCCTTGGCCCTCGCGCGCACGCTCTTCTTCTAGGGCCGCACCGGCCAGCGCGGGTGCCTGGGCCAGCCGGTGCGGCGCGGAGCTTCGCCACGGGCGCCGAGCCGGGGTCGGGGCCGGGCGGTGTCACAGCGCCGCGACATGAACGACACCGGCCCGTCATGGGGCGCCGCCTAGGGTGCGCCGCATGGAACTCTTCGGTGATCTCGAGCGCTTCTTCGTGGACGTCATCTGGCCGGTCCGCGTGCCCCTGGCCATCGCGCTCGTGGTCGGCATGGCCCTCTTCGTCTTCATCGCCTGGCGTCGCGGCTGGTTCGCCGTCGCGCGCGCACACCCTCGCCCCGTCGTGGTCGGGCTGGTCCTCTTCATCGCCGTCGCAGGTCCACTGGGCTGGATCCTGGGCTCTCCCCTCTTCCTCCGCAGCGAGCTCATCGAGGACACGCCCGTGGCCGTGGCCGCCTCCAGCGGCGGTGCTGCGACCACCCTGTCGAGCGGCGAGTGGCAGGGCGCGGACGACTTCCACTTCGGTAGCGGCGGCGCTCGCATCGTCGAGGCCGAGGACGGCACGCTGAGCCTGGTGCTGGAGGACTTCAGCGTGCAGAACGGCCCAGACCTCTTCATCTACGTCTCGCCCGATGCCGGGGGTTGGGTGCCGGAGGCTGTGAACCTCGGTGAGCTCAAGGCCACCGACGGCACCTTCAGCTACGAGATCCCGCCCGACGTCAGCGCCGACGACATCGCCAGCGCCGTCGTCTGGTGCCGCGCCTTCAGCGTCCTCTTCGCCACCGCTGTGCTCGAGCCGGCGGGCGCCACGGGGTAGTGCTGAGCCTCGGACCCGGTCGCCGGCGCTGTGCGTGTGCCGGCGCCGGGGGGTCGGGCCCCAGCGCCGGCACACGGGTGCACGGCGGGCAGATGCGGTGTCTACGGCTTGATGTCGACGTGGATCTCAGCGCGGCGGACGCTGCCCGACGGATCGTTCCAGGCGGCCACGCGAACGCGATAGCAGCCATCGGTGTCGGCCGAGATGACCACGTTCCGGCCATCGCGGCCGGCGGGATAGACGGAGAACTCCTTGACGATGCCGAGCCCGCTCGGGCGATAGCCGCGCAGGGCGAGAGCACCGCCGAAGCCATCATCGAGCTGCAACGTGATCGACCGCCGACCCAGGCCGGGACGGGCAGCGCCGTCGACGCTCTCCCTGACCTTCCAGCTGCCCATCGCCGCGGCGGTGATGCTGGCCGGGTCGCCCGACCCGCGGCCGGCGCGCTGGAGCTGGAGCACCACGCGTTCGAAGCCGCCGCGCGGCCGGAACGAGACTCGGCCGAGTGACCAGTCGCGGACGCGGCTGTCTTCGATGACGATCTCCTCGTTGCACACCCAGCCACCGTCGTAGGCGGCCGGCTCGGCGACGCTCCCGTCTGCACTGGGCTGCACGGGTTCGGAGCCCCCAGGTTCGGAGACCTCGGGCTCGGCCAGCTCGACCGGCGCAAGCACCGGCTCAGCCCCGGGCTCCGCCGGCTCGACCGCCTCGATCACCGGCTCGGACTCGGGCTCAGGCGGCTCAGGCTCGGGCTCGGGCTCGGGCTCGGGCTCGATGGGCTGCGTTGCGGGTGGTCGCACGACGGGCTCAGCCTCGGGCGGTTGCTCGATGGGCTGGAGCTCGACCGGCTCAGGCTCGATGGGCTCGACCGGCTCGAGGACCGGCTCGGGCTCCGCCACGGGCTCCTGTGCGGGCGCCGGCTCGGTCGCGGCATCGGCGAGCGACCGGGCCTGGCTGACGGCGTCGGGCCCAGCGGCGACCTCCGTGTCGAGCGTGAGCCCGCTGACGGCGCCGGTCTCGTCGGTCGCGTCCGGCGTCTGCGACGACGTCGACACGCCCGCGGACCGCGGCTCACCATCGTCGCGGTGGCTCAGCGGAGAGGCGAGGTAGAGGGCGGCGCCGCCGATGACCATGGCCAACACGACCGAGGCCACAGCGGTCAGCGTCCGTGTGCGTCGCGTGGCCCGGCGTTGCTCCTCCACCGAGTACGAGCCCAGTGGCACGACACCGGCCACGAAGGGCAAGGAGGCATCCCCGTCGGCATCACCCGGGACCGGCGTGGCGCCGGAGAACGGGACCGACTCGGCGGTGGCCTTCGTCCGGGAGCCGATGGCGATGAACGAGCCGCAGGCGACGCAGAACATGCGGTTGGGGGTGTTGGGCGTGTCACAGCTCCAGCAGTCGATGGTGCGCGAGGCCACGACAGGCACGTGGGAAGGCCGCTCACCCGCCGGCACGGCTGGGGGCGCGGCGGTCTGGGGCACGGCATTCTGGGGCGCAGCGGCCTGACGCGGGGGCGGATCGATCTCCGGCGCCCGCTCGGTGGGGGCTGGCACGAGCGAGTCGCAGCGGCCACAGAACGACGCGCCGAGGTCGACCGATGCGCCGCACGCTGGGCATCGTCGTTCTTCGGGCACCCTCGGAGTCTGCATCGCCGGCGGGCGAGTTTGAATAGGTGACCGTGCGTAGCCATGAAGTACTGGTGCGTCGGTACAACCGTAGGGCTGGTACCGGTCAGCGGAACGAGCGTGCCGTCCTACTCGACGCCGATGGCCACGAACAGCGCGAGGCTCACGACCGCCAGCATCACGGCCACGGCCAGGCCCATGAGGAGCGGTGCCGGCCCCGTCTGGCGCAGGGCCGAAATCTTCGTGGTCAGCCCCACGCCCACGAGGGCCATCACGATGAGCACCTGCGAGGCGCTCGTCAGCAGCGTAGCCAGGTCGTCGGGGATGAGGCCGGCGGAGTTGACCAGCGCCAGCGCCAGGAAGCCGATGAGGAAGGTCGGCACCGCCTTGCGCGCCGAGGCCAGCCACGAGCGCCGCTCCGCTGTCCCGGCCGTGCGCGATTCGCGTGAGGCGAACCACAGGCCCACGCCGAAGATCACCGGCACCATCAGCGTGTTGCGCGTGAGCTTGACGATGGTCGCGGTCTCGCCCGCCTCGATCGAGTAGGAGAAGGCCGTGGCCGTGACCTGGCTGGTGTCGTTGACGGCTGCGCCGACCCAGTGGCCGAAGAGCGCGTCCGACATGCCCACGGCATGGCCGATGAGCGGGTAGACGATGACCGCCGCGGTCCCGAAGAGCGTGATGGTGGCGACGGCGAAGGAGACGTCGCGCTCGGGCGCCTTGATGACGGGCGCGGTGGCCGCGATGGCGGTGTTGCCGCAGATGCTGGTGCCCACGCCGATGAGCCCGCTCAGCTTCTCGGACAGCCCGAAGGCCCGCCCGACGGCCAGCGTCACGACCAGCACCAACACGATGTCGAGGACGAGGACGACGATGGCGCCGAGGCCGGTCGAGAGGATGTCGGCGAGGCTCAGGCGAGCGCCGAGGAGCAGGATGCCCAGCGGCAGGAACCAGGCCTTGGCCGACCTGGCGCCGGGTTCGGTCACCGGCAGCGGGCGGACGTTGGCCACGATGATGCCCAGGAAGAGCCCGACCGTGACCGCGCCGAAGATGTCGGGCAGGACCAGCGTCGAGGCGTAGGCGATCGCCGCGAGGACGGCGACGAGGGCGAGACCGGGCGCAGCGGCGACCAGCGTCGCCCGCTCGATCAAGCGGTGGGTTCGGCGTAGACCACGCCGGGGCCGATGATGATGCTCACGTCACGCCGCTCCCTGGAGCCGGCATCACGTACCTCCTGGGCCACGAAGCCGCCGAAGCCGATGCGGTCACGCATGGACACGGCCATGACCTCCGCGGCCACGTTGCTAGGCAGGAAGCCGACCTGGGCCGCGTCGTCACCGGTCCACACGGCGATCGCGAAGCGGTCCTGTGGCTGGGCGTCGGGCTTGAGCAGCACGCGCTGGCCGACCTCGAGGCTGGCGGCCTTGAGGCCCTCGAAGTCCATGACGCCGGCGACCTCGCTGAGGCGAGCGCCAGCCGCGACGAGCGCGCTCGGCAGCGTCCCCTCCTCGATCCAGTTTCCGCCGTCCTCGCTGAAGCGCAGGGCGCGCGTCTCGATGCCGGAGTCGATGGAGCCCCACCACTCGGGCAGCGTGGCCTGGGCGGTGGCGGCACCAACGTGGATGGTGAAGTTCTCTCGTTCGGGACGGTGCTTCGGTTGCGTCATCTTCGGGACCCCATGAGCGCGTGTGGGACGGTCACAGCGTAACGCGGGCAGGGATCGGGTCGTCGACACCGCGTGGCACGAGTGGTCTGTGGCGTCCTCCGCGCTTGGCCTCCGCTGGCCCGGTCCCGTATGGTCGGACCATGCCGATGGACGAAGCCCGATGGACAAGCACCAACGCCTACGCCCGAGAGGTCTACGGCCTTGAGCCCGAGCACATCCGCGCGAATCGCGAAGGGGCCGACGCCGCCGGCCTGCCGAGCTGGGCCGTCTCGCCCGAGCTGGGACGGCTGCTGGCGCTGCTGGCCAGGACGACCGATGGGCACACGGCGCTCGAGGTCGGGACGCTGGGCGGCTACTCGACGTTGTGGTTGCTCGAGGGCATGCAGCCCGATGCCCGCGTCATCACGCTCGAGTACGCCGATGCACACGCCGACTTCAGCGAGCGCGAGTTCGCGCGCTGCGGCGTGAGCGATCGTGTCGAGGTGCGGCGCGGGGCCGCCCTGGAGCTGCTGCCCGCGCTCGCGGAAGAGCTGGGCCCGGCCTCCCAGGACATCGTCTTCATCGACGCCGACAAGGCCTCCTACCCCGCCTACTACGAGCTCACAGCCGGGCTGGTGACCCCTGGCGGCCTGCTGCTGGTCGACAACATCTTCGGCAGCAGCGGCGCCTGGATCGACGAGGTCGACCATCCCGATGCGCAGGCCATCGACCGCATGAACCGTCGAGCGGCCGCAGACGAGCGTTTCGACACGGCCGGCGTCTTCGTTCGCGCCGGGCTGCTCATCGCTCGGCGCCTGTCCAGGTCGTAGGCGCGGCGGCCGGTCCTCGAGGCGGTCGACACGCCATGCCGGCCCCGATGGCAGGTCGATGCGCACGCGCTCGACGCGGTCGTTGCTCCCTCGCCTGGCCCACGCCTGCTCCGTGTCATACGCGACCGGGTTCATCAGGGTGGGCCGCTGTCGCTCGGCAGGATCGTCGACACGCACGAAGCAGGTCGCCGTGCGCCCGCGTCGCTCGGCGGCGAGCGCGAGGCTCTGTCATTCGGTGAGGACGTCCCTGGGCGTGCGGGATCGTTCAGACGAGCTTCAGACGCGAAGCGATGCGGATGACCTGTCGGCTGAGGCGACGTAGCAGGTTGACGAACGCCGCCAGGCCGACGAGCGCGATCCCGGCCGATCCGAAGGGGGCCGCATACCAGGCCAACTTCTGGTAGTCGAGCTGCTCCTGGGACTTCCTCGCCGGGGTGCGCTCCCAGTCCTCGAACGGGTCCTCGTCCATGAGATCCCTCCTTCGGCCGGTGTCAGCTCGGCCGCGGCTACTCCGCCGCGGACAGGAACTCGAAGGTCCGCGCGATCGTCGCTCATCCCGCAGCCCCGATCGGGGGGACGTGCAAGTGGTACGGCAGGTTACGGGGGTCGATGGCAGGCATCGGCCACGCTCCGCTGAACTCATCGTCAGACAGGAGCGGCCGCAGCACCAGCAGCATGGCCCCCGACCTGGCTGCCGTCTTGAGCACCTCCGCCTGGGCATCGCCGGGTGGCACGGTGTCCGAAGGCTCGTCGTGGCTGTCGTGCGCGAGCGCGCGGCGGAGGAGCTCCCGCAGTGAGGAGCTTGCATCCAGGGTGGCGTCCAGCGCTTTGTGCGTCTCCCGGGCAGCGGCATCGACCTCGCTCAGAAGGCCGTTCCTCGTGGCCCGGGACCGCGCGGTATCGATGACCCTCGCCGCGTGCCCTAGATGTCCAGAGGAGCTCTGCAGCTCTCGCGCCACTGCCGCCCAACCGTCGGCGTCGAGGCGGGCGACCTGCTCCAGGTACGCGGCGACCTGTTCGGAGTTCGGTCCGTACTTCATGGCGTCGACCGTCGCTTTCTCGACTAGCGGGTATCCCCAGTCTCCGCGTCCTGCTCGCCGGGTCAAGGGCCGGACGGCTCCGCTCGCGTCGGCGCGGTCCTCGCTCGATCGCCGCTTCCCCGATCTGCAGCGCGCAGGCCGCTTGGCTCTTGGCCACGAGGCAGACCCAGTGTCACGCTCGAGATGGAGGTTGACCGGCCATGGGCAGACCCGGCGGCTCGGGGCTCGATCCGCGCATCGTCATTCCCGCGATCCTGGCGCAGCAGCAGGCAGCCAAGCGCAAGCCCGGCATCCCGCTGATCTCGGACGAGGAAGCCGAGCGGAGGCAACGCGAGGCGGACACGAGGCGGCGCCGGCGCGCCATCTGGCGACGCATCCTCGCCGGGCTCGCGGTCCTCGCGATCGGTGTCTGGGTTCTGGTCACGTTCGTCGCGCCGAACACCTGAACGCGTACGAAGGCGCGTCGAGCACCAGCGGCTTTCGGCCGGCCGTGGGCCGTCCGGCCCTTGACCCTGTGCTCGGGGCAGGGAGAATCGGATCGCGAAGCGGGGGAAGCGATGCGCGGGCCGGCCCAGTCCTCGACAGTGCGGCCGCGGACCCTGTCGGCACTCGGGGTCATGTGCCTGGTGCTGGCGGCCGGCGCCAGTCCCCCAAGCACGGCTGCCGAGCCGACGGGTGACGTGTCCGCCATCACGCTTGTCGAGCAGCGATCGATCGACATCGGGGACGGCAGACTCATCGCGCTGTCGCCCGACGGTGAAGCGATCGCCGTCAGCCGACCCGCGGGGCCGGAGGCGAGCGAGGTCTGCATCCATGACGTGGCGACCCTCGAGCAGCGTCTGTGCGCCGATGTCAGAAACCTCAGCGCGGGCCTCTGGGTCGACAGCGTGGTCTGGTCGCCCGACAGCCAGTGGCTGGCCTTTGCGGAGCTCTGGCCCATGTACCTCGTCGATGGCGATCTGTGGCTCATGGACGCCTCGACCGGCGGACTGACGAACCTCCTCGACGACGGCTACGACGGTGTCCTGGACCTGACGCCAGCCGAGGGTTCCGAGCGGGAGGGCGTCATCACGCTGCCGATGTACCCGACGTTCACTCCCGACAGCGCCGGGGTGACGTTCTCGCGGACTGCGGTCCAGGCCGGTGAGATCAGGGGTGCGGATATCGCCACGGTCCCCATCACCGGTGGCGATCCGGTCACGCTGGGCGGTACGGAACGCGAGGACTTGGAGGGCGAGTACCGCTCCAAGGACTGGACGGCCGATGGGTCCGCGCTCTTCGCCTCGCTCGTGGAGTACAGCGAGTCCGGGCTCGGGCCTGACAGTGGGATCTGGGTGTTCGGGGCCGGAGGCGAGGAGGCTCGGCAAGTCGCAGGGCTCACTGATCCTGACGACTGGCCGCCACGCCTCATCCGCGTATCGCCTCGTGGGGAGCACCTTCTCGTCGTCGACCCCACCTCCGTCGGCCGCTTCTCTGCCTCCTATGCCCTCGTCGATGGAACGTCGGGAGGCGTCGAGCCCATCGAGACGTTGGGGGCGAAGGCCAGCCGGTCGATGCCCTTCAGCGGAGTGAGGCTTTCGCCAGACGGCCTACTCCTGCTCACTCTCTCAAGTGGACACGGGAAACAGGTGGCGGTACGAGACCTGTCCGGCTCGAACGAGAAGGTCTTGCTGACCGAGCCGACCGGGGCAAGCCCATCCGACCTGGCAGGCGCGGTCCTGACCTGGGCTGACAACGACGTCGTCCTGGTTGGGGGATACACGGGCGGCCGCGGAACGCTGCTCTTCCTCGACCGAGAGGGCCACGACGGGGGAGCGGGGAAGTGAGGACAGCTTCGACGCGGCATCGTCATCGTCGGGGTCACGATGCGCGTATGAGGGGGACCAGCGCGAGACGTGCGCGGCGAGCACTGGCATCGGGGCTCTGCGCCCTGCTTGCCACGGTCAACCTTGGCGGCAACCTGCTGGCCCAGCCCCCCACTTCGTCGGCCGAACCCAGCCCTTCGTCCGAGACCGAGGGTGTCCACCTCTTCCCGAGTGCCGAGGAGGTCAGCGATATCTTCGGTGTCGACCTCACGCTCCTGGGCATCGGAGGCGGGCTGAGCCAGGCGTGGGAAGGTTCGGACTTCGACTCTGAGGCGCTCAGCGCCCAGATGGCGATGTATGCGTCCGCTCGGGAGCAGGATGAGGGCCCGCGCACCGCGGTCATCATCGACATCGTCGTCTTCGAGAGCGCGGATGACGCGCTGATGCACACGAAGGACACGTTGTTCGGCGATGACCCGATCCCACCGGGCTTCGAGACCGAGTCGGCCGGCGACTTCGTGGTTCCTATGTCGTTCACTCACGAGGGTGCCGCTATCGCCATCGTCTTCCACGTGACGGGACCCGTCGCGTTCTCGGTCACGGCCCTCGCGGAGGACGCGCCTGAGCCGAAGGCCGAGCGCGACGCCATCGCGCAACTCATCCTGGACCGACTCGTCGGCGAGCCCTCCGCAGCACCATGAGGCGCCGCGCGCTCTTCGCGCTCGACGTGGCCGCCAAGGCTGCACTCGTCGCCCTCCTGCTGCACGCGCTGCTGAACCCCGACCTCCCGCAGTACGCCGACAAGGCCATGCAATGGCGGGTCCTCACCTATCCGCTGGCGGTCATGGCCATCCCGCTCGCCTGGTGGCTCCGCTGGCGGGGTCGGCCGTTCCCGGTGGTGTCGGACCTGCTGTTCACCCTGGCCTTCCTCATCGACACCGTCGGGAACGCGCTCGATCTCTACGACACCATCGTGTGGTGGGATGACCTCAACCACTTCGGCAACTGGGTCCTGCTGGCGGCGGCCTTCGTGGCTCTCGGCTGGCCTGCTCGCGCCTCGAAGCTGACGCGGGTCGCGCTCGGGGTCGGCTTCGGCGCCGTGGCAGCCATCGTGTGGGAGGCCTTCGAGTACGTCACCTTCGTGCCTGGCTCGCCAGAGGCCGCCACGGCCTACCAAGACACGCTCGGCGACCTCGTCTTGGGACTGCTCGGCGCCCTCGTTGGCGCCTCGATCGCCGCCTGGCTCGTGGACCATGGCCGGGCCAGGAAGCGCCCCGACA
This sequence comes from Candidatus Limnocylindrales bacterium, assembly GCA_040883225.1. Lineage (GTDB taxonomy): Bacteria > Chloroflexota > Limnocylindria > Limnocylindrales > CSP1-4 > JAFMJV01. The sequence goes on along the minus strand of JBFLKP010000035.1, from coordinate 3,006 downwards.
GGCGAGGACACGGTGCCGTCACTTGAAGGTAGCCAGGCGAGTCCTTCCATCGCCGAAGCTGCTCAGGCCACGCCAGAGTCAGGTGCCGCCTCGGTCTCCCTGCTCGAGCACGAGCAGCGTGCCGTGCCCGGGCCTGCTTCCCGGGATGAGGATCGTGTCGCTCTCTGCCCACGTTGCGGCTCTGCCCGACACATCCGGTGGGGCGCTCCCGCGTCGACTACCGGTCCGGGGTGATGACGTAGACGCCGGGGTCCTTGCGGTTCCGGTCGTGGCCGAAGGCCCAGATCTCACCCGTGGGGGTATCGGCGACAGGCCGAAGGCAGACGCCGTCGAGGTAGCGAGTCAGCCGCTCCCCTTCGATGTGCGCGTAGCCCCTGCACCGTCCGCGGCGCTTGGTGGCGTCGTCCTCGACGAGCTCGACGACCGACCATTGGCCATCCTCCTCGAGCCTCGTCGTATGCCAGGTCGCACTCGGCTCCCACATGTCGGCCGTGAGCTCCTGCCAGCTGACGCGCAACGTCTCGGAGGGCTCCACCGTCAGCGTCATGGGCCGGACCGGCAGGTCGCCGAGCGGCTGGACGGGTTGCCAGGCCGACCCGTCGAACGTCCACAGCGGGGCGGGCTCGGAGCGTTGTCCCTCGTACCACCAGGGGCCCTCCGCGACCCATAGCTGCCCGTTCGGCGTTCGCTCCACGGCCATGAAGCCGTCAGTCGAGATGAGCGGCAAGGGCGGCAGGGTCGCGCGGGTCCAGGACTCCGCGCCCGGCTCGAGCGCTCCGAAGGTGAGCGTCGTCTCGTCGCGCCAGGCGAAGTCGAGGCTGCCGTCCTCCTTCGCGTCGAGCCACACGACCCACGCGTCCGACGGCAGCTGGTAGGTCGTCCACGCGCCGTCGTGCCAGCGGCCCATCATCGCGGGACGTCGATACTCGCGCGACGTGCCCTGGTAGACGTCGGCGATCCAGAGCGCCCCGTCGAGCCCGATCTCCATCTGCGCGAGGAACGTCTCGAAGGGGTCGCGCACCTCGCCGGGTGTGCCGATCTTGGTGAACCCGCCGCTGCTGGTCATCCATACCGAGCCATCGTCGCCGGCCGCGAGCAGGCTCACCGGCTTGAGGTCCTCGAACGTCTCCGGATCGGTGAGGTCGTGACCCGCGCCGTCATCGAGCACACGCACCACGCCCGGCTCCACCTGCTTGAGCGTCATCGTCCGATCGAACGGGGGCAGGCTCGGTGGCGCTCCTGCGGCCGGCCATGCGATGCCCGCCACCAGGCCCACAGCGAGCACAACCACCAGCTTGCCCATCCCATACCCCCGCGTACTGCGACCATCCTGCGCCTTCCGCGCCCCACGTCAAGGGCTCGAGCCGCCCCGCTCAGAAGTCTCCGGCCGACAGCCGTGTGACAGGGCCAACGACCAGACGTCGCACGCGTAGTCAGCTGTTTTGCGTGGCTCTCCCCGTTGGCGCGCCAGCATTCGGCCACGACGAGGAGTGTCGCCGGCACCGGTGGCCTATTCGACGAGTCCCGACCAGTAGACCGATGCCAGCCACACGTTGGCCACGATGCCGGCACCGAGTGCGACAGCCGCGGCCCGCGGCATCGACCGGTGGAAGGCGATGCCCAGCATGAGCCACAGCATCGGCAGGGCGTCGAGGATGAAGCGGTAGCCGATCTGGGCGAAGCCGGGATTGCCGTGGAGGAGGTTGGGCACCATCACGAGGGCCGCCGAGACAGCGGCTGCCACTGCCAGGCGGCCACGGGCCTCGGAGACCCACCACAGGATGGGCATGGTCAGCAGGATGGAGGTGCCGGCGATGCTGCCGTAGACCCAGGGGAAGGCGTCGCGTACCTCGAACCCGCGCAGGAGCATGGTGTACAAGCCGTTGGGCAGATACGCGAGCGAGATGATGCCGTCGTGATACCAGGGCTCGTCGAGCACGTGCTGGCCATCGATGCCCTCGATCATGCCGTAGCCGAACTCGATGAGGCTGCCGAAGCGGGCCATGTTGTAGAGCGCCACCAGCAGCCCCGGGATGATCATCGCCGCCAGCACGAGCGACCACGGGTGCCTCTCCAGGAACGGCGTCGCCTGTCGCTCCGGGCGGTACAGCCAGAGGACGAGCGGGAGCGCGAAGACGACCGGCAGCCGCGCGCAGACCGCCGCGGCCAGGAGCAGGCCGGCGAGGAACGGCCAGCGTCGCTCGAGGCCGAGCGTCAACACCGCGAGCAGAAGCGCCGCGGCTGTCACCTGGGGCGCCAGATGCTGTCCACCTTCACCGGCGAGCCAGAGCAGCTGGGAACCGACGGCCCACGCGAGCGTGAGGCCCAGTCGGACCCGGAGACCCACACCCAGTCGTCCGAGCATGAGCCAGACCACTGCCACGGAGACGCCGCCCATCAGCGCAGCGACGTGGTTCGTGTCGACCGCGATGTCGAGCGCCGCGAAGGGCACGAACGCGACACTGAGGAGCGGCGGGAACGGCGTGTACCAACCGCCTTCGGCCCGCGGGACGAGCTCCAGCCAGGGGTACGAGCCCTCGATGTAGAGGCGTCCCTCAAGGAACGCCTGAGCAAAGAGGTAGTGCGAGTCGTGGCCCTCCTTGCCGGGGCCGACGATCAGGAACAGCAGGCCGAAGACGACCCCGAGGCCGATGCCGGTCCATGCCAGCAGCCGCCGAGCCAGGGCGTGTTCGTGGCCCTCCTCGCTCGCGGCGCGAAGCGTCGGCCGAGGTGCGACGGCGACCTGTTCCATCCGCAAGGCGAGTTCCTCGAGCCACGGTCCCTAGACGGTGGTGCACGCTAGCAACGGCCAGACGGGACGGCCGTGGCCCGATAGTGGGGTGGGGCCCGGACGTCTGGTGACCCTCGCGAAGGTGGCCACCGTGGCGCCGACCAGGCAGGACGGAGGCAGGCGATGTCGGGCATGGCTCGTGATCGCCAGGGACCGAGGCTGTCGACCAGACGCCGGATGCCCAGCCGTGAACACAAGACGACCGTCTTCCTGGC
>JBFLKP010000034.1:0-15517 GCA_040883225.1 Candidatus Limnocylindrales bacterium | reverse complement strand
GGATGCCCGACCAGGCGGCTTCGGCCGGGTGCCGGAACGAGCGGGTTCTAGCCCAGGGCGGCGCCTAGCCCGGGATGCGACAACCTCTGGGCTTGTCCGTGAAGCCGGGCTGGCAGGTGGGTGCGGCTCCGCCGCCGCCACCTCCTCCGCTACCACCGGAGTCGTCGTCGTTGGTGTTGGTGTTGGAGCTCCCGCCCCCGGAGCTGCTGCCGGACGGGCTCGATGGGGCCGAGCCGCTGAAGCAGCTGCCCTGCGTCTTGATCGTGCCATACGAGCTGGACGAGCCCACGCCGCGAGCGGCCCACGAGTTGATGGCCGCTGAGCTCCACGTGGCCCCCGGGTTCTCCAGGCTGGTGATGCTGCCGCACGAGAAGGCTGGATCGACCTGCTTGTTGCCACCCGGTTGCGTGCCCCGGATGAAGAGCTCCGAGCGGGTGCCTGCGGGCGTGCGCACGGAGGCCCTGACCACACCGGCCTTGGGCGGCTGGAACGTGGGTGCCGGCTTGTTCTTCATATAGCGGTTGACGAAGGCCTTCCACGTCTCACCCGCGTTGCTCATCGAGTAGATGGGCGGGTTGGTGATGTTGGGCGCGCGGCTGTTGCTGTTGCCATACCAGACTCCCACCGCCAGCGCGGGCTGCCTGGGGTTCTTGGGCATGGGCAGGTAACCGTAGGTGGAGTAGTCCTTGAGGTTGTTGGTGGTGCCGGTCTTGACGGCCAGCTCGCGACGGCTGCCGTTCTTCGTGTTGTTCATGGCGAAGACGTTGGCCCAGACCGGGTTCTCGCGCGGATCGGCGTTGCCCTTGAGGATGTCCGTGATGATGTAAGCGGTCTGCGGGCTCCACACTCGCGTGGTCACGGGCTTTCTGGCCTGGTAGATGATCTCGCCCTTCGGGCCCTTGATCTCCAGCACGTAGCGCGGACGCGTGACCTTTCCGTTATTGCCGAAGGAGCCGAAGGCCTTGACGTGGTCCAGCGGCCGAACCTCGACGGTGCCGATCGCGCCTGCCAGGCCGGCCACGTCAAGGGCCTTGTTGCCGAAGCCGACCGGCTCGGGTAGGAACTCGTAGCCGGCCTTGACGGCGTACTTGCGCACGTTCTTGACACCGGTCTTGTGCAGGGCGCGGATGGCGGGCACGTTGAGCGACTGCTGCAGGGCGTCACGCACGGCGATGGGACCGCTATCGGTCTGCTCCGCGTTCTTGGGCACCCACTGCTCGCCTTCGTCGTTGCGACCGCCGAACGGCGTGGTGATGTCAAGCAGGACCGAAGCGGCCGTCAGTCGGCCGCTGTCGATGCCGGCGGCGTAGACGATGGGCTTCCACGACGAGCCCGGCTGGCGCTTGGCCAGACCGATGTGGTCGTAGCGGTAGTCCACGCGCTGGTTCTTGTTCTTCTTGTAATAGCCCGGCGGCGCGGCCACGTAGGCCAGCAGGTCACCGGTGCGGTAGTCCATGGCCACGAGAGCGCCGCTGTAGACGCCCAGCGCGCGCAGCCGCGCGACCCAGCCGCTCTCGCCGGAGAGGCCACGCTTGCGCAGGCCCGCATACATCTCCGAGACGGGCAGATGCGGCGCCACCGCACCGGCCCAGATGAGGTCCTGGCCGAGCGTCTGTGCCTTCCAGTCCAGCGTGGTCGTGATCTTGTAGCCGCCGACGTCGATGGGGTCGTAGTCGTTGCCCAGGATCTCGTTGACTTCCTTGACCGCGGCGTTGACGAACTGCGGGGCCTTGTAGCGGACCGGCTGCTCCTTCTTGATGAAGATGCGTTCCTTCTTGGCGGCCGCCACCTGCTCCGCGGTGGGCTTGACCCAGCGGCCCTTGCCGTCCGCGAGCCGATCGAGGATGAAGTGCTGCCGGCGGACGACCTCCGTGTCGACGCAGTCGGCCTTGTCGCCGCACTGCCTGATGACGTACTTGACCTTCGCCTTCTTGCCCTTGCCGGACTTGATCTTGGACAGGTTGGCGTAGCCGCCCTTCCGGTTCTTGGCGTAGGGATAGAGGTTGGCCGGCTCCTGCGGGATGGCCGCGAGCAGGGCCACCTGCGCCAGCGTCAGCTCTTCGAGGTCCTTGCCGAAGTACACGTCCGCGGCCGCCTTGATGCCGTGGATGGCGCCGCCGTAGGGGATCTGGTTGAGGTAGGCGGTGATGATCTCCTGCTTGCCTTCCTCGCCCGGGAACGCCTGTGTCAGGCGATAGGCCTGGATGATCTCCTTGGCCTTGCGCGTGTACAGCCCCTCGTCGCTGGTGAACTGCTCGCGCAGCACGTCCTCAGGCAGCAGCACCGCGCGCACCAGCTGCTGGGTGATGGTGGACGCACCGCGGCCGTCCCCTCCGCCTGCCACCGTCAGCAGCTGCGCCAGCGTGGCTTCGAGGTCCACGCCGGGGTTGGTCCAGAAGGTGTCGTCCTCCGTGGCCGTGGTGGCGTCGAGCACGACCTTGGGGATGGTGTTGAAGTTGTCGATGACGTCACGACGGTCGTTCCAGAACTCCGCCAGGCGAATCTTGCCGCTACGGTCGTACATCACCGACTGCTCGTTGAAGTCCAGGTCCTCGAACGAACGCGGATCCGGCAGGCCTTCTTCCAGCTGCGTCAACGTCATGGCAGCCGCGCCGCCGGCGGTGATGGCTGCGGCGGACGCCACGGTCACGCCCGAGACCATGAGGATGAGCAACAGCACGATGACCGTCGACGGACCAGACGATCCGGAGCGACGGCTCTGCTTGCTGCGCTTGAGGGCGAGACGCGCGGCGAACGAACCCCGATGATGGGGCCCGATCCCGTTCCGGTTGCCGGTCCGGGAGGCACGGCGCTTCTGTGGGCGATACGGCATTCGTCCGATATTGTGCCCGACCTTGGGAGCTAGCGGGTTTTTCGAGGATGAAGGTTTCGACACACTCGGGTGCGGATGGTCCTGGTACGGGGGGTTCATGGCCGTTCGAGGACGCCCCGCTGCGCCGGTTCCAGCAGGCCCTCCTCGACTGGTACGGGTCACGCGCTCGCCCGCTGCGGATCCGTCGCACGCGCGACGCCTGGGCCGTCCTCGTCTCGGAGGTCATGGCGCAGCAGACGCAGATCGCCCGCGTCGACGAGGCCTGGGCCTGCTTCATGGAGCGCTACCCCACGCCGCGGTCCCTGGCCCGGGCCAGCACCGCCGACGTGCTCCGAGCGTGGGCCGGGCTCGGCTACAACCGCCGGGCGCGCAACCTGCAGCTGGCGGCGGTCGCCATCGTGGCCGACCACGCTGGTCGAGTGCCGCGAACGATCCCGGATCTCGAGGCGCTGCCGGGTGTCGGGCCCTACACCGCCCGCGCTGTGGCCGCCATCGCCTTCGGCCGACCGGTCGCGGCGGTCGACACCAACGTCACGCGCGTGGTCACGCGCGTGTCCGGCTCGACGCTGCCCCCACGAGCGCTGCAGGAGGCAGCAGACGCCCTCGTCGACCACGCTGATCCGGCACGCTGGACGTACGCCTCGATGGAGCTGGGCGCGACGGTCTGCACCGCTCGTCGTCCCCGCTGTCCCGACTGCCCGGTGGCCGCATGGTGCGCCAGCGCCGGCATGGTCGTGATCCCGGAGCGCCGGACGCGCCCCACCGAGCCGGCCTTCGAGGCCAGCTCCCGTTGGCTGCGAGGACGGATCATCGCCTACCTGCGTGCCCTCGACGGCCAGGAATGGGGCTCGCTGCCGACGTCCATCGGGGTCCACGGCGCGGACGACATCGAGGCTGCCGTGGCGGCGCTGCAGCGGGAAGGACTGCTCGAGCGGGGCCCCGATGGTGTCGTGCGCCTACCATCGGGCTGACATGACCCTGACCCTCGACCCCACCACCGGCATCACGCTTCCGACGGCCGACACCTTCATCTTCGAGGCCCAGACCGACGTCGACGCGCTCACGCATCGTTGGGGGCCACAGGCGGCGCTCGAGCCCGTGACCGCCGAGGAGATGCGTGGAACCGACGCCCGCGCGCAGCGGCTGGGCACGCCCGGCGCGGCGCTGATGGAGGAAGCCGGCACGGCCGTGGCCGCGGCGGCGAAGGCGCTCATGGTCTCGACCGACCGCTCGCCCGGCTCGCGCGTGCTCGTGCTCTGTGGTCCGGGCAACAACGGCGGCGATGGCCTCGTGGCGGCCCGGCGCCTGGCGGAGCAGGGCATCGGCTGCGAGGTCGTGCTGCTCTCGAGCAGCGGTGTGCCCTCCACGTCCGACGCCCGAAGCAACTGGGAGCGGCTCGACGGACTAGAGCTGGTGCACCCGGTGACGACGGGACGTGCCTCCGACGTGGCCCTCTACCTCAGCGGTATCGAACGGGCCGGGCTGGTCGTCGATGCGCTGCTCGGCACCGGCGTCAGCGGCGACCTGCGCGAGCCGGTTCGCACCGCCGTCGACGTCGCCGTTCGCGCGCGCGCCGGTGGAGTGCCGGTCTTGGCGGTCGACACGCCCACGGCCGTCGACCTCACCAGCGGCCGACCCTCGAACCCCGTCGTGCGAGCCGACGTGACCATCACCTTCCACCGGCCCAAGGAGGGACTCCGCGAGAAGCTCGGGCGGCTGCTCGCGGGCCGGGTGCTGGTCGCGCCTATCGGCATCCCCGTCCAGGCCGACCGGGGCTGAGCGTGGGCCGCCCAGAGGGAGCCCCGCGCGACCGGCTGGTCGTCCTCATCGTCGCTGCGGTCGTGGTGGGCTTGCTGGCCTTCAGCGTCGTCAGCGCGCTCATCCCGGACATCGACGGCACGCTTGCGGCCGTCCCGCTCATCATCGTCGTGCTCGTGGTCGGGACGGTGCTCGTGCTTGCCCGTTCGTTGCGCGGAGCCGGACGCTAGCCATTTCGCGGAGCCGGGCTAGGGAGCGCCGTCCTCGTCGCTCGGGGGTGCCTCGCTGCCGGGAGGTGCCGTCGGCTGCCGGTCGCCCGGCTGGAACTTGCGCTCCTCGCCTGCGAGCAGGCGTTCGATGTTGTCCTTGTGCGCGATCCAGACGATGGCCTCACCGGGGACGACGTACAGGAGCCAGCCCCACTCGATCCAGCCGAGGACCATGAACAGCACCACCATCACGGCCCCGCTGAGCGTGCCCAGGATCGACGCCAGCGAGACGTAGCGCGTGACCCAGATGATGAGCAGGAACACGGGCAGCACGAGGGGCACGATCCAGGGCGCGATGGCGAGCATGCCGCCGACGCCGGAGGCCACGCCGCGACCACCGTGGAAGCCGAGGAAGACCGACTTCCAGCTGCCCAGGACGGCGGCCACGCCGGTGAGCGCGCGGAGCTCGATGGGCGCATCGAGCCAGCCGGCGATGAGGATGGGCACCGCGCCCTTGGCCAGGTCGAGACCGGCCACCGCGATGGCGCGCGGCCAGCCACCCGCGCGGAGCATGTTGGTGCCGCCGGTGCGGCCCGAGCCGACCGTCCGCGGATCGATGCCACCGGTGAGGCGCGCCACGATCACACCCATGGGCAGGGAGCCGATGACGTAGCCCATCGGGAGCAGCAGGAGCGCCAGCAGCAGGTCGTCCACGGAGGCCGAGTATAGGTGGGGCTGTCGGTCGCTTTGTTACCATCGGACACGTCCGAACCACGCTCTTCCGAGGTCCACCGTGCCCAACGAAAACCAGTCCTACGATGTCGTCGTCCTTGGCGGCGGCACCGGCGGCTACGGCGCCGCCTTCCGCGCCGGCCAGCTGGGCCTCAAGGTGGCCATCGTCGATGACAACCCCAAGGGCCTCGGCGGCACCTGCCTGCACATCGGCTGCATCCCGACCAAGGCCATGCTGGCCTCGGCCGAGCTGCTCGACCACATGAAGCACGCGTCGGACTTCGGTCTCGAGGTCTCCGGCGCCGGCCCGGACCCGCAGGCCATCGCCGATCGGCGCGACCGGATCGTCGAGCGCCTGGTGAAGGGCGTGACCGGCCTGGCCAGGAAGAACAAGGTCGAGTACATCGTGGGCCGCGGCAAGCTCGAGGGGCCACAGCAGGTCCGTGTCAAGACCACAGATGGCGAGGGCAAGTCCACCGGCGAGGTCATCCTCAAGGCCAAGGACGTCATCCTCGCGACCGGTTCGCGGGTCAAGTCGCTGCCCGGGCTGGAGCCGGACGGGAAGCGCATCGTGACCTCGGACGACGTTCTGCGATCGGCCCACATCCCGGCCTCGATCATCGTCGTCGGGGCCGGCGCGGTGGGCACCGAGTTCGCCTCCTACTACCACGACATGGGGGCCGAGGTCACGCTGCTCGAGTACTTCCCGGCCGTCGTGCCGCTGGAGGACGCCGAGGTCTCGAAGGAGATGGAGCGAGCCTTCAAGAAGCGTGGCATCAAGGTGGTCACCAACGCCCGCTTCGACCCGGCCGCGGTCAAGGTCGACGACGACGGCGTGTCGCTGATGGTCGGCCCGGAAGGCGGCGAGCCGGATGAGATCCGCGCCGAGCAGCTGCTGGTCGCGACCGGCCGTGCCGCCAACATCGAGGACGTAGGGCTCGAGACCACGCGCGCTGTGGTCGAGAAGGGCACCGTCGTCACCGATGGGCACATGCGCACCGCCGACCCGCACCTCTTCGCCGTCGGCGACGTGGCCGGCGGCCTGTGGCTGGCGCATGTGGCCACGCACGAGGGCATCGTCGCCGCGCTCACCATCGCCGGCGAGGAGACCGAGGAGATCGACTACGTGAAGATGCCGCGGGCCACCTACTCGCGGCCGCAGGTGGCGTCGGTGGGCCTGACCTCCCAGCAGTGCAAGGAGCGAGGCCTCAAGACGAAGGTGGGCAAGATGCCCATGATGGCGGTGGGCAAGGCCGTCATCGAGGGCGACACCAGCGGCTTCGTCAAGGTCATCGCCGATGCCGAGACCGATGAGGTCCTGGGCGTGCACATGATCGGCCACCACGTGACCGAGCTCATCGCCGAGCCCACCACCGCCATGCTGCTCGAGGCCACGGCCTGGGAGATCGGCTCGGCCGTCCACCCGCACCCCACGCTCTCCGAAGCGATGGGCGAGGCGGCCATGCTCGTCGACGGGAAGTCCGTCAACATCTAGCACGCGCCGCGCTCGAGCGCGTGCGGCCGATATCTCGGCACTCGCGCAGATCTCGGCGATCGCGCCCAACAACCACGTCTTGCGCCCAGGCATCCGCCTCGCGCCCAGGCACCCAGCCACCACGTCTCGCGCCCAGGCACCCCGCCTCGCGCCCAAGCTCGGATCGGCCGGCGTCCGGTGACCTGGTCGCCTCGTGCCGGGCCGCACGCCTCCTGCGGAGCGCCTTCTGGTCAGACGTCTGGCTGTGGCCCGTTAGACGGCTGCGCTCCGTGGGTGGCGCCGTTCTCTGCTTGGTCCCGACCGTGGCCACGCTTGGGCGAGCCGCTACGGGGCCTGTGGACGCGCTTGGTCTGGCTGACCGTCCGTCTAACGGACCCTGAGTGGACTTGCGACCAGAAGCTGAGTGCTGCGATCTGGCCCGCTGGCGCCCGGAGCCATCGGCGCATCGCATGACCGTGGGCCGGGAAGGCCGTGCGCAGCAGCCCACGGTGGCGCCTCGCCCGCCGGCGGTTCGGGCTGCCTTCGCTGAGCACCACCCAGCAGCTGACCGTGGCCGGCTTCCACCCGAAGCGCTCAGCCACCCGCCGTGCAAGTCGTGTGCGCCGGTCCATCGTGGCCACGAGCTGCTGCGGGTCGACGAGCTCCGTCTTCAGCTCGATGATGAGCAGGCTGCGTGTGGGCGGATGCCACGCCAGGATGTCGATGACGCCGCGTTCAGCAAAGATCGAGAAGCTGACCTCGCCACGCCATTCCCAGGGACGCCGGCGACCGAGCAAGCCCACGAGCGCCTCGTGCAGATCGGCGTGCGCCTCGCCCGACACGCGATCCAGATCGGCGCCTTGCCATCGCAGCCGGACATGCAGGCTTGCACCGAGGGCCCTCGCGACAGCCCGCGCCTGGTCGAGAGGGGTTCTGGCGAGCCCACCACGTTCCAGGCGGCTCACCACTTCGCGGCGAAGCCCGGCGCGGTGCGCCACGTCGGATTGGCGCAGGCGGTTGCGGACCCGGATCACGCGGAGGGCGTTGCCGAGGCGGACGTCGTCCATCCGGCAAGGGTGACGAGGACGGCTTCGCGAGCGCTGCACCGCGACTTCCGATCGGGTTCGCGCTGGGTTCGCTCAGGGTGGGTCGCGGTCGGGTCGCTAGAATGGAGTTCCCAGATCTTGATGTGCCATCCGGTGATCCAGCGAACCCACGTGCCAGGAGTCGACTCATGCCCCAGGTGACCATGCCCCAGCTCGGAGAAGGCGTAGAGGAGGGCACCATCGGCAAGTGGCTCAAGGCCGTGGGCGACCATGTCCGCGTCGGTGATCCGCTCGTCGAGGTCGTGACCGACAAGGTCAACGCGGAAGTCCCATCGCCGTTCGAGGGCACGCTCACCAAGATCCTCGTTCAGGAGGGCGACACGGTCGGCAACGACGCTCCCATCGCCGAGGTGGACGAGAGTGGTGCCGCCACCTCGACCGATGCCCCCGCCGATGAACCGGCCACTGCCACCGCTCCCGCAGAAGCTGCCGCCCCCGCAGCCGCAGCGGCCCAGCCACCGGTGGCCCAGGCGCCCGCTACGACCTCGACCGATGCGCCCGCTCCTGCTGCCGACCCGCCCGCCCCTGCTGCCCAGACCCAAGCGCCAACGGCCTCGACTGCCGCTCCCGTACCGGCGCCGGCGGAGATGCCCACCACCCCCGTGGTCGTACCCACCGGCGTGCGCATGACCCCCGCCGTCCGGCGCCTCGCGCGCGACCTGCGCGTCGACGTCACCGCCATCGCCGGCTCGGGCATGGGCGGACGCATCACCCGCGCCGATGTCGAGGCAGCTGCGGCCGGCGCCACCAACGGCTCCGCTCCCGCCGCCTCAGCGAGCCCTGCCGCGGCCCCCGCCCCCGCGCCCGCCGCTCGCGTGGCTGCCGACCCGCTCGACTCCCCGGTCAAGCACGGCGACTCGCTCAAGCAGTTGTCGCCCATGCGCAAGGCCATCGCCACACACATGGAGCGGTTCCTCGACGTTCCCGCGGCCTACATCACCATCGAGGTCGACATGACGCCGGTGGTGAAGGCGCGGGCCGCCATCAACGCGGACTACAAGTCGCGTGAGGGCATGTCGATGTCCTACGTGGCCTACATGACCAAGGCCTGCGTCGAAGCCCTGCGCCGGTTCCCCGATTTCAACGCGCACTGGACCGAAGAGGGCCACTGGCGCCGCAAGGCGGTCAACGTGGGCATCGCCGTGGCCGTCGACGACGGCCTCGTCGTGCCCGTCATCCACAACGCCGAGAACCTCAGCCTGCACGGCCTCAACGCCGCCATCAACGACCTCGCCAGGCGGGCTCGCTCCAGGAAGCTCACGCCCCAGGACCTCGAGGGCGGCACCTTCACCGTGGACAACACCGGCTGGACCGGCAGCATCCTGACGCTGCCCATCATCAACGTGCCGGAGGTCGCCATCATCACGATGGAGAAGATCGTCAAGCGCCCGGTCGTGCTCGAGGACCAGGGCGACGCCATCGCCGTGCGCTCGATGATGAACATGTGCATCGCCATCGACCACCGCGCGACCGACGGCGCGCAGGCCGGCGCCTTCCTGCAAGAGGTGCAGGGTTGGCTCGAGTCGGTCGACGCCGACACCCCCATCTGGTAACCATGGCCAAGGAACTTCCCATCCTCGACGTCTCTGCCGCGGCCGGTGGTGGCTGCGGCTCGCACGCCGCGCCGGAGCTCGGTCAGCCGCTGACCATCGCCATGGGTGGCTCGGTCGACGCCACCGCCGCGCGCACCGGCCCTGACCGGGTGCGGCACCCCGCGTGGATCAAGGCCAAGCTGCCCACCGGCGCCAACTACACCGAGCTCAAGAGCCTCGTGAAGGGGCAGGCCCTCAACACCGTCTGCGAGGAGGCCATGTGCCCCAACATCGGCGAGTGCTGGGAGGAGCGCACGGCCACGGTCATGATCCTCGGCGACACCTGCACCCGCGCCTGCGGCTTCTGCGCGGTCAAGACCGGCCGGCCCGTGTGGTTCGATGACGACGAGCCGCGACGCGTGGCCGAGGCCGTGGCCGTCATGGGCCTGGAGCACTGCGTCGTCACCAGCGTCTGCCGCGATGACCTGCCCGATGGCGGCGCGAGCGCCTTCGCTGCCACCATCCGCGAGATGCGCCGCCACAGTCCCGGCATGGGCGTGGAGGTGCTGATCCCCGACTACCTCGACGCCGACCTGCGCACGGTCATGGCCGCCGCGCCGGACATCCTCAACCACAACGTCGAGACCGTCGAGCGGTTGCAGAAGCCGGTCCGCAAGCGCGCCAGGTACGACCGCTCCCTGCAGGTCCTCGCCGAGGCCAAGGCCATGGCCCTCGAGATCGCTGGTCGCCCCGGGACGGTGCACACCAAGTCGAGCATCATGGTCGGCCTCGGCGAGACACGCGAGGAGCTGAGCCAGACGTTCCGCGACCTGCGCGACGTCGACTGCGACATCCTCACTCTCGGTCAGTACCTGCGTCCCACGGCCCGGCATCTGCCGGTCGAGCGCTACGTCCACCCCGACGAGTTCGAGGAGATGAAGCAGGAGGGGCTCGACCTCGGCTTCAAGCACGTCGAATCCGGCCCCCTCGTGCGCTCGAGCTACCACGCGCGCGACCAGGTGCCCGAAGAAGCCAAGCGGAACCGCAGCTCACGCGCGGCCGCCCTCGCGGCCAACGGCCTGCCCACGAACTAGCCCATCGGCCGGATGCGCGAGACGGCCGAGGACCTGGCCCGACTACAGGCGCTGCTCGACCGCAGCTACGAGGCGGCGGGCGCCCACCTGCGCGGCGTCATCACGCCCGAACGCCGGCTCACGGCCGAGCAGTTGGCCGAGCGGCTCCCGGGCATGTGCCTGCTGGCGCTGGCCACGGCCACCGCCGACGGCCGCCCCATCAACGGCCCCGTCGACGGCTTCTTCTACCGCGGCGAGTGGTACTTCGGCAGCAGCCACGAGTCCCTGCGTTTCCGCCACATCCGGCAGCGGCCCGCGGTCAGCGCCACCTACCTGCCGGGCGAGGAGCTCAGCGTCACGACCCATGGTCGGGCCCACGAGGTCGACGCGAGCACGCACGACGACGGCGGCTTCGCGGAGGTCGTGATCGGGTACTACGGCCCCCGCTTCGACGGTGCCGAGGCCCTGCTCGAGAGCTCGGCCTACGCGCGCATCGAGGCCGAGCGCATGTTCACCTTCCACCTGGACCCAGCCGAGGCGGCGGGGCTCAGCTCCTGAGGGCACCGCGCACCGACCGGGCGACCGGCGCCGGATCCACGGATGGCGAGCACGCTCGTTGGGCGATACTCGGCGCATGAGCGTCGAGCTTCCCGCCAGTCGACACCTCCTGCGCGCGAAGGACCTCGCCGATGCGCGATACGCGGACCCGCTGACCGTGGCCGACCTGGCCCGTGAGGCTCGTCTGTCCCCAGCCCACTTCAGCCGTGAGTTCCGCCGCGCCTTCGGCGAGCCGCCGCATCGATACCTCATCACCCGACGCCTGCAGCGTGCAGCCGCGCTGTTGCGTTCGACCGACTGGCCGGTCGGCCGTATCGCGACCAGCGTCGGCTGGGATAGCATCGGCTCGTTCACCACGAGCTTCGGCCGGGTGTACGGGACGTCGCCATCCCGTTATCGAGCCGCGTATCCGGCGGCCAGCCGCCTCGCCTGGATCCCGTCCTGCGTCGTGCGCGAGCATGCTCGGCCGCGAAACCGCACGTTTCGAGAAGCCGGCGATCCCCCGGCCCGATAGCATCGTCGCCCGACGGTCCGCTGCACGCGCCGACCCCGACGACGGAGGAACGATGATCAAGTTCGCGAGCGCCCACCTGTGGGTGCACGACCAGAGCGAGGCCCTGGCCTTCTATGTCGACAAGATCGGCATGGAGGTCCGCACTGACGTCACGGTCCCGGAGATGGGCGACTTTCGCTGGCTCACCGTAGGCCCGGTCGACCAGCCCGACATCTCCATCGTGCTCATGGCCGTGACCAGCCCGCCGATGCCCGACGCGGCAGCCGTCGAGCGGATCCTCGACGTCGTGGGAACAGGCCAGGCCAACGGCGTGTTCCTCACCACCGATGACGTCCATGCCGAGCACGCGCGCCTGACCGAGCTGGGCGTCGAGTTCATCGATCCACCGACCGAGCAGTTCTACGGGATCGACGCCGGCTTCCGCGATCCCTCGGGCAATCACATCCGACTGACCCAGCCCTTCGCCGAGTCCGAGTGGGGTGCTCGCCGGAGCGGGTGATCCGCACGCATCGGGGTCGCTCCGGGAGGTCAAGATTCCCGAACGTTCGGTGACGCGTGCCCAGCGCGTCGTCTACGGTCCGCCGGGTATGCCGATTCAGCCTCCGACCAGCAACACTCCCGGCGACCGCTCGTCGCTCCGCGCGCTGGCGGTGGCGCTGGTCCTCCTCGTCGCGGTGTCGGCAGGGCCGGCAGCTGCCTCATCCACCTCCGATCCCGTGCGAGCCACCGGCTCAGAGACCGTTGACCTCGCGAGGGTCGTGGTCCGCTCGGGAGGCGGCTACGGGTGGCTGTACGAGCTCGAGGCCGTGCTCGACGCGGCCACGACCGCCATCGCGCAAGCTGCCGGAGGGGAGGATGCATCCGTCGCACGGGCCGGCGGCTCGGTGCCGCAAGGTCGAGAATCGACCAGGCGCTTCAAGATGAACCTCTTCCGGAAGGGCGACTTCGTGAGCCAGAAGACGACCTACTGGTGCATCCCGGCCTCTACCCAGATGATGATGAACATGATGGACAGCGGGCGACCCGACCGATCACGGGCCCTGCAGGCGCGCCTCTACCGGATCGGTGACCGTCTCGAGGAGGACGGCACGTTCAGCCCTGACCCCGAGCCGGACCGCTGGCGCGGGATGGGCATCTCCGAGTGGGTGGGATTGCTCAATCGATACGACTACGGGCCCTACGAGCTCGCCGGCGCCAGATCGTTCCAGAAGGCGCTCAAGAAGGCCGCACGCATGATGCGCAAGACCGGCAAGCCGGTCGGCCTGGTGGTGTGGCGGGGTGCGCACGCGTGGGTCATGTCCGGCTTCGCTGCCACCGCTGACCCTGCCCTCACGAACGACTTCACCGTCACCAAGGTCTGGGTGCAGGACCCCTGGTATCCACGCGTGAGCTCCATCTGGGGTCGGTCACGCGGGCCCGATGCGAAGGTTTCGCCGAGGGTCCTGCGGCAGGACTTCAAGCGCTATGGGCGACCGGGCCGCCGGAACCCGGAGCGCGATGGTCGCTTCATGCTCGTCCTGCCCAGGCCCGACCGTGCGGCAGCCTCAGCTGCTTGAGCCGTCGCTCACCGAGCTCGGCTGCATCACGGCCTCCCGATCCCAAGCGCCTCGAGAGCCGAGTCCGAGGCCCGCTTTCCTTGGGACCACCGGATGGCGAGCGCGGTGGCGCCCGCTTCGCCGCTGGCCGACTCCGCGATGCGTGCCGACGGCCACCGCAGCGCCATCTCTGAGCGGACGCGACCGCCGAGCGAAGGGACGTGCGCGAGCAGGGAGCCGGCGAGCACCACGACCTCGGGGTCTTCGTCACCTGCCGCAGCC
Source organism: Candidatus Limnocylindrales bacterium (assembly GCA_040883225.1). GTDB lineage: Bacteria > Chloroflexota > Limnocylindria > Limnocylindrales > CSP1-4 > JAFMJV01. The sequence goes on along the minus strand of JBFLKP010000034.1, from coordinate 1,911 downwards.
AGGCCCGTCCCGACGAGGTGGCTGACCGCGGCCTCGAGGAGCGAGCCGGCCACCTCGTCTCCACCCCCGGCCGCGCTCACGACCAGCGGCGCGAGTCGACCGAGCGCAGCCGGCGAACCGGCGTAGACCACGTCGGTCATGGCGGTGGCCACATCGGCGCGCGCGGTGACCTCGAGGGCGCTCGCGATGGATGCCCTGAGCTCCGTCTCCGGGCCGCGTCCGTCGAGCGCCAGCAGCGCCGCCCGCACGCCCTCGATCCCCAGCCACACGGCCGACCCCTCGTCGCCCACGAGCCAGCCTCGCCCACCTGCCCGCCGGACCAGCTCGCCGTCATCAACCAGCGCTGCCACCGCGCCGGTGCCGGCGGCCAGCACGAGGCCACGCGGTTCGGCCGTGCCCGCCGCGAAGGCCGCGACGACGTCGAGGATGATCCGCGGCTCGACCGCGATCCCGAGGTCGTGCCACGCTCGGATCACGGCCGCCGCCTGCTCGGGGACGCTCGACACGCCACCAGCCACGGCGATCACGCCTCCGGCGATCGACGCCGGGTCGTGGGAGCCGAGGGCATCGCCGGCAGCCGACGCGATGGCCGCTGCCGGCGGTGCCCCGCTCGACCAGGCATTGGCGCCGGCGGCCTGGCCTCGACCCACGACCCGGCCCGAGCCGGTGGCCAGGAGCGCGCGCGTGCTTGTCCCGCCGGCATCCAGACCCATGAAAAGCGTTGACATCTCAGAAGCCAAGCCTGTAAGTTCCTTTCGTTGATGACCGATCGTAGCAGCGGGCTCGCCGCCGGGACCGCGACCCTACACGCTGCTGATGCACCGCGACGAGGGGAGTCGCGGTGATGGCGACCCCGCGCCCCGCCGAGCATATCGACCCGGGTGCCAACCCGATGACCGCCCTGCGCGCGATCCTGCCCTCCCTGCCGCCCGCGGAGCGACGCGTGGCCGATGGCATCCTGGCCCAGCCGGGGGACATCGTCTTCCTCAGCATCGGCGACCTGGCCTCCCGCGCCTCGACCTCGGAGGCCACGGTCGTGCGTCTGTGCCAGCGTGCCGGCTTCGGGGGCTATCCGGAGCTGCGACTGGCCCTCGCGACACAGGTCGGGCGCAATGCTGCCGCCCGTCCAGCCACGCGCATCGTGGGCACCGACATCGCCGCCGACGACCCGCTCGCCGACATCGTGGCCAAGGTCGGGGCGGCCGATGGCGCGGCCATCAGCGATACCGTCGAGCAGCTGGACCTCGCGAGCCTGGCGCGGGTCATCGAGCTCGTGGTGCGGGCTCGCCGCATCGAGATCTACGGCATCGGCGCCTCTGGCCTCGTGGCCATCGACCTGGAGCACAAGCTGCGCCGCATCGGCCTGCCGGCAGCGGCCTCGGTCGACGGCCACATGGCCCTCACCTCGGCGGCCGTGCTCGGGCACGACGACCTGGTCATCGGCATCAGCCACAGTGGCGAGACGCTCGACGTCATCGACCCCGTGGCCGAGGCGTGCGGGCGCGGTGCCACCGCCGTGGCCATCACCAACTACGGCCGCTCCTCGCTGGCCAGGACAGCGGACCTGGTGCTCACGACCGCCGCCGCTGAGTCCCTCTTCCGCGCCGGTGCGATGGCCAGCCGCGCGGCCCAGCTGACCGTCGTCGACTGCATCTACCTCGCGGTCGCCCAGCGTCACTACGAGGACACCGTCACCGCGCTCGACCGCACGTCCGCGGCCCTGCGCAGCCGGCGCAGCCGAGGTGGCTCGCGGTGAAGAAGGTGGTGTCCGCCGTCCGCGTCGCCAGCCCGACCGAGGGTCGCAACCCGCGCACGCTCGAGATCGACACGCTCCCCACCCTCGAGGTCCTCGAGCTGCTCAACGACGAGGACGCCCGCGTGGCCCCCGCCGTGCGCGCCGTCCTGCCCGAG
>JBFLKP010000228.1:0-7923 GCA_040883225.1 Candidatus Limnocylindrales bacterium | reverse complement strand
TACTGCGGGTGGGTCGCCACATAGCGGTCGAGGGCGCCGCCACCGGCCACGAGGATGGAGACGCTGGTCTCCCCGCGCCGGCCCGAGCGGCCCATCTGCTGCCACGTGGCGGCGATGGTGCCCGGGTAGCCCGCGAGGATGGAAGCATCCAGCGCGCCGATATCGATGCCCAGCTCCAGCGCGTTCGTGGAGACGACACCGAGGACCTCACCATCGCGCAGGCCGGTCTCGATGGCGCGGCGTTCGCTGGGCAGATAGCCCGAGCGATACCCGCGGATCCGCTCGATGGGCCCACGACCCTCGCGCATGGCTTCGCGCAGGGAGCTGAGCAGCAGCTCCACCGCCACTCGCGCACGCCCGAACACGATGGTCTGACGCCCTGCCCGAAGGAAGGACAAGGCTGCCCGGTAGGCCATGCCGTGCGGTCCTGGGCGCACGCCCGTACGGCGATCGAGGGGCGGTGGATCGAGCACCACCACGTGCCGCTCTCCGGTGGGGGCGCCGCTCTTGTCGATGACCCGGAACGACCGTCCGGTCAGCGTCCGGGCGAGGTCGCCGGGGTTGCCCACGGTGGCCGAGGAGCACACGATGCGCGGCTCGCTGCCGTAGTGTGCGCAGACCCGCAGCAGCCGTCGCAGCACGTTGGCCACGTGGCTGCCGAAGATGCCCCGGTAGGTGTGGGCCTCGTCGACCACGATGAAGCGCAGCTGCTCGAAGAGCTGGAACCACTTGGTGTGGTGGGGCAGGACGGCCGTGCTGAGCATGTCAGGGTTGGTCACCACGACCTGGCCCGCCTCCCGCACCACGGCCCGGACGGGTGCTGGCGTATCGCCGTCGTAGACCGCCGCCGACAGATCCAGCTGCGCGTCCTCGGAGAGGCTCCGGAACTCCGCCAGCTGGTCCTGGCTCAGGGCTTTGGTGGGAAAGAGATAGAGCGCCCGCGCCGCCGGGTCCTCGCAGATCGCCTGCAGCACCGGCAGGTTGTAGCAGAGCGACTTGCCCGATGCGGTGGGTGTCACGATGACCACGTCCTCACCGGCGTGCAGCGCCTCCAGCGCCTCATGCTGGTGGCTGTAGAGCGCCCCGATGCCTCGTCGCTCGAGCGCCCGCACGAGGCGCTCATCGAGCCACCCGGGGAACGGCGCGTAGCTGGCCTCGCGCGCCGGCAGCAGCTGGCGGGCGGCCACCGCCTCGCGCACGCCGGGCTCCGCCAGGAAGCGCTCGAGCGCGTCGAGCGTGGTCAAGGGTTGATGGAGTCTCATCGCGACGACCTCTACGAAACAGACCATCCGTTCGGTTTGCTCGAGGAGTCTAGCAGGCTCGACCAGCGATTGACATCGGCAGCTCGGCGTCCGTACGCTCGTGGGCATGTCGTCCCTGCATCAGGTCCCGGTCGTCGGTCGTCGCGCACTGGTGGTGGTCATCGGCCTCGCGGTCACGGTCGCCCTCGTGGTGGTCTTCAGCGGGGCGCTGACACGTTCGACCGATACCGCCTCTCGAGCAGAGGCCGCCCGCGCGGAGGTGCTCGCGCGCCAGCTCGAGCTGGAGGAGACGCAGGCCGAGCAGGAGCACATCAAGAGTCGGGCGGCCATCCTCTGGCAGGCCCGCGTGAACGGCTGGGGCGAGCCCGGCGAGACCCGCTTCGCGCTGCCCGACGACGCCCCCGAACCCCCGCCCATCACGCCTATCGGGCCTCCGGACGCGGCCGAGCCGCTGGCGCCCTTCGACGCCTGGATGGAGCTGCTCTTCGGGGCCTGAGCGGTCTAGCCGTAGGGTCCCGGCGGCGGTGGCGGCACCTCCCGCGTCGCCGGCACATCGCGCCGGGCGCGCAGGTCGAAGAAGAGCACGGCGGTGAGGACCGGCATCACCGGCGCCACGATGACCGCAGCCGTGGCCAGCGCGATCGTCGAGGTCACCAGCGGGTCCAGCCCCAGCGAGACGCCGAGCGCGCTGAGGCCCATGTCGAAGAACGCGCCCATCAGCGAGCTGAGGAGCCCCGTGACGATGGCGACGGTGGCGCTGACAGCGAAGATCCGCAGCACGTTGTCCCCGCTCAGGTGCCAAGCGCGGCTCAGTGCCTGACGCCAGCCGGCACCTTCCTCCACCATGGCCGTGTAGGCCGGTGCCCAGCGCATGGTCAGGTACACGATGGCCACCGCGAGGCCGACCGCCACGATGAGTGCGACGAAGGTGCCCGGGCCACCAGCGGCGTTCCCCGGCAGGGCCAGGGTGGCGAGGGACATGCCCAGCAGGCCGACCACGATGAGCCCCACCATCAGCAGGCCCGTGAGGAGCATGAACACGAGTGCGCTCGGGGTCCGCTCGACGGCCGCGCGCACGACCCTGGCGACCTCCGCGGGGCGCGCGTGGTAGTCCTCGGCCACGGCGGCGCTGAAGGCGAGCGCCCCGATGCTGCCCAGCACCCCGGCCAGCAGCGAGGCGCCCAGGAACGGGATCAGCGCGTCGAGCAGCCGCTCCAGCTCGGCGTTGGTCAGGCGCAGATCCGGGTCGATGGTGCCGCTGTCGAGGTCGGGGAAGAGTGACAGGGCCTCATCGGTGAAGGTCAGGGCGGTGGCCGAGCTGAGCAAGGCGCCCGGTCCCACGAAGAGCAGCGAGACAAGCAACATCACCGCCCAATGACGAAACAGGATGCGCCGACCGACCTCGAAGACCTGCCCCAGGCTCATCGGGCCAGTCCCGGCCGGCGGATGCGACTCCGACGGCTCGGCCGGCTCCCACTGCGGGCCCTGGTTCATCGACATGCGGCGGGTACGCGCTCAGTCGACCCAGCCGGCGCGGCGCGCCCAGCGGCCGACCACCTGGTAGCCGACCGCGAGCACGACCGCGAGGAGCGTCACGACCAGCGTCACGAGCGTGTCGAGCGTGGACCGGAAGCGCATGCGCAGGACCGTGCCGTCGGGGACCATGGCATCGGTGAAGGCCGAGAGGAGCGTTCGAAGCGCTGACATGCCCCGAGTGTGCCACGCCGCCGCGGCAGCGGCGGGTCGGACACGAAGAACCCCCCGGCGCTCGGCATCCCGAACCTCCGAGGGTCTCCTTGACGCAGCGTGGTGGCTGGGGGCAGATTCGAACTGCCGACCTAACGATTATGAGCCGTTTGCTCTGCCACTGAGCTACCCAGCCATGCGTGTCGCGGCGGATATGGTAGCCCATCCGACCCGATCGGCGGAGCCGGCCCGGTGCGTAACGGCCACGCATGTCATGCCCCCGAGATGGGGAATTCCGCCTGCGCGCCTATAATCTCCTTCTCCGGCCCGGTCTGCCCGGGCGACCTCATCTCGAAGGCAGGTCAACTTGAACAGTCGCTTCATGCGCAACGGGCTCGTCACCCTCGTACTCGTGGTGGGTACGGCCGCGCTGCTCTACCTCTTCCTCTTCAACGACCAGGAACCGGAGTCGATCCCGTACAGCGGGGCATCCGTATCAGTGCTCAGCCTGGTCGAGAACGGTGAGGTGGACTCGATCCTCACTCGCGGTGAGGCGCTGGAGATCACGACCACCGAGATCGACGAGGACACGAACCAGCCGGTCACGTACCAGTCCTGGATCCCCGCGGCCATCACCACCGACCTGCAGGCAGATATCCAGGCCGCGTGTGCGGCGGGTCCCGACTGCGAGTCCGTCGAGTTCAGGGGCGAGCAGGCCGATGACGGCAACGCGTTCTTCGGGTTGCTCCTCTCGCTGCTCTTCCCCGTCCTGCTCATCGGCGTGTTCCTCTGGTTCATGTTCCGCCAGGCGCAGGGCAGCAACAACCAGGCCATGAGCTTCGGCCGCAGCAAGGCGCGCATGTTCGTGGGCAACAAGACGGTCGTCACCTTCAGCGACGTGGCCGGCGTGGACGAGGCCAAGACGGAGCTGCAGGAGGTCGTCGAGTTCCTGAAGTACCCGGAGAAGTTCAACTCCCTCGGCGCGCGCATCCCCCGTGGCGTTCTCCTGGTCGGCCCGCCAGGGACCGGCAAGACACTGCTGGCGCGAGCGGTCGCCGGTGAGGCCGGCGTGCCCTTCTTCAGCATCTCCGGCTCGGAGTTCGTGGAGATGTTCGTGGGCGTCGGCGCATCCCGAGTCCGTGACCTCTTCGACCAGGCCAAGCGCAACAGCCCCTGCATCATCTTCGTGGACGAGATCGACGCGGTCGGTCGCCAGCGCGGCGCGGGGCTCGGTGGCTCGCATGACGAGCGCGAGCAGACGCTGAACCAGATCCTCGTGGAGATGGACGGCTTCGACACCAACACCAACGTCATCGTCGTCGCCGCCACGAACCGCCCCGACGTGCTGGACCCGGCGCTGCTGCGCCCGGGCCGCTTCGACCGCCAGGTCATCCTCGATCGCCCGGACATGAAGGGCCGCCTCGAGATCCTCAAGGTCCACGTCAAGGGCAAGCCGCTGGACAAGGAGATCGACCTCCCCAGCGTGGCCAAGCAGTCGCCGGGCTTCTCCGGCGCGGACCTCGCCAACCTCGTGAACGAGGCCGCCATCCTGGCGGCACGACGCAACAAGAAGACCATCGGCACACCCGAGTTCAGCGAGGCGCTCGAGCGTGTGGTCGCCGGTCCGGAACGCAAGAGCCGCATCATCAGCGACGAGGAGAAGGCCATCATCGCGTACCACGAGGGTGGTCACGCCATGGTGCAGCGCATCCTGCCCAAGTGCGACCCTGTCGTGAAGGTCAGCATCATCAGCCGCGGGATGGCCCTCGGCTACACCATGGGCCTGCCCATGGAGGACCGCTACCTGCAGTCCAAGTCGGAGTTCGAGGACAAGATCGCCGGCATGCTCGGTGGCACCGTCGCCGAGCGCCTGATGTTCGGCGACATCACCACGGGCGCCTCCAACGACATCGAGAAGGCCACCACGCTCGCGCGTCGCATGGTCACCGAGTTCGGCATGAGCGAGAAGCTCGGTCCGCTGGCCTTCGGCAAGCGCGAGGAGATGGTCTTCCTCGGGCGCGAGATCGGCGAGCAGCGCAACTACAGCGACGACGTGGCCAAGCAGATCGACGACGAGGTCCGGGCCATCGTGGACCAGGGCTACGAACGCGCCACGCAGGTGCTCACGCAGTACCAGGATCGCCTCACCGAGCTGGCCGAGGCGCTGGTCGCGAAGGAGACCATCGAGGCCAGCGAGTTCGAGGCCATGTTCGCCGACCTGCCGGACCCGCGGAAGGAGCCGGGCGGCTCGCCTACGCCCAAGCTGGCCACGCCGCTGGCCGGTCTCGGCACGCGGCAAGCGGACGATCCGCCGGCTGCCGGCGAGGCGCCGGAGCCCTCGCCGTCGCCGGCCTAGCCACCACGTCGTCGAACGAACGACCGCCGGGGAGGGGCCGGATGAGCACGCCCATCGAGGCCGTCGAGGCCTATCTGGAGCGGACGCAGGATGAACGACTCCGGGACTACATCGAGTTCCTCGAGATCCCGACGGTCGGCTCGTTGCCCGAGCATGCCGACGACATGGCGCGCGGAGCCGACTGGCTCGCGGGACGGATGCGGGACATCGGCCTCGAGCACGTCGAGATCTCGCCCACCGGCGGCAACCCGGTGGTCTACGCGGACTGGCTGCACGCCGAAGGTGCACCCACGGTCGTGGTCTATGCCCACTACGACGTCCAGCCGGTCGACCCGCTCGAGCTGTGGGTGCGTCCGCCCTTCGAGCCACGGGTGGAGCACGGGCGGGTGTATGCCCGCGGCGCGGCTGACGACAAGGGCCAGGTCCACCTGCACCTGTGGGCGGCACGCGCCTGGCTGCAGGCCGCCGGCCGGCTGCCGCTCAACGTGCGCTACGTCTTCGAGGGTGAGGAGGAGGACGGATCGCCCAACTTCGAAGCCTGGCTCAAGGCCAACGTCGAGCGCCTGGGCGGGGAGCTCGTGGTCGTCAGCGACACGGGCTTCTATGAAGGCAACCACCCGGCCCTGACCATCTCGTTGCGCGGCAACGTGTACCTCCAGGTCGATGTCCACGGGCCGAGCCAGGATCTCCACTCTGGCGGCTTCGGCGGCATGGTCCAGAACCCGGCCAACGCGCTGACCCGCATCGTGGCCTCGCTCCGCGACGACGAGGGCCGCGTGACCGTGCCCGGCTTCTATGACGAGGCGCCGGTGCTGTCGGACGAGGAGCGCGCCGAGTTCCACCGACTGCCGTTCGACGAGGCGGAGTTCGCCCAGGGCATCGGCGTGCCCAGGCTCTTCGGGGAGCCCGGCTTCAGCCCCCTCGAGCGCAAGGGCATGCGTCCTACCCTGGACGTCTGTGGCATCTGGGCCGGCTACACCGGTGAGGGCAGCAAGACCATCATCCCCGCGCATGCCCACGCCAAGATCAGCTGTCGCCTCGCGCCGGGCATGGACCCCAAGCGGACCTTCGGACGCGTGCGCGACGCGATCATGGCCGTCGACGTGCCCGGCGTGGAGGTCGAGGTCCGCCAGCTCGACGAGATGTGGCCCTTCGTGGTCAGCCCCGAGCACCCGGCCGCCCGGACCGCCGCGGCCTGCCTGAAGGACGTCTTCGGCCAGGATCCGTACCATGTCTCGGAGGGCGGCTCGATCGGCGCCGTGGCCAGCTTCGACAAGGTGCTGGGCCTCCCCATCGTGCTGCTCGGCTTCACCAATCCCGATGACAACGCGCACTCGCCCAACGAGTCGATGGTGCTGGCCAACTACGAGGGCGGCGCCCGGACGATCGCGCGCTACTGGGAGGCGCTGAGCAGCGGTCGTCGATAGCCGGCGATGCAGCCGCTTCACCCGCCTGGCCCTCTGGTGCGCTCCGCGTCGACCGCCCGAGGCAGCGCTGCGCGGAGACGTTCACGAAGCGTTCACATTGAGAGACAATGGGAGGATGCCCTCGGTTCGCGCGACGAGTCCCGAGCGTCCACGGTCGCCCGGCAAGGCTGCCTGACTCGCTCCCGATGGGTCCCGTGGACGGATCCCGCGCTCGGCAACTCGCGGCCACGTTCGAGCGCGCGATGCGCTTGGTCACCGACTGGCTCCTCAGGCTCGACCCGCGCTGGACCGTCCTGATCCTGGCCATCTCCATCGCCATGGTCGGGGTGAGCGGAGTGCTCACGGCCTGGCTTGCGCCAGACCATCCTTGGTTCGACCTCGACAGCGAGATCGGGCTCGGCTGGCCGCCAACGGAGATCACGATCGCCCTCCCGTCGCTGTGGGCCACCCTGCTCCTGTGCTTCGCTGGACTCTGCTGGATCGCTGTTGGCTGGGGCCGCTCGAGCACGGGTGACCGAACTGCCGGACTCCTCTTTGGTCTGACATTGGCGTTCTTTGCTTTCGACGAGCAGTTCAGCGTGCACGAGCGCCTGGAGTCACGGCTCGGACTCGATTGGCAGCTCCTGTACCTGCCGGTCGCGGCCTTCTCCGCCGGGCTGGTGCTCTACTGGACGGTACGGGTTCGCCGATCGGTCACGACCGCCGCATGGATGCTCCTGCTGGCCACAGCATGCTGGGCGCTGGCCGCGCTGCTCGAGTACGTCCAGTGGCGTGGTGATGAGCAGGTCGACGTCTACGTCCTCTTCATGATCCCCGAGGAGCTGCTCGAGCTGACGGGCAGCAGCATCTTCGCCCTCGCGGGACTGCGCGTCCTCCGCCGGGACCACGCCGGGTGGGCGGCCAGGGCGGGCACCCGGCGTTCTGGGTCGGCAGCACCGACGTCGTCTGGCACCGCCCGAGGGAGCGACGCCTAGTACCCCTGGGTCTCCCGAGCGTAGGAGGGTTGGGTCGCCCTTGACAGCGCCTCTACGTTGCTAGCATCCCATCCGTGGAAGCCTGTCACATGGAGATCGCGAGGCTACGTCTCGCATGCCGCTATGACCGTTCCTGAAGCCCCCAACCCCGGTTCGGCCCCGCCGAGCACGCAGAACGAGCCCGGCGGCGACGCCCCCGCGGCCGCTCCGCCCCGGCC
>JBFLKP010000227.1:0-4852 GCA_040883225.1 Candidatus Limnocylindrales bacterium | reverse complement strand
CGATCGAGGCGGCCCCGGTGCTGCCGTGCGCTCGGAGCCAGCGCTTCGAGGCGGGCCACGGCGTCGTCGTGTGCGTCCGCCACCTGGTCCAGCTCCCGCTCCAGGCGCTCGGCGGCGGAGGGCGGCGAGCGGCGAGCACGCCTCAGCAGCGCCTCGAGGGCGTGGAGCTGTCGTCGGGCTTCCTTGTCGGTCTCGATCCAGGGTGGCGCCACGCCGGCGTTGCGGAGGAGATGGTTGGCGAGGGCCATGTCGCCCGCGTAGCGGTCCTCGTCAAGGCGCAGCGGGCGGCCCCGGTAGGGCAGGTCGGCGAAGGCGCCGGCGTCGACGGCCTCGCGGATGAGTCGCTCGGTCAGCGACTCCCAGCTGGCTGCCGTGCGCTCGCGGCCCTCGGCATCTCGTCGGACGAGCGGGCGCTCGACCGATCGTCGTGGGCGGATCACCCGCTCATCCTCGCACGGCAGGACGCCGCGCGCCCGGGATCAGTGGCCGCGGACCGGCTGGCCTTCGGGCGTCGCCCGCAGCCGGCGATGCAGGCCACAGACCGGGCAGGTCGCGATGCGACCGTCGTCATCAGGCACGAGGAACGTGGTGCAGCCGTTGGTGCTGCAGAAGAGCCGCTGTGAGGCGGCGCGACGGAGCCGGCGCTGGGCGTGGCTGCGCCGGCTGATGTCGGTCGCGGTGGGTGGGGTGCGGTGAAGCATGGGTTCTTCCTTTCGGCCGGCGGCGCTTCCACTGGGGGCGCTCGGGCCGGCGAGGTGACGGTGTGCCGCTCGACGCATCCCGATGGGGGAGCGGCTGATGATCGGAGGCTCGCGTCTGCGGGAGCACACCGGAAGTCCGGTGCTCGACCGCGCGCGAGTCGGGGATGCTCCGCCAGTGTAGCGCATGCGTTCGAAAACGACCCCTGACGATGGTCGGGGTACCCTGCGCCCATGAACGCCACGACCCCCACCGCGCTTCCCTTCACCGGCGATGCCGAGGCCGACGCGCTGCTGGCCACGGACCCCATGGCCCTGCTCATCGGTTTCGTCCTCGATCAGCAGGTCAGCGTGCAGAAGGCCTTCGCCGGTCCCCTCGAGCTACGTCGACGCGTGGGTACGCTCGACGCCGCCGAGCTCGCTGCCATGGACGCCGGAGACCTCGAGGCCGCCTTCCGCGCCCGTCCGGCACTCCACCGTTTCCCGGGCAACATGGCCAAGCGCACCCAGGCCCTCTGTGCTGCCGTGGCCGAGACCTACGGCGACGATCCCTCGACCATCTGGAACGAGGCCTCCGACGGTCACGATCTCGAGCGACGACTGCTGGCCCTGCCCGGCATCGGGGAGATGAAGGTCAAAGCGCTGCTGGCCATCCTGCACAAGCGTTTCGGCCTTGAGCTCGACGGGCTCGACGCGGTGCTGCCGGGATACCCCACGCTCGGTGACGTCGACTCGGCCGACGCGCTCGCGTCCTACCAGGAGCAGAAGCGCGCCTACAAGGCCCGGCTCAAGGCCGAGGGCGGCTCGTTCGACCCCAAGAGCAGCGCGAAGCCAGCCTGAGACCCGGTCTCAAGCTTGGGTCTTCCATCGGCCTCGGCCGAGGAGTAGAGTGGTGGCTGGAGGTACTCGCATCGGATGGTCGATCTCCGCAACCGGCAGGTCCGGAAGACTCGGAGCCCCAGGGCCACAGCGTGGTCATGGGTGCTGCCGCAAACGGCGGACGCATCGCACGGCATGAGCAACCTCGCGACCCAGCCCCGAGCGGGCAACATCTCAACTGACACTCGCGCCGGCTGATCCGCGCGGTCGGGGGCGTGGGCCCATGAGCCCGCCCGGCCGCGTGCCTCAGACCACGTCGGACCCACGCCTTGAGCGTGGGTCTCGTGATTCGTGGTCTACGTGCCTGCCACGCGGCGGAGCTCGGCCTGCAGCTCTCGGCTCGCCGGACCCGGACGCCCATCGTCCACGGGGGCGTCGTCCAGGCGCACGATGGGCATCAGCTCGCGCACGGACGAGGAGCTGAAGATCTCCTCGGCCGCGGCCAGCTCGGCCTGCGGGTACCAACCCTCGCGGACCTCGTACCCCAGCTCCCGGGCGATGCGCATGACGTGAGCGCGCGTGACGCCCGCGAGGATGCCCAGGTCGAGTGACGGCGTGTACAGCGTGCGACCGTCTCGCCACCACACGTTCGTGACGGGGCCCTCGAGGACCGAGCCGTCGGCGGCGATGAAGATGGCATCCTCCGCTCCCCGGCGTCGGGCCTCGTCGAAGGCGGCCATGTTCACCGCATACGAGGTCGACTTCACGCCATCGAGGAGCCAGGGCGCATCCTTGCGCTTCCGAGGGTCCGTGCCCAGCTGCAGTGACACGGCGGCGATGCCGGCCGCCCGGGCCTGTTCGAGGTCGGTCGGCAGCGGCAGCACCACGGCCATCGACACGGGGTCGCGGCCCTGTCGTCCGCCGGTCATCGTCAGCCGCAGCGAGCAGTCGGCCGTGCCTGCCGCGGCCACCACCTCCGCGGCCAGTCTGGCGAGCCCTTCAGCGTCTGGCTCGGGTAGCTGCATGCGGATCGCCGAGGCCCGCAGGCGCTCGAGGTGCTCGTCCATGGCGAAGGGCTTGCCGGCGTACACGCGCAGCGTCTCGAAGGCCGCGAGGCCACGCAGCAGCCCGGCATCGTCGGCGTGGATGACGGGGACCTCCGGGTCGACCACACCACGACCGAGGACCCCCACGGCCAGGGGGCGGGCGTCGGGCCTCACGCCGCGACCCTCGTGCGCGAAGCGGCCCGGATGGCCGCCAGCAGCGGGCGTGCCTTGACCCAGGACTCCTCGACCTCGGCCGTCGCCTCAGAGTCCCAGACCACGCCTCCGCCGGCCCAAAGGTGGATGCGGCCGTCGGCCATGGCGAAGGTGCGGATGGTCAGGGCCAGCTCGAAGTCGCCGTTGGGCCAGACGGTCCCGAGCGCGCCCATCGAGGCGCCGCGTCCGACGGGCTCGAGCGCGTTGATGTGGTCGAGCGCGGCGATCTTGGGCGCGCCGGTGACCGAGCCGCCGGGGAACATCGCGCGCAGGGCTTCGGCGAAGCCGACCTCCGCTCGCACCACGCCCTCGACCAGCGAGACCAGGTGCTCGACTCCGGCCATCGAGCGTGCGGCCATCAGCTCCGGCCAGCGCACGCTGCCCGGCTCGCAGATGCGTCCCAGGTCATTGCGCTCGAGGTCGACGATCATCACGTGCTCGGCGGCGTCCTTGCCCGAGGCCCGTAGCTCCGCGGCCTCACCGGACGGCCGCGTGCCCTTGATGGGCATCGTCCAGATGCGGCGGCCCCGGCGCGCGAGGAAGAGCTCCGGGGTGGCGGAGACGATGGCCCAGCCGTGACCCACCAACGGGCGCGGGTGAAGTGGAGCGAAGGAGGCCAACGCCCTCGCGACCCCGGCCGGGTCGCCCGCGAACGGCGCGCTCAGGTGCTGCACGAGGTTCACCTGGTAGACCTCGCCATCGGCGATGGCTTCGCGGGCCAGCCCCACGGCACGGCCATAGTCCTGAGCGGGCCAGGTCGTCTCCCACGCCCCCACGCTGAACTCACCGGCGGCGGGCATCTTCGGATCGTCCGTGCGCAGGCGGCAGGCGGCCAGCGGCAGCGCCGCCGGCTCGGAGCGGGCAGGGGCCGGGCTTCGGCGCAGGGGCTCCGAGAGCCCGTAGCCGAAGTAGACATCAGCGCAGGTGCCGGCGGTGGACGCGCGGCCGAAGAAGCCCGCGGCGCGCAGATGGCTCTCGATCGCCTCGAAGGCGCCCTCGGCCTGGTGGACCTCGAAGGTCGGCTGCTCGCTTACCACGGGTCGGGGTTCGGTTCCCGGCGAGGCGGGTGGAAGCTGACGATGACGCGGCCGGGCCTCGATACGGGTTCATCGGTGACCAGGTCGAACTGGCCCGGGTAGGCCTTGCGCAGGGCCGTCCGCAGGTCCGGCAGCGTGCGCTCGAGGAGCGCCACATCAGCCACGGCCCTGGCGAAGCCATCGAGCTCGGGGGCCGGGCGGAAGCGCGCACGAACCTCGATGGCCTCGAAGCCATCGGCCTGCCAGGCGATGCGGATGGAGCCGTCCTGTTGGAGCATCGGCCCATGGTAGGACCTGCGGGCGCGCCCGGCTGGCACGGGTCCGGCCTTCCGGGGCGCGGCGTTCTATGCTGGGGCCATGTTCGATGAGCGCCCAGACATCCAGGAGCGACTGGACGGCGAGCTCGTGGCCTGGATGACCACGGTCAACGCGGCCGGGCAGCCCCAGACCTCGCCGGTGTGGTTCCTCGTTGAGAACGACGTCCTGGTCATCTATTCGCTCGCTGGCACCCCGCGCACTCGCAACATCCGGGCCAACGCCCAGGTCTGCCTCAACCTCAACAGCACGCCCACGGGCGGCGAGGTCGTGATCATCGAGGGTCTCGCCAAGATCGTCGAGGGCGGGCCGCCGGCGAACGAGGACGAGCCCTACGTGAGCAAGTACGCGAGCTCGATGGAGGACTTGGGCATGACGCCCCAGTCCTTCGCCGCCGATTACCCCGTACGCATCCACGTCCAGCCGACCCGACTGCGCGCCTCGTGAGGTCGCCGGGCCACACGGCTCGGATCTCGATGCGGGGCGCCTACTCGGCTCCCCGCAGGGCCTCGGTCGGTGACAGCCTGGCCGCGCGCATCGCCGGGTAGAAGCCGGCTACCGCGCCGATGCCCACGGCCGCAGCGATGCCGCCGACCACGGCCACGGCCGGGATGATGGGCATCCACGCCTGCGCCAGAGCGTAGGCCACAGCGAGGCCGGCGCCCAGCAGCACGCCGAGGATGCCGCCCACGAGCGCCAGGGCCAGCGCTTCGCTGACGAACTG
>JBFLKP010000226.1:0-4097 GCA_040883225.1 Candidatus Limnocylindrales bacterium | reverse complement strand
GACCATCGATCCCAACGAGGCGCGCCGTCAGCGGACCGAAGGTCTGGACGCCGACCTGGCCTCACGCATCCTCGTCAAGGACGGGGCCACCGGCACGCTGCTGCAGTCGTTCGAGCTGACCGAGGCCGATTTCCGCGGCCAGCGCTTCGCCGGGCACTCGCGTGACCTGCGGGGCGCCAACGACATCCTGTGCCTGACCCAGCCCGACGTGGTGCGCCGGGTGCACCGCATGTACCTCGACGCGGGCGCCGACATCATCAGCACCAACAGCTTCACCGCCAATCGGCCTTCGCTGGCCGACTACGGCCTCGATGAGCTCGCCGCCGAGGTCAATCGTGAGGCGGCCCGGCTGGCCCGTGACACGTGCGACGAGGCCGAGGCCGCGGACGGGCTCCGGCGGTACGTGCTCGGCTCGCTGGGACCGACGAACGTGACCGCCTCGATCTCGCCCGACGTCAACGACCCCGGCGCGCGCAAGATCGGCTTCCGCCAGCTGGCCGACGACTACCTCGTGGCGGCCCGCGCCCTCGTCGAGGGCGGAGCCGACTGGCTGGCCATCGAGACGATCTTCGACACGCTCAATGCCAAGGCTGCCGTCTTCGCCGTGGAGACGCTGTGGGAGGAGCTGGGCTACCGCCTGCCGCTGCTCATCAGCGGGACCGTCACCGACGCCTCGGGACGCACGCTCAACGGCCAGACCGTGGGCGCCTTCTGGAACACCGTGCGCCACGCTCGGCCGTTCGCCGTGGGGCTGAACTGCGCCCTCGGCGGCGACCAGCTGCGGCCCTACGCCGAAGAGCTCGGCCGCATCGCCGACACCCACCTCTCGTTCTACCCCAACGCCGGCCTGCCCAACGCCTTCGGCGGCTACGACGAGACGCCCGACGAGGGCGCGGCGGTGCTCGGCGGCATGGCCCGTGACGGCGCCGTCAACATCGTCGGTGGCTGCTGCGGGACCGGTCCCGACCACGTCCGCGCCAACAAGGCCATCGTCGCGGGCCTGGCTCCGCGCCCTGTTCCCGACGTGCCGCGGGCCACGCGCCTGGCCGGCCTGGACGCGCTCGACATCGACGAGGACTCGCTCTTCGTCAACATCGGCGAGCGCACGAACGTCACCGGCTCGCGCAAGTTCGCTCGCCTCATCGCCGAAGGCGACTACGAGACG
Source organism: Candidatus Limnocylindrales bacterium (assembly GCA_040883225.1). Classification (GTDB taxonomy): domain Bacteria; phylum Chloroflexota; class Limnocylindria; order Limnocylindrales; family CSP1-4; genus JAFMJV01. Next base: position 2,932 of record JBFLKP010000226.1, on the reverse strand, counting down.
GCCGTCGAGATCGCGCGCGGCCAGGTCGAGAACGGTGCCCAGGTCGTGGACATCAACATGGACGAGGGCATGCTCGACTCGGAGGCGGCCATGGAGCGCTTCGTGCGTCTGCTCGCGGCCGAGCCCGACATCGCCCGCGTGCCCTTCATGATCGACTCGTCGAAGTGGTCGGTCATCGAGGCTGGGCTGGGCTCGGCGCAGGGTCGTCCCATCGTCAACTCGGTCTCGCTCAAGGAAGGGGAGGCATCGTTCCTCGAGCAGGCCCGGCTGGCCTATCGCTACGGTGCCGCGGTCGTGGTCATGGGCTTCGACGAGGAGGGCCAGGCCGAGACCGTCGAGCGGCGGCTGCAGATCGGCCGCCGCGCCGTGCGCCTGCTGACCGAGGAGGTCGGCTTCGAGCCGGAGGACATCATCCTCGATCCCAACATCTTCGCCGTCGGCACCGGCCTGCCCGAGCACGACGACTACGCCGTGGCCTTCATCGAATCGGTCCGTCGCATCAAGGCCGAGCTGCCGGGCGTGCTCACCAGTGGAGGGGTGTCCAACCTCTCGTTCTCGTTCCGCGGCAACGACCCCGTGCGCGAGGCCATCCACGCGGTCTTCCTCTACCACGCCATCGGCGCCGGGTTGGACATGGCCATCGTCAACGCCGGCGCGCTGCCGGTCATCGACGATCTCGATCCGGAGCTGCGAGAGCGGGTCGAGGACCTCGTGCTCAACCGCCGGCCAGACGCCACCGACCGGCTGCTGGAGATCGCCGACGAGGCTCGCAGCTCCGCCACCGGGACCCAGAGGGACCTCTCCTGGCGGGAGCTGCCGGTGCAGGAGCGGCTGACGCACGCGCTCGTCGAGGGCATCAGCGACTGGATCGTCGAGGACACCGAGGAGGCCCGGCTCGCGGCCGAGCGGCCCCTGCACGTCATCGAGGGTCCGCTGATGGCGGGCATGGACGAGGTCGGCGATCGCTTCGGCTCGGGGCGCATGTTCCTGCCCCAGGTGGTCAAGAGCGCGCGCGTGATGAAGCAGGCCGTGGCCCACCTCATCCCCTACATCGAGGCCGAGCGTGTGGCCGGCGGCGGCGCGGACGACGGGCCGCGCTCGGCGGGGAAGATCGTCATGGCCACGGTCAAGGGCGACGTCCACGACATCGGCAAGAACATCGTCGGCGTCGTGCTCGGCTGCAACGACTACGAGGTCATCGACCTCGGCGTGATGGTGCCGTGGACCACCATCCTCGAGACCGCACGAACCGAGGGGGCGGACCTCATCGGCCTCTCGGGGCTCATCACGCCCTCGCTCGAGGAGATGCGCATCGTGGCCACCGAGATGGAGCGCGCAGGGCTGGACACGCCCCTGCTCATCGGCGGGGCCACGACCTCGAAGGCACACACGGCGGTGAAGCTCGAGCCGGCCTACTCGGGTCCGGTGGTGCACGTGGACGACGCCTCGCGCGCCGTGGGCGTGGCCGGCGCCCTGCTCGACCCTGCGGGGCGGGACGCGTTCGTGGCTGGGCGGCGTGCGGAGTACGCGGGGTTGCGAGCCGCGCATGAGGGTCGCAACACGCCCGACCGGCGGGTATCGCTGGAGGCTGCCCGCGCGGCCCGCCTGCAGCTCGACCCGACAGAGGCGCCGCGTCCGTCCTTCCTGGGCGTACGGACGCTGGCCGACTACGCCATCGACGACCTCATCGAGCGCATCGACTGGTCGCCCTTCTTCGCGACCTGGGAGCTGAAGGGCCGCTACCCCGCCATCCTCGCTGACCCCACCGTCGGCGCCGCGGCGCGCGGGCTCTTCGATGATGCCCGAGCCATGCTCGAGCGGGTGCGCACCGAGGGCCTCCTGCGGGCCGACGCCGTCCTGGGCTTCTGGTCGGCGGGCTCGACGGCCGACGACGATATCGTGCTCTGGGCCGACGAGCAGCGAACGCTCGAGGTGGCGCGGCTGCACACGCTGCGCCAGCAGGTCGCGCGTCGCGACAGCCGGGCTGACCTCGCGCTCTCCGACTACGTGGCCCCTGTGGACGCGGGTGTCGCCGACTACGTGGGCGCCTTCGCCGTCACCGCCGGGCACGGGCTGGCCGAGCACAAGGCCCGCTTCGAGGCCGCCCACGATGACTACTCGGCCATCCTGCTCACGGCCCTCGCCGACCGGCTGGCAGAGGCCTTCGCCGAGCGGCTCCACGAGCGCGTTCGCACCGAGCTGTGGGGCTATGCCGCGGACGAGGCGCTCGACAACGCGGCGCTCATCGCGGAGTCCTACCAGGGTATCCGCCCCGCGCCGGGCTATCCGGCCTGCCCCGACCACACCGAGAAGGCCACCATCTTCCGGCTGCTGGAAGCGCCCCAGCGGGCCGGCATCGAGCTGACCGAGTCCATGGCCATGCTGCCGGCGGCCTCGGTCAGCGGGCTCTACCTGTGGCGGCCGGAGGCGCGCTACTTCGGCGTGGGCAAGATCGATCGCGACCAGCTCGAGGACTACGCCGCGCGCAAGGGCTGGAGCATCGCCGAAGCCGAGCGCTGGCTCGCGCCCAACCTGGCCTGAGCGCCGTGCACATCCGCCCGTACCGTGCGGCGGACACGGAGGCCGTCATAGCGCTGTGGGAGGCCTGCGACCTGACACGTCCCTGGAACGACCCGCGCGCGGACATCGCGCGCAAGCTGGCCGACAGCCCCGAGCTCCTGCTCGTGGGCGAGGAAGAGGGGCGCGTGGTGGGCACGGTCATGGCCGGCTACGACGGCCACCGCGGCTGGATCAACTACCTCGCGGTCGCGCCGGCTTCGCGGGCTCGAGGACTGGGTCGGGCGCTGATGGACGCGGCGGAGGAGCGATTGGCGGCGCTGGGCTGCGCCAAGATCAACCTGCAGGTCCGCGAGGGCAACGACGCCGCGCGCGCGTTCTACGAGGCCATCGGCTACCGGCTCGAACCGATCGT